>NZ_JAGEKI010000006.1:0-318015 GCF_049887815.1 Pseudomonas sp. NFXW11 | reverse complement strand
AACTGGAAGGGATAAACAATCGAATAAAGGTCATCAAACGGATGGCGTACGGTTACCGGGATAGCGAATTCTTTTTTATGAAGATCAAGAGCGTCTTTCCCGGTAATCCGTGAAGAACCTTTTTTATTGCCTGTAGGAGCTGGCTTGCCAGCGAAGGCGTCGGCATGGTCCGCACTGTGCTCACGGCCCTCTTCGCCGGCAAGCCGGCTTCTACAGAAGCCATCAAAATTTTAATTCCATCAATTGCAATTAAAGAATATTTATTCCATAACTAGCCTTCCCTAAAACAATAATTCTGCAGGTGCGACCATGAATGAACTTGGCATTGGCTTGATCGGCACCGGCTTTATGGGCCGCGCCCACGCCCTGGCGTTTCGCAGCGTCAGCGCGGTATTCGAACTGCCGGTGCGCCTGCACCTGGCGGCCCTGGCCGATGCCGACCCGCAGCGCGCCGAACACTGCGCCGGCGCCTGGGGCTTCGCCCAGGCCCATGGCGACTGGCAGCAACTGATCGCCAACCCCCGGGTCGACCTGGTGGCCATCACCACCCCCAATCACCTGCACTTCCCCATGGCCATGGCGGCGCTGGCAGCGGGCAAGGCGGTGTATTGCGAAAAGCCCCTGGCGGTCAGCCTCGACCAGGCCCGGCAGATGCACCAGGCCGCCAGCGCGGCCGGGGTGGTGACCCGGGTGGGCTACAACTACCAGCACAACCCGATGATCGCCCTGGCACGGGAACTGATCGGCAAGGGCGAGCTGGGGCAGCTGCTGAGTTTCCAGGGCGAGTTCAGCGAAGATTTCATGGCCGACCCGGATTCGCCCTGGTCCTGGCGCTGCGACCCGCAACACGCCGGTGGCGCCCTGGCCGACCTGGGCAGCCACTTGCTGGCCATGGCGCGCTTTCTCATGGGGCCGGTGCAGGCGGTGTGCGCCGATCTGCAGACCGTGCACCGGCAACGCCCCACCCAGCCCGGCAGCCAGGAGCGCCGCAGCATCGCCGTGGACGACCAGGCCCACGCCCTGCTGCGCTTTGCCAATGGCGCCCGGGGCACCCTGAGCAGCAGTTGGATCAAGCACGGCTACAAGAACCACCTGAGCTTCGAGATCAGCGGCACCCTCGGCACCCTGGCCTTCGATCAGGAACGCCTCAACGAACTGCGCCTGTATCGGCTCGGGCACAAGGGTTTCCAGCGCCTGCTGGCCGGGCCCGAGCTGCCCGGCTACGCCGCCTTCAGCCCGGCGCCGGGGCATCAGCTGGGCTACAACGAGCTCAAGACCCTGGAGGTGCAGGAATTGCTCCTGGCCCTGTGCGGCCAGGGCCGGGACGGCACGGATTTCGCTGAAGCCTGGGAGGTGGAGCGGCTGGCAGCGGCGATTCGGGAGGCCGCCCAGGAGCAGCGTTGGGTAACCTTATAGCCACCCATCCTGGCCCCTTCGCGGGCGAGCCCGCTCCTACGGGGCTGGGTTGGCCAGGCGGGCGGCCAGGGCCTTGGCTTGCAGGGCCACATCGGTGACTGCGGTGCTTTCCCACCACAGGCCGCGCAAGGGTGGGCCCATGGCGAACAGCCGTGTGCTGGCCTGGCCCAGGGCATTGTGCACGGCGCCATCAGGGTCGGCGCTGATGCCCAGGGCCAAGGGCCCCGGCTGCACCAGGCCGCGGGCCAGCAACTGCCGGGGCAAGGGCCGCGCCACCCGGCGCCAGTCGTATTCGATGCCACTGGAGTTGATCAGCGCATCCCCCGGCACCCGCACACTGTCCGGGCTGCCGCGGTAGCGCATGCGGATGGCCAGGCGCCCCTGCTCTGCCGGCGCCAGCCCCTGGTACGAGGCAGCATGCACCCGCAGCCGCCCTTCTTCGTGCAAACGCGCCACCAGCTCGGCGCTCAGGGGCGGCGAACGGTGATGGTGGCTTTCCCACCAGGGCCGCACATGGCGCACGAACTGCCGGCGCTGAAAATCCGTGGCCTGGCTCCAGAGCCGGCCGATATGCACCCGCACGGTGTCCAGCGGCGCCTGCCAGTCGATGCCCTGATCCAACGCCGCCTGGCACTGGCGACGCACTTCCCGGAGCAGTTGTCGGGGGCTGCGCAGGCTCGGGTCGGCGCCGAGGAAATCCTCCCAGGCCGGCGGCTGGCGACGCACATGGGGCAGCAGCCCGTGGCGAGAGAACACCTCGATCGGGCCGCGATGCCCGGCCTGCTCCAGGGACACCACGGCATCCACCATGGTCAGCCCGGAGCCGATGATCAGCACCGTTGCCGCCGGATCGAGCCGGCTCATGGCTTGCACGTCCCAGGGGTCGAGGGCGGCAGCGTTAAGCCCGCTGGACTGGATCTGCGCCGTGCGCGCCGCCGGGAACATGCCGGTGGCCAGCACGCCATGGGCCCCGCGCAGCTGCCGGCCGTCGTCGAGGGTCAGCAGCACCCCGTCGGTGAATGACTCCAGGTCCACGGCCTCGGCCCGCACATGCATGACCGAGGAGCCCCACTGCCGGCCCCGGGCTTGGGCCTCGGCCAGGCGCTGCTGGACATAGCCGCCAAACAGCCCCCGGGGTGGAAACAGCTCGCTGATCGGCACAGGCTGGCATTTCGACTCGGGCCAGCCGCCCCCGGCTATATGCTGGGTCAGCCATTGCGTCAGGTCGTCGGCGTTGTCCGGGTCGACGCTCATCCGCGCGGCATTGCCGTTTAGGGTATGACCCAGTTCCACCGCGCTGTAGGCCTCGCCACGCCCCAGCTCGCTGCGCGGCTCGATCACCAGGATCCGCCGCTGCCCCGGCAGGCGCAGCAGTTGCGCGGCCAGCAAGGCGCCGCTGAGGCCGCCGCCAACAATCAGGATCTCGGCATCACGGGTGGCAGGGGTTAGCTGTGGGGCTGGGGGTTGACTCATGCAATGCTCACTGTCGATAGGGGGTCGGCCAGAGCCTGTGCAGGCGATCTGGCAAGCGCATGTTCGGGCGTCAGATTAATCGCTTGCCCGACCAGCAGAAAGCCCATTGCTATCGCCCGGCAAACCCTTGTCGCCAGGGCCCGGGTTCAGAACACCACATTGCGCACAAAGCGCGTGGCCTGCGGCCCATCATTGCGGTAGCCATGGGGCACATGGCTGGCGAAGACAAAGAAGTCGCCGCATTCCAGGCGCTGTTCGCGGTCGCCGAAAAACACCGTGAGGCAGCCTTCGAATACGTAGATCTGCTCGCTCCAGCCTTCGGTGTCGCATTCGCTGTGATAGGTTTCCCCAGGTTCCAGGCGCCACTCCCAGAGCTCCACTTCCCGGGTCGCCGCGGCCCTGGCCAGGAGCATGGCCCGGCTGCCGGGGATTTCGCCGGCCCAGGCCAGCTCATTGATGCGCCCGGGGTCGCGGGCATCCGGCGCCTGCACCAGGTCGCTGAAGGCCAGGCCCAGGGCTTCGGCCACCCGGTCCAGGGTCCCCAGGCTGACGTTCTTCTCCCCCGCCTCGATGGCCACCAGCATGCGCCTGCTGACCCCGGACTTTTCCGCCAGGGCGCTCTGGCTCAGGCCGGCGGCCAGGCGCAGGCGACGTACGTTGAGGCTCACGTGTTGCAGGACCGAGGCCCGCTGGTGGTGGTCTTTGTGCACTATATTGCTCGCTCTTGGGGTCTGCGCAGTATACTGCCCAACTTCCGGCGCATTGTGCGTCCCTCCCAGGTAGCACGCAAGGCCATGACCGCGACGCCCTCTCGCAAACACATCTTCAAATTGAGCAAAGCCGAAGCCGTGCTGGTGCTGATTACCATGATCTGGGGCGGCACCTTTCTCTTGGTACAAAACGCCATGAGCGTCAGCGGGCCGATGTTTTTCGTCGGCCTGCGATTTGCCGCGGCGGCGTGCCTGGTCGCCCTGTTTTCCCTGCGCCACCTGCGCGGCCTGACCTTGTTCGAATTGCGCGCGGGCAGTTTTATCGGCACCGCCATCATGCTCGGCTACGGCCTGCAGACCGTTGGCCTGCAGAGCATTCCCAGCAGCCAGTCGGCGTTTATCACTGCCTTGTATGTGCCCTTCGTGCCGCTGCTGCAATGGCTGTTCATGGGCAAGCGCCCGGGATTGCTGCCGAGTATCGGCATCATGCTGGCGTTCACCGGGTTGATGCTGTTGTCCGGCCCCAACGGCGCCTCCCTGGATTTCAGCCCTGGGGAAATTGCCACCTTGATCAGCACCCTGGCGATTGCCGCCGAAATCATCCTGATCAGCAGTTTTGGCGGCAAGGTGGATGTGCGTCGGGTCACGGTGGTGCAACTGGCGGTCACCTCGCTGCTGGCCTTTGCCATGGTGCTGCCGACCGGTGAAGCGCTGCCGGGGTTCTCCTGGTTGCTGCTGGCCAGCGCCCTGGGCCTGGGGGCGGCCAGCGCGGCGATACAGCTGGCGATGAACTGGGCGCAGAAAAGCGTTTCGCCGACTCGCGCCACCCTGATCTATGCCGGTGAACCGGTGTGGGCCGGGATTGTCGGGCGCATCGCCGGGGAACGCCTGCCGGGCCTGGCGCTGCTGGGTGGCGCCTTGATCGTACTCGCGGTGATCATCAGCGAGTGGAAACCCAAGGGCCAGGCGCCGGCAGAAACGGCACAACCGCCCGGCGAAGCGGCGAAGTCCTGAACCCTTTTCCCCTACAGGGGAGCGTCTTCGGGGGCGTAAAGCCAGGTTGGGGCAATCAGCGAGCCCTGGTGCTTGGATTCAAGGGGCACCGGATCGTGTTCCGGCACCCCTCGGTAGTTGAAATAGGCGCGGTAACGCACATGCCCCTCCGGGAAGGCGCGGTCGAAATAGAGCACGGTGCCCGGCGGCAGGCGGTAGGTCTGCGCGTCGTCTGGCGGCCCCTCGATCACCAGCGCCTGGCGGGTACTGAGCATGTTCTGGGGCGATGGATAGAGGTGCTCCAGGGCAATCCCCAGGAGCGCTCCCAGGGCCATGTACAGCAGTGCGAAAACAGCGTGGCGCAGCCAGCGCCTGGGTGTCGGGGCATGAAGCGAGGGCATCCGTGTCGATCCTGGTCCGGGTTGTGTGTGCAAGACATTGGCCCCACAGCTCCCGGAGAACGGGCGCAGTGGGTGTTTGTCTCCTACCTTTGAAAGCGCATGTAACATTTCTTATGGCGATCTGGCCGCGCCTGGCGGTTGGTGATCAAGGGCCTGGCACGTATTATGCGTCATACTTTTCCGCAGATTAGAAGCCTATGTCCCTGATAGTTCTACTGCTTCTGCCGTTCATAGGCAGCTGTATCGCGGCCGTCTTGCCGCACAACGCTCGCAACAGCGAATCCCTGCTGGCCGGTCTGCTGGCCCTGGTGGGCACTGTCCAGGTGGCCCTGCTCTACCCGCAGATCGCCGATGGCGGGGTGATCCGCGAGGAGTATGCCTGGCTGCCGAGCCTGGGGCTGAATTTCGTGCTGCGCCTGGACGGCTTCGCCTGGCTGTTCTCGCTGCTGGTGCTGGGCATTGGCACGCTGGTGTCGCTGTATGCGCGCTATTACATGTCGGCACAAGACCCGGTGCCACGCTTCTTCGCCTTCTTCCTGGCGTTCATGGGGGCCATGCTCGGCCTGGTGATCTCCGGCAACCTGATCCAGATCGTGTTCTTCTGGGAACTGACCAGCCTGTTCTCCTTCCTGCTGATCGGCTACTGGCACCACCGCGCCGATGCCCGACGCGGCGCCTACATGGCGCTGATGGTCACCGGTGCCGGCGGCTTGTGCCTGCTGGCGGGGGTCATGCTGCTCGGCCATGTGGTCGGCAGCTACGACCTGGACCAGGTGCTAGCTGCCGGTGACAAGATCAAGGCCCACGCCCTCTACCCCATCCTGCTTCCGTTGATTCTGCTCGGCGCCCTGAGCAAAAGCGCACAGTTTCCCTTCCACTTCTGGCTGCCCCACGCCATGGCCGCGCCGACCCCGGTGTCGGCCTACCTGCACTCGGCGACCATGGTCAAGGCCGGGGTATTCCTCCTGGCCCGCCTGTGGCCGGCGCTGTCCGGCAGCGAGCAATGGTTCTGGATCGTCAGCGGCGCCGGTGCCTGCACCCTGGTGCTGGGCGCCTACTGCGCGATGTTCCAGAACGACCTCAAGGGCCTGCTGGCCTACTCCACCATCAGCCACCTGGGGCTGATCACCCTGCTGCTGGGCCTGAACAGCCCGCTGGCGGCGGTGGCCGCGGTGTTCCACATTCTCAACCACGCCACCTTCAAGGCCTCGCTGTTCATGGCCGCGGGGATCATCGACCATGAGAGCGGCAGCCGGGATATCCGCAAGCTCAACGGCCTGATCAAGCTGATGCCCTACACCGCGACCCTGGCCATGGTGGCCAGCGCCTCCATGGCCGGGGTGCCGTTGCTCAACGGTTTCCTGTCCAAGGAGATGTTCTTCGCCGAGACGGTGTTCATCAATTCCAGCGCCTGGGTGGAAACCGCGCTGCCGGTGATCGCCACCATCGCCGGTACCTTCAGCGTGGCCTATGCCCTGCGCTTCACCGTCGACGTGTTCTTCGGCGAGCCGGCCACCGACCTGCCGCACACGCCCCACGAGCCACCGCGCTGGATGCGTGCGCCGGTTGAACTCTTGGTGTTCACCTGCCTGCTGGTGGGCATGTTCCCGGCGCAGATCATTGGCCCGCTGCTGGCCGCCGCAGCGCTGCCGGTGGTGGGCGGCACCCTGCCCGAGTACAGCCTGGCGATCTGGCACGGCCTCAACGCGCCGATGATCATGAGCCTGATCGCCATGAGCGCCGGCATCGTGCTTTACCTGCTGCTGCGCAAGCCGCTGGTGGCCGGGCGCTTCGCCTATCCGCCGGGGGTGGGCCGGCTCAATGGCAAGCGCCTGTTCGAGCGCAGCCTGGTGAGCCTGACGCGCCTGGCGCGCAACCTGGAACGCCGGCTGAGCACCCGGCGCCTGCAGACCCAGCTGTTCGTGCTGGTGCTGGCGGCGGTGATCGCCGGGCTGATCCCCATGCTCTACAGCCCGCTGAGCTGGGGCGATCGGCCGAAGATCCCCGGCTCCATCGTCTTCGTGACCTTCTGGCTGCTGGCCATTGCCTGCGCCCTGGGCGCCGCCTGGCAAGCCAAGTACCACCGTCTGGCGGCCCTGACCATGGTCAGCGTCTGCGGCTTGATGACCTGCGTGACCTTCGTCTGGTTCTCCGCCCCCGACCTGGCCCTGACCCAGTTGGTGGTGGAAGTGGTGACCACGGTGCTGATCCTCCTCGGCCTGCGCTGGCTGCCACGGCGGATCGAGGAAGTGTCGCCACTGCCCAGCAGCCTGCCCAAGGCACGCATTCGCCGCCTGCGCGACCTGTGCCTGTCGATTGGCGTGGGCCTGGGCATGGCGGTGCTGTCCTACGCCATGCTGACCCGGCCGACCCCCAACGATATTTCCTCGTTCTACCTGAGCCGCGCCCTGCCCGAAGGCGGCGGCACCAATGTGGTCAACGTGACCCTGGTGGACTTCCGAAGCTTCGACACCCTGGGCGAGATCACCGTGCTGGCGGCGGTGGCCCTGACCGTGTTCGCCCTGCTGCGGCGCTTCCGCCCGCCCAAGGAAAGCATGCAGTTGCCGGCGCAACAGCGGCTGCTGGCGCCGGACGTGGTCACCGACCTGGTCAACCCGCGCCAGGCCAGCGATACCGCCCTGGGCTTCATGATGGTGCCGGCGGTGCTGGTGCGCCTGCTGCTGCCGATTGCCCTGGTGGTGTCCTTCTACCTGTTCATGCGCGGGCACAACCTGCCGGGCGGCGGCTTCGTTGCCGGGCTGGTGATGTCGGTGGCCTTTATCCTCCAGTACATGGTGGCCGGCACCCAGTGGGTCGAGGCGCAGATGAGCCTGCGACCGCTGCGCTGGATGGGCACCGGGCTGCTGTTCGCCCTGGCCACCGGCCTCGGCGCCTTGGCCTGGGGCTACCCCTTCCTCACCACCCACACGGTGCACCTGGACCTGCCGCTGTTCGGTGATATCCATATCGCCAGCGCGCTGTTCTTCGACATCGGCGTGTACGCGGTGGTGGTGGGTGCCACCTTGCTGATCCTCACGGCCCTGGCGCACCAGTCGGTACGGGCGCACAAACCGGCCAACCAGGCCAAATCCCTGATCAAGAGCGGAGCCAGCTGATGGAAGAAGTCATTGCAATCGCCATTGGCGTGCTCGCCGCTTCCGGCGTCTGGCTGGTATTGCGCCCGCGGACCTTCCAGGTGGTGATGGGCCTGTGCTTGCTGTCCTACGCGGTCAACCTGTTCATCTTCAGCATGGGCAGCCTGTTTATCGGCAAGGAGCCAATCGTCAAGGACGGCGTGCCCCAGGACCTGCTGCACTACACCGACCCGCTGCCCCAGGCGCTGGTGCTCACCGCCATCGTCATCAGCTTCGCCATGACCGCGCTGTTTTTGGTGGTGCTGCTGGCGTCCCGGGGCCTGACCGGCACCGACCATGTGGACGGCCGGGAGCCCAAGGAATGAGTCTGTTGTCGCACCTGATAGTCGCCCCGATCCTGCTGCCGCTGCTGACCGCGGCCATCCTCCTGCTGCTGGGGGAAAAACACCGGCCGCTCAAGGCCCGCCTCAACCTGTTCTCCAGCCTGCTGGGGCTGGCCCTGGCCTGCTACCTGCTGTACTGGACCCAGGCCCAGGGCGCCACCGGCTCCTTTGGCGTGTACCTGCCGAGCAACTGGCAGGTGCCCTTCGGCATCGTGCTGGTGGTGGATCGGCTGTCGGCACTGATGCTGGTGCTCACCGGCATCGTCGGGGTCAGCGCGCTGCTGTTCGCCATGGCCCGCTGGGACGGCGCCGGGGCCAGTTTCCATGCGCTGTTCCAGATCCAGCTGATGGGCCTCTACGGAGCCTTCCTGACCGCCGACCTGTTCAACCTGTTCGTGTTCTTCGAGGTGCTGCTGGCGGCGTCCTACGGCCTGATGCTGCATGGCTCGGGGCGCGCGCGGGTGTCCTCGGGGCTGCACTACATCACCATCAACCTGCTGGCCTCGTCGCTGTTCCTGATTGGCACGGCGATGATCTACGGGGTTACCGGCACCCTGAACATGGCCGACCTGGCGCTGAAGATTCCCCTGGTGCCGGAAGCCGACCGCGGCCTGCTGCATGCCGGCGCGGCGATCCTGGCCATCGCCTTCCTGGCCAAGGCCGGGATGTGGCCGCTGAACTTCTGGCTGGTGCCGGCCTATTCCTCGGCCAGTGCCCCGGTGGCGGCGCTGTTCGCCATCATGACCAAGGTCGGCGTGTACACCGTGCTGCGCCTGTGGACCCTGCTGTTCTCCGGGCAGGCCGGGGCCTCGGCGTATTTCGGTGGCCAGTGGCTGGTGTATGGCGGCCTGGCCACCATGGCCTGCGCGGCCCTGGCGATTCTCGCCGCGCAACGCCTGGAACGCATGGCCAGCCTGAGCATCCTGGTGTCGGCGGGCATCCTCCTGGCGGTCACCGGTTTCGCCCAGCCGGCGCTGACCGGCGCGGCGCTGTTCTACCTGTTCAGCTCGACCCTGGCGCTCTGCGCGCTGTTCCTCCTGGCAGAGCTGATCGAGCGCTCGCGCTCGGCCACCGAAGTGCCGCTGGAGGATGAAGGTGAGGCCTTGCCACGCCCGCAGGAGCCGCCGCCACCGACCCGGGGCAGCAACCTCGACGATGAGCAGAAGGTGGTGGTGGGCCAGGTGATTCCCTGGACCATGGCCTTCCTCGGCCTGAGCTTTATTGCCTGCACCCTGCTGATTGTCGGCATGCCGCCGCTGTCGGGTTTTATTGGCAAGCTCAACCTGATTGCCGCGCTGCTCGGCCCCGAAGGCCTGGGCGTCAACAGCGACACCCCGGTGACGCCGGCGGCCTGGTGTTTCCTGGCGCTGCTGATTCTCTCCGGCCTGGCCTCGCTGATCGCCTTTGCGCGCCTGGGCGTCCAGCGTTTCTGGAGCCCGGCGGAGCGGCCTTCACCGCTGTTGCGGCGCCTGGAATGCGTGCCGATCGTGGCCCTGCTGGGGCTCTGCGTGCTGTTGACTTTCAAGGCCGAGCCCTTGCTGCGCCTGACCCAGGACACCGCCCGCGACCTCAATCAGCCCGAGCATTATGTGATGGCAGTGCTTGGCACCCGTACCGTGCTCAGCCCTGAAGCCAAGGCCGCGCAAGTGCTGGAGGTGCAACCATGAAGCGCCTGTTACCGTCGCCCTTCCTGTCCCTGGCGCTGTGGCTGCTGTGGCTGCTGCTGAACCTCTCGGTAAGCCCCGGCAACCTGCTGCTGGGGGCCCTGCTGGGCTTTCTCGCGCCACTGCTGATGCGCCCGCTGCGGCCGCAGCCGATTCGCATCCGCCGCCCCGGCACGGTGCTGCGCCTGCTGTTGGTGGTGGGTCGCGATGTGCTGGTATCCAACCTGCTGGTGGCCTGGGGCGTGCTCAGGAATCCCTGGCGGCCGGTGCGCTCGGCCTTCGTCAAGATCCCCCTGGACCTGCGCGACGCCAATGGCCTGGCGGCGCTGTCGACCATCACCACGGTGGTGCCCGGCACGGTCTGGTCGGAGCTGTCGCTGGATCGCAGCATTCTCTTGCTGCACGTCTTCGATCTACAGGACGAGGCGCAATTCATCCAGCACTTCAAGGCGACCTACGAACGCCCGCTGATGGAGATTTTCGAATGAGCCCGCTGCTGAGCAATGCCATTGTGCTGAGCCTGTTCATCTTTTCCCTGGCCATGGTGCTGACCCTGGTGCGCCTGTTTCGCGGGCCCTCGGCCCAGGACCGGGTACTGGCCCTGGACTACCTGTATATCCTGGCGATGCTGATGATGCTGGTGCTGGGCATCCGCTACGCCAGCGATACCTATTTCGAGGCGGCGCTGCTGATCGCCCTGTTCGGCTTTGTCGGCTCCTTTGCCCTGGCCAAATTCCTCCTGCGTGGCGAGGTGATCGAATGACCCTGGAAGCATTGCCGTTGTGGGTCGAGGTGCTGGTGGCCCTATTGCTGCTGATCAGCAGCCTGTTCGCCCTGATCGGCGCCCTGGGCATCCTGCGCATGCCCAGCTATTTCCAGCGCATGCACCCGCCCGCGCTGGCCTCGACCCTGGGTTCATGGAGCGTGGCCCTGGCCTCGATCCTGTACTTCTCCACGCTCAAGTCGGGGCCGGTGCTGCATGCCTGGCTGATTCCCATCCTGCTGTCGATCACCGTGCCGGTAACCACCCTGCTGCTGGCCCGGGCGGCACTGTTTCGCAAGCGCATGGCCGGCGACGATGTGCCGGCAGAGGTCAGCAGCAAGCGCAGCGAGAACGGCAACTGAGGCCAGCCTGGGGTTCAGGCCCAGGCCAGCACCAGCAGGCCGGCACCCAGCACCACGCACAGGGGTGAATAGAACAGGGTGTCGAGCCGGGCGAATGTCGAGCCGTGCACTTCCTTGAAGAAGCCCACCAGCTCGGAGTCGCCAATGGCCCGGGCGAACATCAGCAGGGCGATGGCGCTGATCACCCACTGCAACGACGGGTGGCTCACGCTGGGCAGGTAGAGCCCGACCCGCAGGCACACCAGCATGGCCACCAGCAGCAGGCCCACCGCCACCAGCAAGGTGGCCAGGGCCGGTGGCTGGAACGCCGGTCGGCGCTGGCCGGGCCTGGGCCCCGGCACCTGGGGAATCACCGCTTCGCTGCCGCGCTTGCCGCCAGCGGCCCAGTACAGGTGGATCAGGCTGATCAACAGGAAGCTGCCGGCAACTCCCCGTGCGAGCAGAAGGTTCATGTCTAGACGTCCGTGTAAAAAAGTCGTCAAGAGAATGGACCCGATTGGCGATTTTTGTAAGTGCGTTCGTCAGCTTCGGTGATAAAGTGCCGGCCCATGAAATTCGCCCGCGCCGATCGCTCGCTCATTGCCTGGATGCTCTACTGCTGCGTCCTGTTCAATGTGTTCGCCTGCAGCATCGGCCATGGGCAGATGCTCGGCCTGCAGCTCAATGGCATCGGCGGGCAGTTCTGCAGCGTCATTGCCAACACCCAGGCGCCCCAGCAGAACCCCGCCGAACAGGACTCCCTGCCGACCCTGGCCAAGGCCTTCGGCTGCCCCTTGTGCTCCACCGGTGGCATGGGCCCGGCGCTCAACTCCAGCCTCAACCTGGTGCTCTTGCCGCAGCCCCAGGCGCCGCCACTGGCGCCCCTGCCGCACCTCACCCTGCCCTCCCGCGACTTCTGGCCCAGCGCCCATACCCGAGCCCCGCCGCTCGCCTGATTCTTGCCCTGCCCAACCTGCCCACTGCGCCAACACGCGGCGCGCTGTCGTGGGTCTTTTCCTAGTCAAGAATTCAGGATGTACCTATGAAACACCTTCCTTTGCTGGCGAGCCTGTTGGCCTGCCTGTCGTTCACGGCCTGGAGCACCCCCGGCGTGGAGCTGAGCCCTACCACCATTGGCGCCGAAGAACCCGAGGCCGAGCCCGGCCTGGCCCTGGACCAGTCTAGCGGCATGGCCTCGCGCCTGGGCCTGAGTGTGCGTGAAACCCCGGCCTCGGTGGCCGTGGCCAGCCGCCAGGACCTCGAACGACGCGGCGCGCGCACCTTCCAGGAGGCCGCCAATGCCCTGCCCGGGGTCAATGCCAGTGCGCCGCCGGGGTTCGGCGGTTTCGTCTCCTACCGCGGCTTCACCAGCAGCCAGATCACCCAGATGTTCAACGGTATCAATGTCGCCACCGGCCTGGCGCGCCCGGTGGACGCCTGGATCTACGACCGGGTGGAGCTGGTGGGCGGCCCTTCATCGCTGATCAATGGCGCCGGTTCCGTGGGCGGTTCGCTGAACTACGTGACCAAGCTCGCCGACCGGCGTGAACAGGCCGCCGAGGCCCTGCTCGGCTATGGCAGCTTCGACACCACCCAGACCGCCTTCGGGGTCAACCACGCCCTCAGCCCGGCCGGCGCCGAGGTGCAGCACTACGCGCGCTTCGACGTCAGCCACAACACCAGCAACGGCTATATCGACCGTCAGCAACGGGATGCCTGGAGCCTGGCCTTCTCCCTGCTCAGCGACCTGACCCCGGACCTGTCACACACCCTGGCCCTGGAGTATCAGGACGAGCACGAGGACAGCCCCTATTGGGGCACCCCGGTGCTTAACCCCAAGGCCGGCGAGCTCAAGATCGACCGGCACAACCGTTTCAACAACTACAACGTTGCCGATGGCCTGTATGAACAGCGCACGCAGTGGCTGCGCTCGATCATCGACTACCGGATCAACCCCAGCACCAGCCTGCGCAATACCCTCTATCACCTGGACAGCCAGCGCGACTACCGCAACCTGGAAACCTACCAGTACAACGCCGACAACAGCCGGGTGAAGCGCTCCACGGCCTACCTGGTACGGCACCAGGGCCAGCAGGACGGCAATCAGTTCGAACTGCGCCACGATGACCGGCTGTTCGGCCTCGACACCACCTGGTCCGCAGGCTTGGAGTACAAGGTCAACAGCACCACCAACTCGCCATGGAATGTGCCGGCCAGCAACAGTGTCGACCCCGGCAGCTTCTCGCCCGGGTATTTCTATGACCTGCCGGGCACCCGCCAGGCCTGGGTCAAGGACAAGACCAACCAGGTCACCACCCGCGCCCTGTTCGTCGAGAACCGCCTGGCCCTGACCGATGAGCTGTCCCTGCTCAGCGGCCTGCGCTACGACGCCATCGACCTGGACGTCACCAATCATCGGGCAATCACCAGCAGCAACCCGCGGCACCTCAAGCGCAGCTGGGAGCCGGTCACCGGGCGCCTGGGCCTGACCTGGCAGTTCCTGCCCAGCGCCAATGTCTATGTGCAGTACAGCACCGCCGCCGAGCAGCCCAGCGGCACCCAGAACTTCGAGGTGTCCACCGGCAAGCAATGGGAAGTGGGCAGCAAGTTCGACTACCTGCAAGGTCGTGGCTCGGCGACCCTCGCCGCCTACCGCATCGAACGCAAGGACTTTGCCGTGACCGACCCCCTGGACCCGGCCAACAGCATTCCGGTGGGCCAACAGACGTCCAAAGGCATCGAGCTGGCCAGTTCGCTGCGCATCACCCCGAAGCTGCTGGCCGAAGGCAACTTTGCCTGGGTGGACGCCGAGTACGGCGAGTTCAACGAGAAGATCGCCAGTGGCGCGGTGGTGTCACGCAAGGGCAATACCCCGACCAACGTGCCGCAGCGCGTGGCCAACCTGTGGCTGACCTATGACCTGGCCCCGAGCTGGCAGGCCGGGGTGGATGCACGCTACGTGGCCGCGGTGTACGCCGACAACGCCAACACCCTGACCCTGCCCGCCTACACTCTGTACGGCAGCTTTTTGCGCTTCCAGGTGGACAGCCACACCACCCTGACCGGTCGGGTGCGCAACCTGACCAACCAGGTCTACGGCCAGTTCGCCCATGTCTCGCCGGCCTACTACCTGGGCCAGCCGCGGAGCTTCGAGCTGGCCGTGCAAACGCGTTTCTGAGCCATCCGGCCCGCTGGCTTGTGTAGCCGGCTTGCCAGCGAAGGCGTCTGCAAGGGCGATGCAAGGCTTGAGGGCCTCTTCGCCGGCAAGCCGGCTCCTACAATAGAACACTGCACACCACCACCCGTAGGAGCGGGCTTGCCCGCGAAGGCGTCCGTAAGCCTTGCGCAAGGTTCAAGGGCCCCTTCGCCGGCAAGCCGGCTTCTACGGGAGGCTGGCGGCGACCTTGTCGGCCACTTCAGCGGGCAGCCAGGGGCGCCAGACCTGCGGGTGCTGTTTGAGAAAATCCCGGGCCGCATCGCGGGGCGCGCTGTGGCTTTCGCTCATCTGCGCCAGGGCGCGGTTCAAGGGTTCGATGGGCAGGTCGACCTTGCTGAAGAAGTCCACCAGTTGCGGGTATTGCCGGTGGAACGGCGCCGACACGCCGATCGACAGCTTCGAGGCCAGGGAACGGCTGGGCCGCGGGTTGGGATTCTCGGCATCGGTGAGGGTCTTCCAGGCCTCGGCATCGAACGGCGGTTCTTCCAGTTGCACCAGCTTGAAGCGCCCGAGCAAGGGCGTGGGCGACCAGTAGTAGAAGAGGATCGGCTGGCCACGGCGGATTGCCGAGCTGATCTCGGCATCCAGGGCCGCGCCGGAACCGCTGCGAAAGTTCACGTAGCTGGCGTCCAGGCCATAGGCCTTGAGCTTCTGCTGATTGACGATTTCCGAGGTCCAGCCAATCGGGCTGTTGAGAAAGCGGCCCTTGTCCGGGCTTTCCGGATCCTTGAACAGCGCCTTGTAGCGGGCCAGGTCGGTAACGCTGCGCAAGTCCGGCGCCAGGGGCTTGAGGCCCTTGGCCGGGTCGCCCTTGATCACGTACTCCGGCACCCACCAGCCTTCAGTGGCGCCCTTGACCGTATCGCCCAGGGCCAGCACCTTGCCTGCGGCCTCGGCCTTGACCCATACCGGGCTGCGTCCGGCCCACTCTTCGCCGATCACCTGGATATCGTTGTTGGCCAGGGCGGTTTCCAGGGTGATGGTGGTACCGGGCAAGGTGTCGGTGGGCAGGCCGTAGCCGTTTTCCACCACCAGCCGCAGGATCTCGGTAATCAGGCCGCCACTTTCCCAGTTCAGGTCGGCGAAGTGGATCGGCGCCGGGGCCGCGTTCAGGGGCGGCGCGCCCAGCGCAGCCAGGGTCAGCAGGCTGCTGCACAGCAGCGCTCGAAAACCTTTCATGGTTCACCTCTTGGGGTCAGGACCAGGGCCAAGGGAGCCAATGCGCACGGCCCCTGAAGCATTAAGTCAACTGACTGTAGTCGAGGTTCCCGGTTTTCCACCGCGGGTGATGCGCGGCTCGGTGCTTATGGCTGCGCCTGTTCCTGCAAGCGTTGCAGCTCGCGGCGCACCATGCTGGCGTAGGCCGCCGGACGCAGGTTGTACAGTTGGGCCGCCACCCAGTTCAGCCAAGCCCCTTGCAATATGGCTTTCTCGGCATACAGGCGCTGGGCCTCGGCGCAGGCCGCCGCCTGGTGCTGCTGGTGAAACTCGGCGCGACTCTGGTCCATCACTCGCTGGCCTTGAAGCTCACCAGTTCGCCCTTGCGGAACTTGGCGGCCTTGGCACTGGCCGCCTTGAGGGTCTTGCTCACGCCTTCGCTCAATTGCTCGTTGGCGGCAAACACCATCACCACCGACTGGCCTTCCTTGAACACGATGCCCTGGCCCTGCGGGCTGCTGACAAAGGCATAGTCGCCCAGGCCGTAGACCGTGAGCTTGATCTCGCGAAAGCGGATCTCCAGCTTGCCGCCTTCACGGCTGGGCAACACTGCGGCGCGGAAATGATCGCCGACCTTGAGTTCCAGGCGCGGCTTGTCATCCACCACCAGCGCGGTCTCGGTGTCGATCTCGGCGATATAGATGCCTTCGGCGGATTGCTCGGTGATGTAGACAAAACGAGATTGGAACTGCTTGACCAGCTTGGCGCGCAAATCACCCAAGACGAACAGTGCATGCATTTCAAGATTACTTACTGCCAAGGAACACTCCCCGATACTCAAAATGGTGTCGCCTGAAAAAAAAGCGCCACGAAAAAAACGCCATGACGGCGTGAACACCCTGACTCTTTACCCGAAACAACACTCAAGCAGGCCCGCGACTCTCGGTCCAGGCGCTGGGCAACGGGCAATTCGCCCTGGCTTGCGGCACCTGTCGAAGTCTTGTGGAGTAGGCTCTGACACCCTGCAAAACGTGGCTGGGCATGGTCCGGGGCGGGTGCGTAAACAGGCCAGGAGGCCGGATACACCCTGATCATGATGGCCCGGATCGGCTGCCACTTCGGGTTGCGAAGGCAATTCTAGAGCAACTTTGTGTATTTCGACTATTTAAAGCGACCTGCCCCGGACTGTAGACCCAAGCAGGCTGTTCAACAACAAGCCGACAATGTGGTCAGGGGCGCTGTACGAGCGCCCGGTATTCTAGCCGGTATGCTGGAAAACAGAGTCCCGTATTTACCCCAATCAGCATCAGAAGTTTCAGTTTGAATCGCAAGATAAGTCTCTACAGTAGTTCCAGCTGACCTAACTCAGCCCGCCAGCGGCCTGCAACTGCCATACTCCGCCGCGGATTGAACGCGCACCCAGTGCGAATTCAAGCACTCACTCATCTTCAACGGAGAGCTGGAAATGACTGAACTGGATATTGGCGAGTTTTTCATTCGCGGCGAGTGCAGAGAGGTCCGTGGCGAATTTCAGGCAGTGATCGCCATGCGCACCAAGCCCCCCCTCAAACACATCACCTTCCACCAGGTGGAACGCGACCGCTGGTTCAAGACCCCGGAAGATGCCGCTGCCGCAGCCAAGGCTTCGGCCAGGGCCCTCAAGCAGGCCATCGACCAGGGCGCCCTGGATGCCTGACGGCGCACGCCTCAAGCCGAATACTGAAAAACCTGGCGGCCGGCACGCCCGCCCGCCAGTTGTGCCTGCCAGGCCTGGCGACATTCCTCGGCCTCGGCGCGACTGGCGAACGCGGTGCCTCGCCGCTCGCCATTGACCAATACTACCCAGCACGCCTTACGTCCCTGGGCCCGCAGCGCAGTGGGAACACCGCTGCCGATCATCACCGCCACATCAACCTTGCTGTGCATGGAGAACCTCGAACAATTAGTTAGCCTCCTAACGACATCAGCATACTAATTCAATTTCCGAGACGGGTAATAGCCCGATCCTGCACAGCTGCCTTGCAGCATTCACAACAATCGGCAACACCACAGGCGCCTCAGGCCTTGCGCTGGGGCGGCGCCTGCTCCGGCCGGTAGCCCAGGCGCAAGCCTCCCCAATGCCGGCCCTGGACCATGATCGGCACCGACAGGTCATGCATCAATTCGCCGGTGTCGCGGGTGTAGGTCTGCAACAGCAAGGGCTGCTGATGGCTGCCGCAGCGAATGCCGGTGCGGTCAGCGAACTTGCGCTTGCTGCGGTTGTGCAGGTTGTCCACCTGCGGATCGCCGGTCAGCGGTTGGGAGAACGCCTGGTTGTGGGTCGGTACATAACCTTCCTGGGTGCAGGCAATGGCGAACACCAGGCCGTCGTGGCGCGGCAGCAGCGACTCCTGGATCGGCGGAAGCACCTGGTCGGTGTAACGGTCGAAGCGCGTGTGATAGCGCGCCGGCTCGGTGTCGGCAATCAACTGGTAGCGGCGGTCGAACAGCTCGTCGAGGCCGATGCGCTGCTGCACGAGGTCACTTTCGAACTGCTCGGCAATGCGCCGCGCGCCTTCCCGGGCCAGGTCATAGACGCGCTGGTGATAGTCATCCAGGCCGACCACCGCCAGGCGTTCGCTGATGGTTTCCGCCTGCCCTTCCATCTGTACCGCAGCCTCGGCCAGGCGCCGGGTCTGCTGGTCGCTGACGGCAAGGTCGCTGCGCATCTGCTCCACGGCATGGAACAGGCTGTCGAGCTGCTCGCGGTTGGTATCGGCGCCCCGGGCAATCTCGCTGACCTGCTCTTCCACCCCCGCCGCCAGCCGCGCGATGTTGTCCAGATGGCGACCGGTATCTTCCACCTGCTCGACGCCCTGGCTCAGGTCATCGGACAGCTGGCGGATCTGCTCCACCACATCGCTGGTGCGCTGCTGGATATCGGCCACCATCACTCCCACTTCGTCGGTGGCAATGGCAGTGCGTCCGGCCAGGCCGCGCACTTCATCGGCCACCACGGCGAAACCGCGACCGTGCTCGCCGGCCCGGGCTGCCTCGATCGCCGCATTGAGCGCCAACAGGTTGGTCTGGCTGGCAATCGACTGGATCACCAGGGTGACCCGCTGGATGTCCTCGCTACGCTGGCTCAGGGCCTCGATCAGCTCGCGGCTGCCATTGGCCCGCTGGCTCAGCGAATGCATGCGGCTGATGGATTCCCCCAGCACCGTGCGCCCTTCGGCGCTGCTGGCATGGGCCTCGCTGGCCGCGCCCAAGGCCTGCTGGCTGAGTTGCGAGGTGACCTGCTCGGTCTTGATCATCACTTCGGCGTTACCGACGATGCGCGCCGCCGCGTCCAGCTGGGATTGCAGCTTGTCTGCCAGCTGGGTCACCGAATAGGCCACGCCAGCGGCGGACAGGGCATTGTGGGAAGTGCTGTAGGACAAGTCGCGGGTCAGCGTGGAGAGCTGATTGTCGACCGTGCTCGACGCAGCTTCCGCCACACGCCGACTGCGTAACCGCGGCAGCCAGACCACCAGCACCGCCAGGGGCAGGCACAGGTACAGCGGCCAGTTGCCCAGGGCCTGCCCGCCGAGCACCAGCAGCAAGGCTGCGCTCTGCAAGGTGGGCGCCCACCAGCGGGCGACGGCAGTGGTGTGCGCGGGTACGACCGGCACCGCGAGAGATCCATCTCTTGACATGTTTGGCACCCCATCTCGTTCTAATTGTTTTGCCGCATTAGACGTCACAACAAGGCCATTAGCCATGATCCCTTAGTAGGACAACGACAGCGGCAAGAACGGGGAAGTATTGGGGATTGGCGGGGATGGGATGTTGCAGTAGATCAAAGGAAGGCAGCTACAAGCGGCAAGCTTTTAGCGACAAGCGGGTTGGCATGCGAATGTGCCCAGGACCCGCTTGCGGGTGGCGGCTGTTGTTGCCGCCATGCTGCGGCTCGGCGGGAGCAAGCTCCCTGGCCACAGTTTTGCCTGCTGCTGGAAGCTTGCCGCTAGAGGCTGCCGTTAGGCCTGACGCTGATGCTTGTCGATCTGCTCGTGGCGCTCTTGGGCTTCGATGCAGTACTTGGTGGTGGGGCTGATCAGCAGGCGCTTGAGGCCGATCGGCTCGCCGCTGTCGTCGCACCAGCCGAAGCTGTCGTCACCGATACGGCCCAGGGCCTGTTCCAGCTGCGGCAGCATGCGCTGGTCGCGATCGATGGCGTTGACCAACCAGGTGCGCTCTTCTTCGACGGAAGCGGCGTCGGCCGGGTCAGCCGGGGTGTCCAGGCTTTCAATGGCGATCCGGTTCTGCTCGATACGCTCGTGGGTTTCCACCTTCATGGCTTGCAACAGCTCAGTGAAAAAAGCGTGTTGCTCGGCATTCATGTAGTCATCCGCCGGCATGGCCAGCAACTTATCCTTGGTCATTGATTTCTCTATAAAAAATACGTGCATTAAGGCGAATTCAAACTGTTCCCGGTTGACCATTCAGGTCATCAGGAAGGCGCCAAACCTTCCAAGCGCCACCCGGCACTCAATTTACGAGGGGCGGCAGTCTAAGGCCGGTTTGAGGGCGCAGCAACTGAAATGACAACGAATCTGTCCGACAAACCGCACAAAGCCCGCTATTGCGGGCTTTGGTGGCAGTTATCGGAGTGCGTTTATAACAAAAAATTCCATAGTTGCGGTGCTGTTAGAAGACAAACGGCAGTGCCGAACGGCAGATTCAGGCCTTCTCAACGCTTGAGCTTGCGCTTGTTGCGGTACTGGTCGATGACCACCGCCACGACAATGATCAGGCCCTTGATGATGTCCTGGATATAGGCATCGACCCCGACAAAAGTGAAGCCGCTGGCCATTACCCCGAGAATCAGCGCGCCAATCACCGTGCCGGTGATGCGCCCCACGCCCCCGGCCAGGCTGGTGCCGCCGATCACCGCCGCGGCAATCGCGTCCAGCTCATAGGACATGCCCATCCCCGCCTGCCCGGTGGCAGCCCGCGCCGAGGCCACCACCCCGGCCAGCCCCGCCAGCAGCCCGGCGATGCTGTAGACGATCACCAGGTGGCGCTTGACGTTGATCCCCGAGGTACGCGCCGCCTGCATATTGCCGCCGATGGCGTAGGTGTACTTGCCGTACTTGGTGTAGCGCAGGGCTATATGGAAGATCACCGCCACCACCAGGAAGATGATCACCGGCATGGCGCCATGGCCGATGGCGGTGTAGGAATCGCTGAGCATGCTCACCGGCTGGCCTTCGGTGTAATAGCGGGCCAGGCCGCGGGCCGAGACCATCATGCCCAGGGTGGCGATAAAGGGTGGAATGCCGGTGATGGCGATGATGCTGCCGTTGATCGCCCCCGCCAGCAGCCCCACCCCCAGCCCGGCCACCACCGGTATCCACACCGGCAGGTCGGTCAGCGAGGGAAACACCGCCCGGGCAAAGTCCGAGGTCTGCGCCAGGCTCGCGGCAATCATCGCCGACAGCGCCAGCACCGAGCCCGAGGACAGGTCGATGCCGGTGGTGATGATCACCTGGGTCACACCGATGGCCAGCAGGCCGATGATCGACACCTGCAGAATCATCAGCACCAGGCGCTGGGAGTTCAGCAGGAAACTCTGGTCGCGCACCATCCAGCCGAACAGCTCGAAGACCAGGCCGATGCCGATCAGCACCAGGAAAATACTCAGCTCGGTGGGAAAGCGCCGGCGCGTTCTGGCGGGCGCCGCGGCAGGTTTGTTTTCCGAGATCACGTTCATAACCACTCACCTTTGTCATTGCCTGGCCGCGGCGAATCAGCGCGCCGCCGGCCGCCATCGATTGAACAATCAGTGCGCCAGGGCCATCCCCGAAGCCAGTTGCATCACCCGCTCCTGGGTCGCTTCGCTGCGCTCGAGGGTGCCCATCAGTTCCCCCTCGTGCATGACCATGACCCGGTCGCTCATGCCCAGCACCTCGGGCAGCTCGGAGGAAATCATGATCACCGCCATGCCTTCACTGGCGAGGAAGGAGATCAAGCGGTAGATCTCGGCCTTGGCGCCAACGTCGATGCCCCGGGTCGGCTCATCGAGAATCAGGATGCGCGGGTTGGTCATCAGCCAGCGCGCCAGCAGGGCCTTCTGTTGATTGCCCCCGGACAAGGTGTCGATGCATTGCTCCAGGGACGGGGTCTTGACCCGCAGCTTCTTGCACATGTCCTCGCACAGGGCGCGCAAGGCCTTCTGCTTTACAAAACCTGTGCCGGCGTAATGCGGCAGCACCGCCACTTCCATGTTTTCCAGCACCGACAGGCACGGGAACAGCCCGCTGAGCTTGCGGTCCTCGGTGAGCAGGGCAAAGCCCCTCTCGATCGCCTGGTGCGGGTCGCTGATGCGCAGGGCCTGGCCGTCGAGGACAATCTCGCCGGCGCTGCTCGGGGTGATGCCGAACAGGGTTTCCGCGACATTGGTCCGGCCCGAGCCCATCAGCCCGGCGATGCCGAGAATCTCCCCTGCATGCAGGTCGAACGACACCCTGTCGAATACGCCATCCAGGCGCAGGTCGCGCACCTGCAGCAGCAGGTCGCCGATGGGTTTCTCGCGCTGGGGAAACAACTGGCTCAGCTCGCGCCCCACCATCATCGAGATCAGGCTGTCGCCGTCCAGGCTGTCGGCCCGTTGCAGGCCGATATAGGCGCCATCGCGGAACACCGCCACTTCATCGGCGATGGCGAACACCTCGTTCATCTTGTGGGTGATATAGATGATGCCCTTACCCTGGGCCTTGAGGTCGGCAATGATCGAGAACAGGTGCGCCACCTCCTTGTCGGTAATGGCCGAGGTCGGTTCGTCCATGATCAGCACATCGGAGTCGTAAGACACCGCCTTGGCAATCTCCACCATCTGCCGCTCGGCGATGCTCAGCTGGCCCACCAGTTCCTCGGGGTCGAGGTTGATCCGCAGGCGCTCCAGCAACTGCGCGGTGCAGCGGTGCATGGCGCGGTGATCGATCATGCGCAGGCCATTGAGCTGCTCGCGGCCGATCCAGATGTTCTCGGCGATGCTCATGTGCGGCATCAGGTTGAGCTCCTGGTGGATCATCGCAATGCCCGATTGCAGGGCCGCCAGGGGCGTGTCGAAGACCACCGGCCGGCCCTTGAGCCGCAGTTCTCCGGCGTCCGGCTGGTAGATGCCGGCAATGATCTTCATCAGGGTCGACTTGCCGGCGCCGTTCTCGCCCATCAGCGCCAGTACCGTGCCCGGGCGTACTCGCAGTTGCACCTCGGACAAGGCCACAACCCCGGGAAAGCCCTTGCTGACATTGATCACTTCCAGCAGGTAGGGCTCTTCAATCGACGGGCTGGCGGGCGGGTTACCCGCCAGCGGGGTGCTCGAGGCAGTCGCGCAAGAGAACATGATCAGCTACTCCGTTGGCCAGGCGGCGTGGGGCCGCCCTGCCGCTTATTGTTGTTATGCAACGGCTACGCAAGGCCGCCGGGGTTACTTGAACTGGTCGACGTTGTCCGGGGTGATCAACCGATAGGGCACCCACACCGCGGGCTCCACCGGCTCATGCTTGATCATCTTCACCGCAGTATCGATGGAGCCGTCCGCCTGGCCCTTGGCATCCTGGAACACCGACAGCGCCAGCTCGCCCTTCTGCACCGCGCGCAGGCCATCCGGGGTGCCGTCGACGCCGGCGATCAGCACGCTGCCCGGTTTCACCCCGGCCTGCTTCAGCGCCATGGCGGCGCCAATGGCCATTTCGTCGTTATTGGCCACCACCGCATTGAACTGGCGGCCCTGGGTCAGCCAGTCGTTGACCAGGGTCATGCCCTTGTCCCGCAGCCAGACCCCGGTCTGTTCCTGGTCCACCTTGATTCCCGGGTACTGCTTGAGCACCTCCTTGACCCCCTTGGTGCGGTTGGTGGTGGAGTTGTTCGCCAGGTCCCCCAGGAGAATCACGATGTCACCCTTGCCGGCCATTTTTTCGGCCAGGTACTGCATCTGCATCTTCCCCGCCTCCAGGTCGTTGGAGGCCACGGTGACCACGCCCTTGGGCAGGTTCAGGTCATCCGGGCGGCGGTTGACGTACACCAGGGGGATACCGGCCTTCACCGCGGCCTCGGTGATTTTCTTGGTGGCGGCGGTGTCCACCGGGTTGACCACGATCGCGTCGACTTTCTGGCTGATGAAGTTCTCCACCTGGCTCAATTGCTTGACCACATCGCTGCGGGCGTCCTCGAACTGCAGCTTGACCCCATCGGGCAGCGACTTGGCTTTCTGATCCATCGACTCGCGCAGGTAGGTCAGCCAGGTGTCATCGAACTGCGACATGCTCACGCCAATCCTCACATCGGCCAGCGCGGCCCCACTGGCCAGCAGCATCGACAGCGCAAGAGAGGCAATACGGATCTTGGTTTTCATAACAGGTCTTTCTCCACATTCTTGTAGGTTTTATGGATAAAACGCAGAAAAAACTCAGAGCGGCAGGCGTACGATGGGCGCCCCGGGCACGCAGCACAGCAGGGAGCCATTGCGTTCTTCAGAGAGAAAGCCGAGGCAGGTCAGAAGCACGGCAGAGCGGCTGGGGCGAGGTGCAACGCCGGTCGGCGCGCCATGGCGGCGGAACTTCGAACGAACAGCCTGGAGAGCAGAGGTGAAGGTTTTCATCGACGGTACCTGTTTGTTTTTGTGGGTCGGTGCGCGCCCTTCTCAAGCTGAGCCTGAGGGGTTTGCGACCTAGCTAGTCGGCAACCTGAAACCGACTTTATTGGAAAATAATTTCCATATCAACTCATTTTAGAATTTTATTCTAAATCTGTTTCTTCTCGAGTTCCCCGCTCATCGACACCACCCGCGACTGCTCTGCACTCAGGCGCGCAGCGTCTAGCACAAGGGTGGTGGCCAGGGCCTCGGCGGCCGTCACGGGCAATTCGCCGCGGCCTTGCAGAGCGTTCTGCAAGCGCTGATAGAACTGGTTCCAGGCGCCCCGCTGCGAAGCCACCCGTTCACGTTGCTCGCCCTGTTCCAACCAGCCCCAGCGCCGATGCTCCTCCACGCCCCAGCGCTCGCCTTCGGTTTTCGGCGAGCGCCCCGCCACCAGGGCCTGCTCCTGGCCGTCCAGGCCGTCGACCCGGTAGCAACCGGCGCTGCCACTGACGCGAAAGCGCGGCGCCGGGCTGTTTTGCAGGCAACTGCCGGAAAGATGGGAGCGCACACCGTTGACGTGGCTCAGCGAGACAAAAAAGCCGTGGTCGACCACGGCTTCTTCAGGGGTGTAATGCAGCTCGGCGTAGACCTGCGCCACCGGCCCGAACAACTCAAGGGCCTGGTCCACCAGGTGGCTGCCCAGGTCCCGCAGCATGCCGCCGCCACTGGCATTGCCCACGGCTTGCGGGGCATAGCGCTCGATCCGCGATTCATACCGGTCGACGCGGCCCAGCGCGCCGCTGTCGATCAGTGTGCGCAAGGTCAGGAAGTCCGAGTCCCAGCGCCGGTTCATATAGACGCACAGCGGCACCTGGCGCGCCGCGGCCGCCTGGATCAGCGCCGCGGCCTCGGCGCCATCGGCGGCGAAGGGTTTGTCGCTGACCACCGCGATACCCCGCTCGATCGCCTCCAGCACCAGCGCCGGGCGCCCCTCCAGGGGCGTGGAAATCACCAGGGCATCGACCCCCGCCGCCGCCAGTTGGCCAATATTGTCGAAGGCCGCCACCCCTGGGTGATCCTCGGCCAGCAAGCGCCGGCGCTCGGCGGAGCGGGTCACCACCCCCACCAGGTGCGCACCGGCCAGGCTGGCCAGCAGCGGTGCATGAAAATGACGACCGCCATGGCCGTAACCCACCAGACCTATACGCATACCCACCCCATCCATTCAGCCGTAGAAAGCTGGCCGCTCGGGCAGCTCGATCCTGACGATCTGACCGCTGTCCTGGGCCTGGATGCAGGCATCGGCCGCCACCGCGGCGGCAAAGCCGTCCCAGGCCGAGGGCCCGCCCACCCGGCCGGCGCGCACGCCGTCGATAAAGGCCTGCAACTCCACGTCATAGGCAGCGATAAAGCGCTCTTTCCAATCCATCAGGATGGCGTTGGACAACTTGGCCTGGCTGCGCAGCTGCACCTGGGACGGTTCCGGCAACTTGGCGATGCCGCTCTCCCCCACCACTTCGCACTGGATGTCGTAGCCGTACTGGCAGTTGACGAACACCTCGACGTCGATCCGCGTGCCCCGGGCGGTTTCCAGCAGCACGATCTGCGGGTCACGCAAATGCGCCAGGGCCTTGCTGGTCTTGCGCGGGAACACCACCTGCACCGACACATAATCGTCGGCCAGCAGCCAGCGCAGCACGTCCAGCTCATGGATCAGGGTGTCGGTGATGGCCATGTCGGTCTTGTAGTTCTCCCCCACCCGCGGGTTGCGGTGGGCACAGTGCAGCATCAGCGGCTCGCCGATCTGGCCGCTGTCGATCACCGCCTTCAGGGCCTGGTAACCCGCGTCGTAGGGGCGCATGAAGCCCACCTGCACCAGGCGCTTGCCGTGGGCCATTTCCGCCTCGACGATGCGTCGGCAGCCGGCGGCGGTCACCGCCAGGGGCTTTTCGCAGAACACCGGCTTGCCCGCGGCAATCGCCGCCAGCACGAACTCCTCGTGGCTCGGGCCCCAGGAGGTCACCAGCAGCGCCTCGACCTGTGGCGCCTGGATCAGCGCGTGGCCGTCCGGGTAGACCTCGGCATTCAGCCCAAGCTCGCCGAGCACCTTGGCCGCCGACTCCAGGTTGATGTCGGTGACCGCCACCACCTGGCTGCCCAGCAGGGTCTGGCTGCAACGACGGATGTGATCCTGGCCGATGGCCCCGGTACCGATAACGCCAAGTTTCAAAGACATGCAGATACTCCTGAGGTTGTTGGTTGCACAGCGATCAGTACTGCCGGGCCTCGGCCAGGCGTTGGTTGAGGGCCTTGGCCGCCGCCGCGGTGCGCGCACTGGTGGACACCTGGGCCACCCCCACCCGCCACCAGGACAGGTAGCCGTGGATCATGGTCTTGGGCAGCACCTTGATATCGATCAGGGTCGATACGCTCTGGGTGCGGGCATCGGCCAAGGCTGCCAGCAGTTGCTCTTCGCTGCTCACCTTGTAGGTCTTGCAGCCGTAGGCCGCGGCGCTCATGGCGAAATCCACCGGCATCAGGCCGCCGTCGAGCTTGCCGGTCTGCGGGTTGCGGTAGCGGAATTCGGTGCCGAAGCTGTCCATACCGTGGCCCATCTGCAGGTTGTTGATGCAGCCGAAGGCCATGTTGTCCAGCAGCAGCACATTGATCTTGCGTCGCTCCTGGATCGAGGTGACCAGCTCCGAATGCAGCATCAGGTAGGAGCCGTCGCCCACCAGGGCATACACCTCGCGATCGGGCTCGGCGAGCTTGACCCCCAGGGCCGCGTTGACCTCATAGCCCATGCAGGAATAGCCGTATTCCACGTGGTAGCTGTTGACCGCCTTGCTGTGCCAGCTGCGCTGCAGGTCGCCGGGCAGGCTGCCGGCGGCGGCAACGATGATGCCGTCCTCGGGCAAGGCCTGGTTGAGCAGCCCCAGCACCCGGCTCTGGGTCAGGCAGGAACCGGTCAGCTCGATGAACTCCCGCAGCACCGCCGGGTCCATGTGGTCGTTGATTTCCGGAACGAAGCCATCGGCCTGGTAGTGCACCTGGTGCACCCGCTCCAGCTCGGCCGCCAACTGGGCCTTGGCTGCACTGATCTGCGCGCCCCAGCCCGCCTGGTAGCCGCGGTGGCCCAGGGCTTCACCCAGGGCCTGCAACCCGGCCCGGGCATCGGCCAGCAACTGCACGCCGTCCAGCTTGAGGGCATCGCAGGGGCTGATATTGAGGTTGAGAAAGGCCACCTCGGGGTGCTGGAACAGCCACTTCGAGGAGGTGGTGAAATCGCTGTAGCGGGTGCCGATGCCGATGATCAGGTCGGCCTCCCTGGCCAGCAGGTTGGCCGCCAGGCAGCCGGTTTCGCCGATCCCGCCGACATTCAACGGGTGCTCGGAAAGCACCGCGCTCTTGCCCGCCTGGGTTTCCGCGAAGGGAATGCCGAAGCGTTCGGCAAAGGCCTGCAAGGCCTGGTTGGCCGCGGAATACTTGACCCCGCCGCCACAGATGATCAGCGGCTTGCGCTTGCCCTCGAGCAGCGCCAGGGCATCGCCGAGCATGGCCTCGGTGGGCAGGCGGCGGTCGATGCGGTGCACCCGCTTGGCGAGGAAGGCGTCCGGGTAATCGTAGGCCTCGCCCTGCACATCCTGAGGCAGGGCCAGGGTCACCGCGCCGGTTTCCGCCGGGTCGGTGAGCACCCGCATGGCGTGCAGCGCCGCGCTCATCAACTGCTCGGGCCGGTTGATCCGGTCCCAGTACTTGCTCACGGCTTTGAAGGCATCGTTGGTGCTGATGCTCAGGTCATGGAACTGCTCGATCTGCTGCAGCACCGGGTCCGGCTGGCGGCTGGCGTAGACGTCCCCCGGCAGCAGCAGCAAGGGAATGCGATTGGCGCTGGCGGTGGCCGCGGCGGTGAGCATATTGGCCGCACCGGGGCCCACCGATGCAGTGCAGGCGTAGATCTTGCGCCGCAGCTGCTGCTTGGCGAAACCGATGGCGGCGTGGGCCATGCCCTGCTCGTTGCGCCCCTGGTGCACCCGCAGCTCGCCACTGTCCTGCTCCAGGGCCTGGCCCAGGCCGAGCACATTGCCGTGGCCGAAAATGCAAAACACCCCGGCAATGAACTTGCTCTGCACCCCATCCACCTCGACGTACTGGTTGTCGAGGAATTTCACCAGGGCCTGGGCCATGGTCAGTCGTGTCGTACTCATGCTTTGCACCTTTATTGTTATAGCCAGCCGTTCCGTAGGAGCTGGCCGGACGGCGTCCCGCTTGCCAGCGAAAGCGCCCTAGAGACATGCGCCCCCTCTGAGGGCCCCTTCGCCGGCAAGCCGGCTCCTACGACAAGCCGATATTTTCTTCAGCCCAGGGATTGCCGCAGATGGGCCATGCTCGCCCCCAGCGCCTGCTGGATATCCGCCAGCCCGTGCACGCTCTCGGCAAAGGGCTCGAACGACAGGTAGCCGTTGTAGCCACTGCCCAGCAGGGTGTCGATCTGCGCCGCATTGCCGAGGATATCCGCCTCGCCCACCAGCAGCCGATGACCATCGCGAATGCTGTTGAGCGGCGCTTGGCGCTCCTCGACACCGGAGATATGCACCAGCCCGGTGAGTTCGGGGAAAAACTCATGCTCACCGGCCAAGTGATGGTGGAAGGTGTCGTGCACCAGGCGGAACACATCCAGGCCGCCCATGCCGCGAATCGCCTCCAGCGCCGTGCGCTTGTGGCGCAGCGCGCACTCCTCGAAACCCAGGGGTTCGATAAAACCCAGCAGCCCATGCTCCCGCAGGATCGGTGCCAGTTCATTCAGGGCCGTGCGCAGGTCGCTGCTGCGCTGGGCTTCGCTGCGCGGGTCGCCAGGCTCGTTCAGAGGGCACAGCACCAGCCCCTCGGCGCCGCAGGCACGGGCATAGGCGGCCAGTTCCAGGGCCTGCCGGCGACGCAGGTCATTCCATAGTTCAAAGGGGTACAGGGCATTGATCGACAGCACCCTGATGCCCTGGGCCGCACACCGTTCGCGGACCTTCTCCGGCGGCGTGCCGTCGTTGATCTCCACGCCCGCAAGGTCATTGCGCAGCTCGATGGCGTCGACCTTCAACGCCACTGCCAGGTCGATGAATTCAAGCAACGACAAACGCGGTGCAACCATACGATTCAAGGCGAAACGCAAGGGCTGGTTCATGCGGGTGGTTCTCCAAAATCCGTCGCCTAGCGAAGTTACTGGGCCGTGGGCATGCTGAATTCCGGGCCCTTGGCAATGCTTTCGGGCCAGCGTTGCATCACGCTCTTGTAGCGGCTGTAGAAGCGCAGGCCTTCCTCGCCATAGGCATGGTGGTCGCCGAACAGCGAACGCTTCCAGCCGCCGAAGGAATGCCAGGCCATGGGCACCGGCAGCGGCACGTTGATGCCCACCATGCCGACCTTGATGCTGCGGGCAAAGGCCCGGGCCACGCCGCCATCGCGGGTGAAACAAGACACGCCGTTGCCGAACGGGTGGGCGTTGATCAGCGCCACCGCACTGGCAAAGTCGGCCACCCGCACAATGCCCAGCACCGGGCCGAAGATTTCCTCCTGGTAGATGCTCATCTCGGGGGTGACCTGGTCGAACAGGGTGGCGCCGACAAAAAAGCCCTGCTCCGCCCCCGGCACCTTGAAGCCGCGACCGTCCACCAGCAGCTGCGCGCCCTGGGCCACGCCCTGGTCGATAAAACCTTCGACCCGAGCCTGGTGTTCGGCGCTCACCAGCGGCCCCATCTCGCTGTCGCCGGCAAGGCCATTGCCCACCTTGAGCCGGTCGATGCGCGGCAGCAGCCGGGCGATCAGTTCATCGGCCACCTCGCCCACCGCCACGGCAATCGAGATCGCCATGCAGCGTTCACCGGCGGAGCCGTAGGCGGCACCGATCAGCGCATCAGCGGCCTGTTCCAGGTCGGCATCGGGCATCACGATCATATGGTTCTTGGCCCCGCCCAGGGCCTGCACGCGCTTGCCGCGGGCGCTGGCCTGCTGGTGGATGTACTCGGCAATCGGCGTCGAGCCGACAAAGGAAATCGCCTCGATATCCGGGTGCTGGAGCAAGCCATCGACGGCGCTCTTGTCACCCTGCACCACGTTGAACACCCCGGCCGGCAGCCCGGCTTCGGCGAGCAAGCGCGCCAGCAGCAGGCTGGCGGAGGGGTCGCGCTCCGAGGGTTTGAGAATGAAGCAGTTACCGGCGATCAGGGCGATGGGGATCATCCACAGCGGCACCATCACCGGGAAGTTGAACGGCGTCACCCCGGCGCACACCCCCAGGGGCTGGCGCAGGTTCCAGTTGTCGATGCCGCCGCCAATGTTGTCGCTGAAAGCGGTTTTCAACAGGTTCGGCGCGCCACAGGCGTACTCGACGATCTCGATGCCGCGGGTCACCTCGCCCATGGCGTCCGACAGCACCTTGCCATGCTCGCGGCTGATCATCTGCGCCAGCTCCTGGTGATGCTGGTCGAGCAGTTCCTTGAACTTGAACATCACCCGCGCGCGGCGCAGGGCAGATTGTTCCGACCACGGCGCAAAGGCCTTGAGGGCCGAGGCCACCGCTTCGTCCACAGTCTGCTGGCTGGCCAGGGCCACCCGCGCCTGCACCGCGCCCGTGGCCGGATTGAACACCGGGCTGAAGCGCTCGCCGGCGGCTTGCAACTGACCGTCGATGTAATGGCCGATTACCGGGGTATCGCTCATGCTTGCTGTGCTCCGTAAAAGGTTGCGGCGAAGGTTCAGAGATCCAGCAGCCAGCTGTGCTGCGGGTCGTTATGGAACTGCCAGACACGCTTGGGCCCGGCCATCACATTCAGGTAATAGGACTCGTAGCCGTAAGGCACGCTGACCGGGTGATACCCCTTGGGCACCACCACCAGGTCGCTGTGCTCCACCGCCATGGCCTGGTCGATGCTGCGGTCGTCGGTGTAGACCCGCTGGAACACGAAGCCCTGGGGCGGGTTGACCTGGTGGTAGTAGGTCTCTTCGAGAAAGCTCTGGTGCGGCAGGTCGTCGGTGTCGTGCTTGTGCGGCGGGTAGCTGGAGGAATGCCCGGACGGCGTGCGCACCTCCACCACCAGCAGCGAATGGGCCGGCTCGCTGGCCGGCAGGATGTCGCAGACATAACGGGTATTGGCGCCCTTGCCGCGCACGCTGCGCTGGCACTGCTCGGGGCGGATCAGCCGTGGGCCGAGGCCGCCATCGGCAGCACCGGGGGCAGTGCAAACCGCGATCTGCACCTCGCTCAAGACCCTGACCTGGGCCTGGCTGCCCGGCGGCAGGTAGGCGGCAAAGGGCGACTTGTCCTCGAACACCGATTGCCGATCCCCCAGGTTGGGCCACTCGAACGCGCCCTGGGGCGCCTCGCCCTGCACGTCGATGCGACCACTGAGCAACACCAGGCACAGTTCCTGGTCACCGGCAGCGAGCGCCAGGCTTTCCCCCAGGCTCAGGCGGTAGGCACTGAAACCCACGTAGGTCAGGGCGCCCTCTGGCAACTGGACCAGGGTGCGGCCCTTGGCGGCGGCTTTGACCAGCAGGTTCATTGGGCCGCCCTCCGCCGTTGCAGGCCGGCGTCGAGCAAGGCCCGCAGGGTGTCGTAGCCTTTTTTCGCGTAGATATAGCTCGGCGCCACGGCCGGGTCCTGCTCGGCTTCCACCACCAGCCAGCCCTGGTAGTCGGCGGCCAGCAGCACCTCGAGCAAGGCGGCGAAATCGATGTCGCCATCGCCGGGCACGGTGAAGGTGCCGTTAACGATGCAGTCCGGGAAGCTCCACAGGTTGTTGCGCGCCAGTTGCACCACCGGCTTGCGCACATCCTTGAAATGCACATGGCAGACACGCTGGATATGCTTGCGCAGCACCTCCAGGGGCTCGCCGCCGCCCATGTAGCAGTGGCCCGAATCGAACAGCAGGCCGACTTCCTCGCCGGTCAGGCTCATCAGTTTGTCGATGTCCGCCGGGGATTCGACATAGGCACCCATATGGTGGTGATAGGCCAGGCGCACGCCCTGGGACAGGGTGAACCGTGCAAGCTCGGTGAGCTTGTCGGCATACGCCTGCCAGGCCTGTTCGCTGTGAAAGCGCGGGCGTTCGATCAGGCGCACCGGCGAACCCTGGATCGAGTCGGCCACCTCGCCGTAGACCAGCACCGAGGCGCCGTTGTGCTTGAGCAGTTCGACGTGGCTGGCAATGGCGTCGATTTCCTCCGCCACCGAACGCTGGGCCAGGCGGCTGGAGTACCAGCCCGAAACCAGCGCCAGGTCATAAGGGCGCAACACCTCGGCCACGCCCTGGGCGTCCTTGGGGAATTTGCCGTTGAGTTCAAACCCTGCATAGCCGATCGCCTGGCCTTCGCTCAGGGCGGTGCTCAGGGGCGTTTCACCGCCCAGGGCCGGCAGGTCGTCATTGCTCCAGGAAATCGGGTTGATGCCAATTCGGATGGCGGGCATGGCTGCACCTTTTATTGTTGTTCGTATCAATGTTGAACCCGTGGCGAGGGAGCTTGCTCCCGCTGGGTCGCGCAGCGCCCCCAAACCGGCTAATCGACTGCATCAACCGCTTTGCGGGGGTTACACCCCCGAACGGGAGCAAGCTCCCTCGCCACAGCATCAGCGGTAATCACTGCCGGGCGCTGCGCCAGGCATCGATCAGTTGTTCGAAGGTGCCCTGCACTTGCCGGATCAGGGTTTCGTCGTCGATCTCCCCCGCCATCCAGGCCCGGCTCGGCTCCTGGAAGATCGTCCGGCCCACGGCAAAACCGCGGCAGGTGCGGCTATCGCGCGCTTGGCGGAAACCCTCGGCCAGGCACTCGGCCGAGGCATTCAGGCCCAGCAGCACCACGCCACGGCAATAGGGATCGCGCTCCTGGATCAACTCGTCGAGCTTTTTCCACTCTTCGGCCGACTGCGCCTCGATCTTCCACCACGCGGGGTAGATGCCCAGGTTGTACAGGCGCTTGAGGCTGCGGTAGAGCACCTCGGGATGGGCTCCGGGCAAGTCCTTGGGCGGGATGATTTCCAGCAGCAGCTCATGGCCGCTGACCTGGGACGCCTGGTACAGGCCGCGGATCTGCGCCTCCTGCTCCAGGCGCAGCATAGGTTCGTCGTCCGGGTGGAATTGCACCAGGCACTTGATGATCTGCTCCTGGGGCCAGGCAATCAGGTTGCTGCCCACCGAGCGCCCGTGTTCGAAGGCCAGCGGCCGCGAGCCCTGGACCTCCACCGGGCGCGCCACCCACCAGCCGCGCCCGGTGGCGGCATTCAGCGCATCCTGGCCGAAGCGCTGGTCGGCCAGCAGGCCCACGTCGGCCGCCACGCCCTGCTCCCGCAGGCGCTGCTCGACCCGCTGCACCGCCTGCACGAACAGTTGCTTGATGGCGCTGATGCGCGCCGGGGCCTGGCCGCCCTGCTGGGCCAGTTCCAGCAATTGCCCACGATGGTCGAAGGCAAACACGAACAGCTGCTGCCAGTGCTTGCGCGGCACCGTGACCTGATGCAGGCGCTGCAGGGTCGGGTCCTGATCGGGACGGGTAATGGGCACCGGGCTGCTGAACAGGTAATCCAGCTCGGCCCGGGTCGGCATCGCCGGGGCGCAGGCATGGCGCGACACCACCAGGCCGCCGCAGGCGTTGGCCAACTGGCAGCAGCGCTGGTCACTGGCCTCTTTCAGCCAGCCACTGAGGAAACCGGAGATAAAGGCGTCGCCGGCGCCCAGCACATTGAGCACCTCGACCCGCACCCCGGGGTAGATGGCGCCGTCTTCCAGGCGCGCAGGGATCTGGCCATGGATCACCGTGCAGCCCTGCGGGCCGAGCTTGACCACCAGGGTCGCGCTGCTCAAGGAGCGCACAGTGCGCAACGCCGTCAGCAAGTCCTGGCTGCCACCGGCAATCAGGAATTCCTCTTCGGTGCCGACGATCAGGTCGAAGCGCGGCAGGATGCCCTGCACGTGCTGGCTGACCTGGTGATCGGCGACAAACCGGGTCTCGCCGTCGGCCTTGCCCGCCAGGCCCCAGAGCACCGGCCGGTAATCGATATCCAGTACCCGCTTGACCCCGTGCCTTTCGGCGTAGTCCAGGGCCTGCAGGCTGGCGCGGTAGACGCCGTCGCTGGAGAAATGGGTGCCGGTGATCAGCAAGGCCTTGCTGGAGGCGATAAAGGCTTCGTCGATGTCCTCGGCGGCGAGGGCCATGTCCGCGCAGTTCTCGCGGTAGAACACCAGGGGGAAGGTTTCACGGTCCTTGAGGCCCAGCAGCACCATGGCGGTGAGGCGCTGCGGGTCGACCTTGATGGCGCTGACATCACAGCCTTCGCGCTCCAGGGACTGCACCAGGAAGCGCCCCATATGATCGTCGCCGACCCGGCTCAGCATCGCCGACTTGAGGCCCAGGCGCGCGGTGCCGAAAGCGATGTTCGCCGACGAGCCGCCCAGGTACTTGGCAAAGCTGCTGACGTCCTCCAGCCGCGCCCCCACCTGCTGTGCATAGAGATCGACGCCCAGGCGTCCGAGGCAAATCAGATCCAATTGACGCCCACTGGCAAAACGAGTCTGGCCCATGCTGGCTCCTGTTATTTTTATCAGCCGGTGCGCACCGCCGTTGAGCGGCGTCGCGCACTCTTGGTGGGTGCAGACTAAAACGTCTTTCGGCACCGATCAATATTTTTTCTATTAATTTTTTACGTGGAATATTTTTTCCATTAAACTTTTTCAAGCCTGAGCCAGACACCGTGCATCGTTTCAGCAAAGCCCCGGCCAGCATCAGCCCGAAGATTTTATCGGCCCCTACCCTGTAGACTGCCGGCTGCCCACCCAATGTCAGGGGAGCGCGCCACAGGCCGTCCCGTCAGCACCAGCCAGAAGGATTTTCTATGTCCCGCACCGATCAGCCGGCCACGTCCGAGAGCACGCCCGAAAGCGACCTCGCCAGCCCCCCGGCCAACGCCGAGCGGCTGCTGCAACTGATCACCGAGGAATACGAGAGCCTGCCGCGCCAGCTCAAGCGCATCGCCAGCTACATGAGCCAGCAGAGCGACCGGATCATGGTCGACCGCATCAGCGATATCGCCCGGGAATGCGAAGTGCACCCTTCGGCCATCGTGCGCTTCTCCCAGCGCTTCGGCTTCAGCGGTTTCAGCGAGATGCAGGCGCTGTTTCGCGAGGCCTACACCCACAAGGCCACGCCGGTACAGAACTACCAGCAGCGCATTCGCAGCATGATCGCCAACAAGTCGCAGAAGGCCAGCGGCGGCGACCTGGCCCGGGAATGCATCAACGCCACCCTCTCGGGCATCGAGCGCCTGGGCCTGGAACTGGACGATGCGGCCTTCGCCAAGGCCGTGGAACTGGTGGTCAACGCCGACAACATCTACGTGGTGGGGGTGCGCCGCTCGTTCGCCGTGGCCGACTACCTGGTGTACAACCTGCAGCACACCAACAAGCGCATCCACCTGGTGTCGGGCCTGGGCGGCAGCTACCGCGAGCAGATGCGCAGCATCCGCGCCAATGACCTGGTGATCGCCATCAGCTTCACCCCCTATGCCAAGGAAACCCAGCACTGCCTGCGCATTGCCCAGCACCACCAGGCCAAGACCCTGATCATCACCGACAGCACCCTGTCGCCCCTGGCCAAGCGCGCCAACAGCGTGCTGCTGGTCAACGAGGGCAGCTCCTTCGCCTTCCGTTCATTGAGCGCCACCCTGTGCCTGTGCCAGGCGCTGTTTATCGCCGTGGCCTATCGCCTGGAACTGAAGATGGACGAGATCCACGAGCAGGCGGGTTTCGAGGACTAGCCCGGCCCGTGGCTGTGGGCCTGCAAGGCAGCGGGTACGCCACGACGTTGCAGGCCACCCTGCTCGACCCAGTCCAGGGTCTGGCGGTACGCCCGCTGCAGCAGTTGCTCGGTCTGCTTGAAATCGAATACCGAGACCCCCAGCGGGCACAGCGGGTCGACCACATGTATCGCCACCCGCGCCCCATAAAGCTCAATGTCGCGGACCAGCTGACGCATGCTCAGTAGGTTCAGCGTGTGCAGGGCCAAGGCCAGCATCCCCGCCGGCGGTTCCGGGCAGGCGCAGCCGAACCCCGTGGGCAGGACAATCACCCGAGTGGCCCCCAGCCCCACCGCCGCGGCAATCGGCGTATTGCTGGCGACCCCGCCATCCACCAGCAGCTTGTCGCCGATGCGCACCCAGGGAAACACCAGGGGAATCGCCGCGCTGGCCAGCAGCGCCTGCTCGGCGTCACCGCTGGACAACACTTCCTGGGCCCCCGACAGCAGGTTGGTGGTGACGATGTGCAAGGGCAGTTCGCTGTCCTCGATGCGCGCCACCGGCAAGGCCCGGCGCACCAGGTGCGACAAGGCCGTGGCGGGCAGCAGGCAGCCGCGATGACGGACCAGGCCCATCAGGCTGTCGACCCAGGAAAAGGGAAACACCTCGCCCTTGCGCAAGCCGCGCCAGAAGTCGGCCAGCTCGGCCACCCCCCGGGCATTGGGCCTTGCCGCGAAATAGGCGCCATTGATCGCGCCCACCGAAGCCCCCACCACCAGGTCGAAGCCAAGCCCGAGTTCCACCAGGGCCTGCAACATGCCGACCTGGACGGCCCCGAGGCTGCCCCCTCCGGAAAGCACCAGCGCGGTTCTGTCCTCACTCATGGCCGACCTCCCGCGCCGGGGCGGCGCTCTAGAAGCTCAGCATAGTCCCCCGGGCCCGTCCGAGTGGCCCCTGGCGGCCCCGGCTGCAGCGCTTGGCGCGGCGATTACCCAAGGCCCAGCGGGCTTTTCAGGTTCAACAGGCCTCCTGCAACGCCAGGCCCTTGCGCAGCAACTCCTTGCGCAAGATCGGCCGGGCCAGGCAATGCACGCCATCCTGGCTGCTGCACTGCACCAACCGCTCGACCTTGCGGGCACTGTCCGGGCTGCTGAGCAGGTAGCTCTTGCCCTCGCTGAGGCTGATCAGGTTCAGCAGCCAGTCGTCGCCACACTGCCCCAGCACTCGTTCGATCAACGGCCGTTGCTGGCGCAACAGGTCGGCGCCGTCCCACAGGGTCAGTTGGGCGAAATAGCGCGGCAGGTTGCTGGCCTCTTCGAACACTTTCAAATCCTTGTGCAGCGCCTGCTCCAGGCACTCCTCGGTCTGGCGCTGGCACTCGGCGAAGTACTCGCCGGGCCATTGCCGGTCCAGCCCCGCCTGCCGGGCCAGCGCGGCATAGGCATGGCGGTCGGCCAGGGTGCAGGCCTCGGCGGTGAAGTTCAGGGTGTTGTCGAGAATCCCCGCCGCCAACAGCCAGGCGCTGTCGCGGCTGATGCGCGGCAACAGCCCGGAATCGCGCCAGCGCTCGTAGACCTGGGTGCAGGCCGCACCGATCGGCCGGATGTCCGCGTGGCGCCCCAGGCGCTCGGCCCAGAAGTCCTCGAAGCCGGGGTGATGGTCGATGACTTCCACCACCCGTTCCAGGTCCACCAGCGGGTCCAGGTGCTGGTGATGGGAGACGTCCATCAGCACGAAGCGGTCCTGATCGTCGGGCGAGCACTGGTCCAGGCCCTTGAGCTGCTGGCGAAAGCTCGCCGGAATGCTTTCATTCAGCGGCGCACTGCTCAGGGCCCGGGCCGGACGCCCGCTGAGGTTGAGCCATTCGGCGTAGGCAATGCAGCCGGCGTAGGCATCGATATCCAGATAGGCCGCGCCAGAAGTGACAATAAGCATGAGCTCTCCTTGCAGCAGAAGGCACGAAGGCCGGGCCCCCAGAATCTCCGAGCCCCATGACACAAATATGACAATCAGCCGCCAGCCTGGCGCCCCGCCGCGGCTCGCAGCAAGGCCGCCAGGCGCGCGCCGCTGAAGCGGATCTGCGCCAGGGTCAGGGCCGCATAGCCGATGATCACCGCCGGCGGCTGGCGCACCTTTTGGCAATGCTCCGCCAGCCCCTGCAACAGCAGCCCCTGGGCCGCGGCCTGCTGGCGAAAATGCGCCTCATCGCAGCCCGCGGGCAGATGCAGGAGCAGGTGCAGTCCGGCCTGCTGGCCGCTGATGGCGTAGCAGCCCGGCGCCTCCCGGGCGAGGATCTGCAGCAGCAGGTCGCGGCGCTCCTGGTAGGCCTGGCGCGCCAGGCGCAGGTTGCGCAGAAAGGCGCCGCTGGCCATGTAGTCGGCCAGGGCCAGTTGCTCGATCACCCCCACCGAGCGCCCGGTGTTCTGCAGGGTGGCCAGCAGCCGCCCGCGCAGCACCTCGGGCACCAGCATGAACCCCACCCGCAGGCCGGCGAACAGGGTCTTGTTGAAGCTGCCGCAGTAGATCACCCGGTCGTCGCGGTCCAGAGACTTGAGGGCCGCCAGCGGCGCGCTCTGGTAGTTGAACTCGCTGTCGTAGTCGTCCTCCACCACCCAGGCGTCGCTGTGCCGGGCCCACTCCAGCACGGCCAGGCGCCGCGACACCGGCATGCTCATGCCCAGGGGCGCCTGGTGGGCCGGGGTCACATAGAGCATGCGCGCGTCCCTGTGGCCTTGCAGGTGCTGCACATCGATACCCTCGGCATCCACCGGCACCGGCCGCAACTGCGCCCCGGCCATGGCCAGCAGGCCCCTGGCCGAGAGGTAGCCGGGGTCTTCGACGCAGACCGGGTCGCCGGGCTGCAGCAGGCTGCGGGCCAGCAGGTCGAGACCGTGGCGGATGCCGGTGGTGACTATCACCTGGGAGGCCTGGCAGGCGATGCCGCGGTGCTGCCCCAGGTAATCGGCGATCTGCTGGTGCAGGGCCGGCAAGCCTTCGGGTTCGGGGTCGCTGAGCAGTTGCACCGGGGCCTGGGCCAGGGCCCGAGTCAGGCAGCGGGTCCAGCGCGCCAGGGGAAACAGCGCCGGGTCGGCCAGGCGCGCCACGAACGGCTGCCCGGCCCTTACAACCGGCCCCTGGGAAGCGGCTGCGTCACGGCTTTCCGGCAGCAATGCGGCAGGCGCCGCCGAGGACAGGAAAAGATCCGGCACCACGGCGCAGACCCGGGTTCCCGAGCCCCCCGCGCGGCTGACATAACCCTCGCTGCGCAAGCGGTCGAAGACCACCTCCAGAGTGCCCCGGGACAGCCCCCAGCGTTGGGCCAGGGTGCGGGTCGAGGGCAGCCGGCAACCCGCCGCCAAGCGTTTGTCGAGAATCGCCTGGCGCAGTGCCTGATAGGCGCTGTCGTGCTTGCCCTGGCCTTCGCCCAGGCCTGGCGGCAGCGGCAGGTCCAGCGGCACCGGGTGTTTTCCGCGGCTCATAGTGGTCCAGTCAACAGAGGCATAAATGGTGCTCGGCATTAAACCACAAGCCGATTAATTTTCCGCCCATGCCCCGAGCACCTCGTTGTTTCCAGCCACCTGCCCTTGCGAGCCCACCATGAATGCCCGCCTCGAAACCCTCTCCGCCACCCGCCAGCCCGATCTGGCGCCCTGGCTCTGGACCCTGCTGTTGCTGGTGGTGGTGTGCCTGCCACGGATCAGCATCGACCTGTACCTGCCGGCGCTGCCGGCCATGGCCGATGAACTGCGGGCCAGCGATGCCCAGCTGCAACTGACTCTGAGCCTCTACATGCTCGGTTACGCCCTGTCGATGCTGCTTGCCGGCCCCCTGTGCGACCGCTACGGACGGCGCCCGATACTGCTGGCAGGCATGGCCCTGTACCTGGTGGCCAGCCTGGCCTGCATGCTCGCCGCCAGCGTCGAGGTGCTGATGGCCGCACGCTTGCTGCAGGCCCTGGGCGGATGCTGCGGCACCCTGGTGGGCCGGGTCATGGTGCGGGATCGCTGCACGCCCCAGGAGCAGGCGCGGTTACTGGGCCTGTTGTCCATGGGCATTGCCCTGTCGCCGATGCTGGCACCCGTGCTGGGCAGCCTGATCCATCAGCTGCTGGGCTGGCGCGGGATGTTTCTCAGCCTGAGCCTGATTGCCGCCGGCATCGGCCTGCTGATGCTGGTGAAACTGCCGGAAACCCGCCCGCTGCAGCTGTCCAGTGCTGCCAGCGAAAGCCTGCCACGGCTGTACCTGCGCCTGCTGCGCGACCCTTATTTCATGCGTTATTCCCTGGCCATCGGCTGCCTGTACTGCACCTATTTCCCGTTCATCCTGCAATCGCCGGCGCTGCTCCAGCGCAGCCTGGGCCTGTCGTCCAACGCCTATGCCCTGGTGTTCGCCGCCACGCTGGTCGGCTACCTGCTGGGCTCGCGAATGTTCCAGGGGCTGGCGGCGCGCTACAGCGCCGACCCACTGATCGCCCGGGCCAGCCTGCTGAACCTGGGGGCCGCCGGCCTGCTACTGGCCAGCAGCAACCTGTGGCCACAGAGCGTACTGGCGATAGTGCTGCCGATGCTGGTGATCATGTATTCGGTGGGGTTGGCGATTCCAGCCTGCCAGCTGGCGGTGCTGCAGCCTTACGCGGCGGTGGCGGGCAGTGCTTCGGGGTTGTTCTTCTTTATCCAGATGGCCATGAGCGCCGGTTGCGGGCTGCTGGCCAACCTGCTTGAGGGCAGCGCGGCGGGTTCCCTGGGCGGGTTGACCGGGGTCTTCAGCCTGGCGCTGGGGCTGGTCTGGTGGGCATTGCGCCCACGCAGGTAGCAACCACGCACGCTCCGTAGGAGCCGGCTTGCCGGCGAAAGGGCCCGCAAACCTTGCGCCGCTCTCACGGACACATTCGCTGGCAAGCCAGCTCCTACGCAAAGCCGTGCATTGCCCGGGCCGTCAGGCCGGCTCTGGCTCTTTCTTCACCGGGGCGGTGGCGAAGCGTCGGGCCAGGAACGGGCTGATATCCAGTGGCAGGGCTTCGTCGTTCACCAGCTTGTCCAGCAGCACGCCGGTGATCGCCGAGGTGAGGATGCCGGTGCGGAAATGTCCGCAGGCATTGAGGTAGCCCTCGACCCCGTCCATGGGCCCGAGAATCGGCAGTTCATCCGGCGAGCCCGGACGCAGCCCGGCCCAGCAGCGCTTGAGGTTGACGTTCGCCAGCTCCGGAATGCAGCGCACCGCGCCCTGCACCAAACCGTTGATTTCCGGGTAGGTGGTGCTGACGTCGAAGCCTTTGTCCTCGGTGGTGCTGCCAATCAGGATCTCGCCGTTGTCCTTCTGCGCCATGTAGCAGTCACTGGTGGTCAGGCAGCCGTTGAGCAGCTTGGGCATGCGTTCGGTGAGGAGGATCTGGCCCTTCACCGGCTTCACCGGAATCTCGATGCCGGTGGCTTGCAGGCTGAGCTCGGCGGCCCAGGCGCCGGCGGCGTTGATCAGGGTCGAGCAATGGAACAGCCCGGCCTCGGCGGTCTGCACCCCGCTGACCCGGTTGCCCTGGTGCAGCACCCCGGTGACGTTGGTGTTGAAGTACACATCCACGCCATTTTGTCGCGCGCCCTCGGTGTAGGCATCGGTGAGGCGGAACGGGTTGACCTGGTGGTCGCAGAGGAACTCCAGGGCGCCCTGGGCCTCGTGGCTGACCTTGGGTTCCGAGGCGCGCAGGGCCGCCTGGTCGAGCCAGCGCACCTGATCGGACAGGTGCGGGATGCAGCTGGCGATATGCTCGGCGTAGAGCCGGTCTTCGTCGTCGTAGATCACGAACTTGAGGCCGGTCTGCTCGAACTTGAAGTCCATGCCGTGCAGGCCGATCAGCTCACGGTGCAGGCGCGGATAGAGCTCGTTGGACTGCAAGGCGAAGTCGAAGAACGACTGCGGCAGGATATGCGGCGTGCTGGAATCCACCACCACCGCCGAACCCTGGGCCTCGCGCTTGCGGTTGGCCGACATCATGCGAAAGAAGATCACCCCGCACCCCAGGCCCACCGACTCGCCAATGGCCCAAAGGCCGCCGGCCGAGGCGCGGCTGGCATTGCCCGGGCGCTTGGCGTCGATCAGCGCCACTTTCAGGTCCTTGCGCTTGGACAGTTGATAGGCGCAAGACGCCCCGATCACACCACCACCGGCAATCACCACGTCGTAATACTTACTCATGTTCGGAACCCTCCTGGGTGGACGCGGCAAAGGCGGAAAACGGAATCGGATCCAACGGGAAGCGCGGGCGAATCCAGCCCACGTCCTTGCGCCCGGTGGCCTGGCGCAGGCGGTCGCTGCAATAGCCGACGCACATCCGTCCCTGGCAATCGCCCATGCTCACCCGGGTGCGCATCTTCAGGCTGGCCATGTCCTGCACGCCCTGGCTCAGGGCGCGCTCGATATCGTTGCGGGTGGTGTGTTCGCAACGGCAAATCACCGTGTCGCCCTTGGGCAGGTCTATCTGCCCGATGCCACGCGCGGTGTAGCGGTCCACCGCACCGCGAAACTTGAGGATCGAGGCCAGCTTGCGCTCGTAGCCCTGGCGTCGTTGCAGGGCCGCTTCATTGGTCAGCACCTGGCGCTGCACCAGGATCGACAGCGCGGCGATACGGCCGCTGAGCATCGCTGCTTCGCCACCGCGAATGCCCCCCATATCGCCTGCCAGGTGAATATGCCGTTCGCTGCTCTGCTGCCAGGCATTGGCGCTGACCCGCAGGTAGCCGTCATCGCTGACCCCGTGGTCGAGGCCCATCTGCTGGCTCAATTGAGTGCGCGGGATAAAGCCGTAGCCCACCGCCAGGGTCTGCGCGGCAATCCGCTCGGCCTTGGCCATGTCCGGCCGCCAGTCGCTGGAATACGGCGCCACGGTGACCACGCTCAGGGCGTCCTGGCCCTGGGCCTCGACCACGCCCCAGCCATAACGCAGGCTGATGCCATGCAGCTTGAGGTAGGCCAGCATGCTCAGGCCGTCGAGAAAGAGTTGCGGCTTGTTCAGCATCGCCAGGCTCTGCTTGGCGATCTTGCCCAGGGCGCAGGCCTCGAACACCCCGGCCACCCGCACCCCGGAGGCATGCAGCTGGCAGGCCACCAGGGGCAGCAAGGGGCCGGTGCCGGCGATCACCACCGGGCTCTGGGGCTTGACCACCCCGCTCTTGATTTGCAATTGCAGGCCGCCCAGCAACTTGACCCCGGGCAGGGTCCAGCCGGGGAACGGCACGCTGCGTTCATGGCAGCCGGCGGCCAGCAGCAGTTGCGAATACTCCACCCGCTGCACCTGCTCCTGGGCGTCCAGCAGCATCAGGCTGTGGTGGCCCTCGGCGCCCACCACCCGGCTGTTGAGGCGTACATCGATCAGCTGTTCGTGATCGCCGAACTCGCCGTGCAGCTTGGCCAGCATCTCGCAGTAGCGCGGGCCCAGGTAATCCAGCTGCACGCCGTCGCGCAGCGGGCCGCGGTAGACCACGCCGCCCAAGCGCGAGGCCTCTTCGATCAGGGTGCTGTGCACGCCGTGCTCGGCCAGTTCGATGGCCGCGGCCATGCCCGCCGGCCCACCGCCGACTATTACCGGGTTATGGCTCATAGGCTGGGCTCCGTCTCGTCGATGCGATTGCTCAGGGTCTGCACCTGCATCCCCGGCTGGACCAGGGTCTGGCAGGCACGACGCTTGTGGCGGCCGTCGATCTGCACCAGGCAGCAATGGCACACGCCCATGCCGCAGTAGGCCCCCACCAGCTGCCCGTGGTCATTGCGCGCCACCTGGCGCAGGCCAGTGGCCTGGATCACGCTGAGCACGGTTTCACCCAGGGCGGCAGTGACCGGCTGGCCATTGAGACTGATGGTCATGTCCGCATGCTGCAGCGGCTGGATATCGAAATTGCGGTCTATCTGACGCATAGGCAGTTCATCCGTGAGAAGTAAGGGGGTGTGCCGGCATCCTGCCGCCCTAAGTCCTGGGGCGAGGACGTGGCAACTCCGCGGTCGTGAAACTCTGTCGCGACCGAGCGCGGGGAAATCTAGTGGTTTTGTCGGACAAGAGTATTGATCTGGGCCAAGCAAACGGCCGGGGCGCACCAAAGCAGTGCCCCGCCCGCAGGGACTTGTGACCCGGGCCGCAACAAAGCGCTGCCGGCAACCGCCGGCAGCGCTACAGGGACAGCGGCTCTAACGCCGCCTGGGAAGGAGCTTAGTGGACAAACAGGGCGATCAGGATAATCACCGGAATCGGCACGCCGAGGAACCACAAGAGTAATGAGCGCATGGGAAATCTCCTGGATCAGTGAACAGGGGTCGGGGCTACGGTACGCGCCTGCAGGTCGCTTTCAATCCACACCACGGCATCCCGGCGACGCCCGCCGAAGGTTGCCGCCAGGCTGGCGAAGAACGCCCCACAAAGCAGGGCGACAAACATCCACAGCGAGGTCCAGGCGGCCAGCTTGGCGGCGCTGTCGGCGGCTTCCTTGGCCGCTTGCTTGGCGTGCGCCACGGCCTCGCGGGTCTGGGCGAACACCTCGTCGACCCGGCGCTCGGCGTCGGCCTGGCTGAGATTGGTGCGCTGGGCCACTACTTGAGCCAGGTAGCTGCGGTCTGCGGCGGAGAGCTGGCCATCGTTGCTCAAGCTGCGCACGAAGATCCGCGACACCGTGCCCCTGGCCGCATCTTCACTGACCGCCAGCGGTCGGTCGTCACGCAACAGGCTGTCGACAAAGTACCCATAGTCCTCTGCACTGCCCTGGCCGGCCACTTGGGTCGCCGCGCTGGCAGCCCCGGCAACCACCTGGGCCCCGGCGCGCACGCCACTGCCCAGTACGCTGCTGGCCGAGCCCAGCACCAGGGTCGCGGTCACCAGGGTGGCCACGGCCCAGGCCAGGAAGCCATGGGCGGTGTCGCGGAAATACACTTCATCGCCGTGCAAGTTAGCCCATTTCACCCGCAGGCGGCCGGCTATGTAGCCGCCCAGTCCGGCGGCGATGATCTGCGTCAGGGCCAGCCAGACAATGCTCGATACCCCCAGCCCCTTGGCACTGATGCCGCTGCCGGCCCAGGGCGATACAGCGGAAAAACCCAGGCCCAGGCCCAGTATCAGGAGGATCAGGGACAAGGCAGCGGCCGCAGCCGCGCCGGCGAAGATCGCCGCCCAGGACACCCCCGAGTAATGACTCGAGGCATCCGCGGTGGCGAGCAGGTGTTCGGAAGGTCTGTTCATTGTTGTTCTGCTCCAGGCATGAAAAATGGTGTTACACGTCTCGAAGGGACCAGTGCAGTCACCGTGCCAGTTGCACGCCCCATAAAAACCATTGAATTTCAATCAGTTGCAATAGAGACTCAATCCACGGCCGTGCAAACTGCCTGGCCCGGGCTCTCCCGGCGGGCGTTCTGCACGGTGGCCATCAGCCTGGATGCGGCACTACAGGCTGTGGCCCGGATGAAAGTTTTTTTAGAATCCTGTCCGGGATTTCTTGGCAAAATGCCCTCCTGTGTCACGAACCGCTGAACAGGTACAAGCAATGATCCGCATTCTGACCATCGAAGACGACGCCGTGACGGCCCGGGAAATAGTCGCCGAACTGAGCAGCCATGGCCTCGACGTGGACTGGGTGGACAACGGCCGCGAAGGCCTGGCGCGCGCGGTGAGCGGCGACTACGACCTGATCACCCTGGACCGCATGCTGCCCGAGCTGGACGGCCTGGCCATAGTCACCACCCTGCGCACCATTGGGGTGTCGACGCCGATCCTGATGATCAGTGCCCTGTCCGATGTCGATGAGCGGGTGCGCGGCCTGCGCGCCGGCGGCGACGACTACCTGACCAAGCCCTTCGCCTCCGACGAGATGGCGGCCCGGGTCGAGGTGCTGTTGCGGCGCAAGAGCACGGTCAAGGATTTCCACACCAGCCTGCGGGTGGCCGACCTGGAACTGAACCTGATCAGCCGCGAGGCAACCCGCGCCGAGCAGCTGCTGAGCCTGTTGCCCACCGAGTACAAGCTGCTGGAATTCCTTATGCGCAATACCGGGCAGATCCTCTCGCGGATGATGATCTTCGAGGAAGTCTGGGGTTATCACTTCGACCCCGGAACCAACCTGATCGACGTGCATATCGGCCGCCTGCGCAAGAAGATCGACCCGCCCGGCATGCCGCCGCTGATCCGCACGGTGCGAGGCTCGGGTTATGTCATCGCCGAACCCCTCTAACGGCTGGCGCTCCTCCAGCAGCCGCCTGCTGGCGCTCTACAGTACGCTGTTCGTGGCCTGGAGCTGCATCCTCATGGGGGTGCTGTACTACGAGGTTTCCAGCTACCTGGGCAACCTCGCCCAGCACTCGCTGATGCAACGCCAGCACCTGTTTGCGCGTTTCGAGGGCGAGCAGTTGGTGGAAGCCCTGACCACCAGCATGACCTTCGATATGCGCGCCATCGACGCCTACGGCCTGTTCGACGAACAGCGCCGGCCGTTGAGCGGGCCGATCCGCCAGATCCCCGACGACCTGCCCCTGGACGGCAAGATCCATGAACTGAAGAACTGCATCGACTCCGACGACCCGAGCCTGCCCCGGGACAGTTGCGACGCGGTGGCCAGCCACACCCGCGACGGCCGCTGGCTGGTGCTGGTGCGGGACAACGGCTCGCTGTTCGCGGTCACCCGGATTATTCTCCACGCCCTGCTCTGGGGTATTTCCCTGACCATCATTCCCGGGGTTGCCGGCTGGCACCTGCTGCGTCGCCGGCCCTTGCGGCGCATTCGGCAGATCCAGGCCAGCGCCGACTCGATCATCGCCGGCGACCTGACCAGGCGCCTGCCCCTGTCGGACCGGCGCGACGAACTGGACATGCTGGCGGCCATCGTCAACGCCATGCTCGAGCGTATCGAGCGGCTGATGCATGAGGTCAAGGGCGTGTGCGACAACATCGCCCACGACCTGCGCACCCCGCTGACTCGCCTGCGGGCCCAGCTCTATCGCCTGCAGCAACAGGCCGAGGAAGGTTCGCCCCAGGCCCTGCAGATGGACCAGTTGCTGGCCGAGGCCGACACCCTGATGGCGCGCTTTCGTGGGCTGTTGCGCATCTCCGAGCTGGAAGACCGGCAACGCCGCTCGGGCTTCAAGGTGCTGGACCCGCTGCCGCTGCTGCAGGAGTTGCACGACTTCTACCTGCCCCTGGCCGAGGAAGGCCAGCTGAGCCTGGTGCTCGACGCACCGCCCAGCCTGCCCAGCCTGACCGGCGACCGTGCCCTGCTGTTCGAAGCCCTGGCCAACCTGCTGAGCAACTCGATCAAGTTCACCCCGCCGGGGGGCGAAGTGATACTGCGCGGCGTCGACGACGGCGGCAGCCCGCGCCTGGAGGTGCTGGATTCCGGCCCGGGCATTCCCCCGGCACAACGCGCCGCGGTGTTCCGGCGCTTCTATCGGATGGACGAAAACCATGCCCAGGGCGGTTTTGGCCTGGGCCTGTCAATTGTCGCGGCCATTGTCAGCCTGCACGGCTTCACGCTCGAGGTGGGCAGCAGCGAACGCGGCGGCGCGCGCCTGAGCCTGGATTGCCGCCCAAGTATCATAGAGGCCAGCTCCAAGCTATAAGCGGCAAGCGGCAAGCGGCAAGAGATCAGCGCCAGTGCCTGAGGAGGAACTTCAGACCTGAAGCTTTGAGCTTGCAGCTTGAAACTTGCCGCTTGCCGCTGCCCTTAAGCTTTCTGGAGGGAGTTGCTGGCCAGTTCATAGAGCAGTTCGTCGAGCATCTTCAGCACATCGGCCTCGCTGTGCAGGGCCCTGGCGTTCAGGCCGGTGACCACCAGGTCGACCCGACCGCTCTCGGGCTCGAACACCCGCAGGGTCAGGGTGCCGTCGCCGGCACTGACGAAGTTGCAGGCCAGGGGCGCCAGGCGCTGTTCGATGCAGGCGCGCAGTTGCGCCAGGCTGATCATGGCCGGCACCTCAGGGTTGCCCCGACGACGGCAGCGCCGCGAAAGCCGAACGCCCCGCGGCATCCCTGATTGCTTGATTGCCCATGCTGGCGGTCCTTTGGCGATATTGAAGGTGAGGCTGCGGCACCGGGAGCACCGCAGAATCACAGCCTAGAAACACCCGCGGCGCGACAGAAGACGCAAATGCACTGGTTGCCCTGGTGCATCCGCACCAGTTCAGCCCTTGCTGCGCTCTGCCCCGCCGGCAAACAGCCCGCGCTCTCGGGCCCAGACAATGGCCTCGCCCCGACTGTGCACATCCAGCTTGGAATACAGGGTGGCGACGTGGTTGCGCACGGTATTGGGCGCCAGCTTCAGCCGTGCGGCGATTTCCTTGTCCGCCAGCCCCTGGTAGATCAGCCCCAGCACCTCCCGTTCGCGGCCGGTGAGGTCGGCGCTGGACAGGCCAGGCGCCTCGAAGGTGCGGGTGTTTTTCACATTGGCGAGCTTTTCGATCAGGGTGCGGCTGAACCAGGAGGCATCGCGCATCACCTCTTCAATGGCGGCAACCAGCTCCAGCTCGGAGCGCTTGCGCTGGCTGATGTCCATCAGCACCAGCAGATAGCAGGGGCGTTCCTCGAGTATCAGGGTGTCGGCATAGGCCACGCAGTCGAGCAGCTCGCCACCCTTCTTGCGCACCTTGAGGTCCAGGCCGCTGACCTTGCCGGCCTTCTCCAACTGACCGAAGAGCGCCCCCGCCGCGGCCTCCTCGGCCAGGCAGTCGATGGCGGCCAGGGTCTTGCCCAGCAGCTCTTCACTGCTGTAGCCGCAGGTGTCGAGAAAGGCTTCGTTGACATCGAGGATCTGCTGCTCGGCGCTGCACACCAGAGTCGGCACCGGGTTCAGGCGAAACGACTTGGCAAAGCGCTCCTCGCTATGGCGCAGGGCGATCTCAGCCCGCCGCCGTGGCTCCAGGTCCATAAAGGAAAACAGCATGCAGTCCTCGTCATTGATGTCCAGGGGCTGGCCGGCAACTATCACCAGCTTGCTGCCGCCCTCGGGCAGGCGCAGTTCGGCCTGCATCTGCGGGATGGTCGCGCCCTGGCCCAGGCGTTCGATGGCCAGGTCCTTGTGCTCGGCGTTCTCCAGCACATCCAGCTCGTATACCGAGCGACCGATCACCTGGTCGCGGGCGTAGCCGGTCATTTCCAGGAAACCCGCGTTGACCTTGATGTAACGCAGATCACTGAGGCGGCAGATCACCGCCGGCGCCGGGTTGGCGCTGAAGGTCTTTTCAAAGCGCTGCTCGGCGCTGGCCCAATCAGTGGCATCGCTGAGGATCAGTACCAGGGACTCCGGCTGGCCGCTGCGATCCGTGAGAATCATGCTGCGCACCCGGTGCACCCAGCGCCGTGGCTCGCCGTCGATCTCGGCCTGCACTTCCACCACCACATCGCTGAAGGTTTCGCCGGCGGCCACCCGGCTGATGGGGTAGCTGGCCAGGGCCAGGGGGTGGTTGTTGCGATAGCGCAAGGCGTAGCGCCGGGCATATTCCCGGGCATTGGCGCCCAGCTCCTCGACCCGCCCGACCCCATGCATGGCCAGCGCCGCCTCATTGGCCCAGAGCAGGCTGCGGGCCTTGTCGGTCTCGATCAGGATCACCCCGTCCGACAGACCGGAAATGATCTGCTGCAACTGGCGGCGATTGGTTTCGGTGGCAAGCACGGCCTGGCTCATGGCGTCTCCAGAGTGGACAAGGGGCTGCAACGTACGACCATCAGCGCTGGCCATCGTGCCCTGGACCTGCCGGCACAACGCGCTGGAGCCGCGCTGTGCCAGAGGCTAAGCTGCTGCGTCCCGCCCGCCAGCCCCAAGGAGCGAAGCATGATCACCATCCGCGAAGCCCACAGCCACGATCTCGACACACTGCAGGCCATAGGTTGCGCCACCTACCGCGAGCATTTCTCGGCGATCTGGAGCCGCGCAGGCATGCAGCAGTTTCTCGACCAGGACTTCGCCCCCCAACCCCTGCAGGAATCCCTGGCCGCCACCGACCGGCACCTGTGGCTACTGGCCCTGGATGCGCAGCAGCAACCCGTGGGCTTCGCCAAGCTCAACTGGAATCGTCCGACCCCGGGCAGCGGCGTGCCCGGCGCCGAACTGCAGAAGATCTACCTGCTCAAGTCCCAGGCCGGCAAGGGCCATGGCCGGCGCATGCTGGAGCATGTCTTGCAGCGGGCCAGCGAGGCCGGGGAATCCTGCCTGTGGCTGGATGTGCTGAAGAGCAACCAGGGCGCCCGGCGCTTTTATGAAAGCGCCGGCCTGCGGCAGATCGGCGAGGTGCCCTTCAGCACCGACATGGAGCAGATCGGCATGTGGGTCATGGGCTGCGACTTGCCACTAGCGCCTGGCGCTACAGCCCCAGGGCCTTGAGCCGCCGGTACAGGGTACGCTCGCTCAGGCCCAGGGCCTTGGCCAGCTCGCTGCGCGAACCTTCGAACACTTCCAGGGCATGGGCCAGTTGCTCCAGGTCCTTGCCGGCCCGGCGCCTGGCAAGTGGCGGCGCCACGGGCGCGTCGCGCAGCTCAGGGGGCAGGTCCTGCACCCGGATCACCCCGTCATCGCTGAACAGCCGCGCCCGCTCGAGAATATTGCGCAGCTCGCGGATATTGCCCGGGTAGCTGTACAGCCGCAGTTGCTCCAGGGCCCTTGGGTCGATGCGCGGCACGCCTCCGGGATCGAGGCGACGCAGCAGGCTGTCGATCAGCAACGGCAGGTCATCGCTGCGTTCACGCAGGGCCGGCAGGCGAATGGGAAAGGCACTGATGCGGTAGTACAGGTCCTGGCGAAAGCTGCCGGCGGCGACCATTTCCTTGAGCGGCTTGTGGGTCGCGGCCACCAGGCGGAAATCCGAGTGCACGGTGCGCAGGCTGCCCACCGGACGAAAGCTGCCGGATTCGATCAGGCGCAGCAGCTTGACCTGCATGGCCAGCGGCACTTCGCCGATCTCGTCGAGAAACAGGGTGCCGCCATGGGCCGCTTCGGCCAGGCCGATCTTGCGTTGCAAGGCGCCGGTAAAGGCGCCCTTCTCATAACCGAACAACTCGCTTTCCAGCAGGCTTTCGGTCAGCCCGGTGCAGTCCACCACCACCAGCGGCCCGCTGGCCCGAGGGCTGCCATCGTGCAGGGCGCGGGCAAAGAGCTCCTTGCCGGTACCGGATTCGCCCTGCAGCAACACCGGAATCGGCGCCGGTGCCGCCCGTTGCAAGGCGCTCAGGGCCTCGTTGAACGGTGCCGAGCGCCCCACCAGACCCTGCCGCTGCGGTTGCACCGAGGCCACCGCCAGCGAGCTCAAGCGCTCGACATAGGCCACCACCGCGCCGCTTGCATCGAGGATCGGCCGCAGCTCCACATCCACATGTTCCGGGCCCCGGGGCGTGTGGTGGATATGCAGCATGCGTTCGGGCATGCGGCTGGCGTGAGCCTTGCGCATCGGGCAGTGCTCACCGGCCTGGTCGCAGGGCACGGCGAACTGATGCGACACCCGATAGCACTTGGCGCCGACATGCTCCTTGCCGGCCACGCCGAATTGACGCTGATAGGCGCTGTTGGCAGCGATGATGTTGTAGTCGGTGTCCAGCACTATGGTCGGTTGCGGGTCGTGTTCAAGGTAGGACACCAGGGCAGCCATTGGCGGCTGAGCAAGGTCGGTAGCGATCAGGGACATGACGAACTCCGGGACAGTCGCGGCAGCTTAAAGCACCACACGGCTTTCTGCCATTTTCTGCCATCAACTGCCATATCACTGCCAAATGGCGCTGGCAGTCGAGCCGAAAATGCCTTGATGGCGGCCTCGGCAGCCTTCTACTTCAATAAACAGGCGGCCAATCAGTGCGTTGCGGGTTGGCACGGTTATTGACGGTCCCAGGGACGAGCGTCAGCGCAGACTGCCCTCACCTTCCTTGCCCGGAGTGCCCATGATCATCAGCGATACGCTGCGCGTAGAAGCCTTTTTCGACCCCCATACCTGGACCATCAGCTACCTGGTGCAGGACCTGGCCAGCCGCCGCTGCGCGCTGATCGACAGCGTGCTGGACTACGACGCCAAATCCGGCCGTACCCGCACCGAATCCGCCGACCGGCTGATCGCCCGGGTGCGTGAGCTGGACGCCCAGGTCGAGTGGATCCTGGAAACCCATGTGCATGCCGACCACCTCTCCGCCGCCGCTTACCTCAAGCAGCAGCTGGGGGCCCAGGTGGCCATCGGCAACCAGATCACCCGGGTGCAGAAGGTCTTCGGCGCGCTGTTCAACGAAGCCCCGGCCTTCGCCCGCGACGGCAGCCAGTTCGACGTGCTGCTGGAAGACGGCGCCGAATTCGCCATTGGCAACCTCAGCGCCCGCGCCCTGCACACCCCCGGCCACACCCCGGCCTGCATGACCTACCTGGTGCAGGTGGGCGAGGAAACCCTGGCCTTTGTCGGCGACACCCTGTTCATGCCCGACTACGGCACCGCCCGCTGCGACTTCCCCGGGGCCGATGCGCGCACCCTGTACCGCTCCATCGGCAAGATCCTCGCCCTGCCGCCGCAGACGCGGCTGTTCATGTGCCACGACTACCTGCCCAACGGCCGCGAGCTGCAATACATGAGCACCGTCGCCGAGCAACGGGCGAACAATATCCATATCCACCAGGGCATCGACGAAGACAGCTTCGTGAAGATGCGCGAAGCCCGCGACGCGACCCTGGAGATGCCGCAACTGATCCTGCCGTCGGTGCAGGTGAACATGCGCAGCGGCCAGTTCCCCGAGCCCGAGGCCAACGGTGTGAGCTACCTGAAGATCCCCCTCAACACCCTATAACTATTACTGACTCCACACGGAGAACTTGCCATGCGTCCCATCAACCCAGCCCCGCGCGCCGTCAACGGCAGCCACCAGGTGCTGATCGTCGGCGGCGGTGCCGCGGGCATCGCTGTCGCCGCCAGCCTGTTGTCCCGCGATCCGCACCTGGACGTGGCGATCATCGACCCGGCCCACAACCACTACTACCAGCCCGGCTGGACCCTGGTGGGCGCAGGGGTGTTCAGCGCCCAGTCCACCGAACGCAGCATGGCCTCGCTGACGCCCAAGGGCGTGCAGTGGATCCAGCAGGCGGTCAGCCGTTTCGAACCCGAGCACAACGCCCTGGTGTTCAATGACGGCCAGGTGCTGGCCTACGACCAACTGGTGGTGTGCCCCGGGCTCAAGCTCGACTGGGCTGCCATCGACGGCCTGCCCCAGGCCCTGGGCAACCACGGCGTGACCTCCAACTACCGCTACGACCTGGCGCCCTACACCTGGGAACAGGTACAGCAGCTGCAGCAGGGCGAGGCGCTGTTCAGCCAGCCGCCCATGCCGATCAAGTGCGCCGGGGCACCGCAGAAGGCCCTGTACCTGTCCTGCGACCACTGGCTGCGCAGTGGCCGCCTGGGGCAGATCAAGCCACGCTTCCTGAATGCCGGCGGCGTGCTGTTCGGTGTCGCCGACTATGTGCCGGCACTGATGGAATACGTGAAGAAGTACGGCATCGAGCTGGATTTCGGCCACAACCTGGTGGCGGTGAACGGCCCGGCCAAGCGCGCGACCTTTGTCCGCACCCTGGCCGATGGCAGCCAGCAAACCCTGGAACGCCGCTTCGACATGCTGCACGTGGTGCCACCGCAATGCGCCCCGGATTTCATTCGCAACAGCCCCCTGGCGGATGCCGCCGGCTGGGTCGATGTCGACCCCCACAGCCTGCGTCACAAGCAGTTCGCCAATATCCACGGCCTGGGCGACGCCACCAACACCAGCAACGCCAAGACCGCCGCGGCGGCGCGCAAGCAGGCGCCGGTGGTGGCCAACAATGTGCTGGTGGCCCTCAAGCGCCTGAGCCAGCTGGCCCACTACGACGGCTATGGTTCCTGCCCACTGACCGTGGAACGGGGCAAGATCGTCCTCGCCGAATTCACCTACGGCGGCAAGCTGGCGCCGAGCTTCCCGGCCTGGCTGCTGGACGGTCGCCAAGCCACCCGCCGCGCCTGGTGGCTGAAGGAGATGATTCTGCCGCCGCTGTACTGGCGCGGCATGCTCAAGGGCCATGAATGGCTGGCGCAACCGACCCTACGCACGGACAACGGCAAAGCATGACCGAGCACAGTCTATTGGGCGCCGGGCTGGGCGCGATCATTGGTGCGATCCTGGCCCTGACTGGCGCCGGCGGCGGCATTCTGGCGGTGCCGCTGCTGGTCTTCGGCCTCGGCCTGAGCATGGTCGAGGCCGCACCCATCGGCCTGTTGGCGGTGGGCCTGGCGGCCAGCGTCGGCGCGGTGCTGGGTCTGCGCCAGGGCATAGTGCGCTACCGCGCGGCGGGCTTCGTCGCCGGCATCGGCATCCTTATGGCACCCCTGGGGTTGTGGCTGGCCCATCGTTTGCCCAACACGCCCCTGGCCCTGCTGTTCGCCCTGGTGCTGCTGTATGCCTGCGGGCGCATCCTGCGCAAAGCCGCCCTGGAGCTGAAGCAGGGGCAACCCGCGCCGCGCCCGGCCTTCCTGCCCTGCGTGCTCAACCCGGCCCAGGGCCGCCTGCGCTGGACCCTGCCCTGCGCCCGGGCGCTGACCTTCACCGGCATGCTCTCGGGCCTGCTCTCCGGCTTGCTGGGAGTGGGCGGCGGTTTTGTGATCATTCCCGCCCTGAGCCGCTACACCAACCTGGACAGCAAGAGCATCGTCGCCACTTCATTGGCGGTGATTGCCCTGGTGTCCCTAGGCAGTGTGGTGACTGCCAGTGTCAGTGGAGTGATGCACTGGGCGGTGGGCGCGCCCTTCGCCCTGGGCGCGGTGCTGGGGCTGGTGCTGGGTCGTCAAGTGGCCAGCCACCTGGCCGGCCCGCGCCTGCAGCAACTGTTCGCCATCACCGGCATGTTCGCAGCCCTGCTGCTGGCCGCCGGCGCGTTGAACCTGCTGCCCCGCTAGCCACCTGGCACGGGGCAACACCCACTGTAGGAGCTGGCCGGGCGGCGTTCCGCTTGCCAACGAAAGCGCCGCCAAGACAAGCACACCAACAAGGCCCTTTCGCCGGCAAGCCGGTTCCTACACAGTGCCTGCAAGCAACCCATGGAGGAACACTCGATGCTCTTCGACTCACTGCATTTCAGCCCCTGGTCGGCCCTGGCCGGAGGGGCGCTGATCGGTCTTGCCGCCGCGTTGCTGATGCTCGCCAACGGCCGCATTGCCGGCATCAGCGGCCTGCTCGGCAGCCTGCTGCAAGCGGGCAGCGAAGGCCGGGGCGAAAAGGCCCTGTTTATCCTCGGGCTGCTGCTGGCGCCCGTGCTCTGGGGGCTGTTCCACGCCCTGCCCGAGGCCGAGTTCCACAGTGGCCTGCCTGGGCTGATCGGCGCCGGGCTGCTGGTGGGCCTCGGCACCCGCTACGGCGCCGGCTGCACCAGCGGCCACGGCGTATGCGGCATTTCCCGCCTGGCGCCGCGTTCGCTGGTCGCCACCCTGTGCTTCATGGCCATGGGCTTTGCCACGGTGTGGGTGATACGGCATGGGCTGGGGTGGTGGTCATGAGCAAACTCAGCGCGTTCGTCGCCGGGCTGCTGTTCGGCCTCGGCCTGCTGCTGGCGGGCATGGCCAACCCGGCCAAGGTCCTGGGCTTTCTCGACCTGGCAGGCAACTGGGACCCGTCCCTGGCCCTGGTGATGCTCGGCGCCATTGCCGTGGCCTGGTGGCCCATGCACTGGGCCATGGGGCACTCGCACTCACTGCTGGGAGCGCCGATCCAGCTGCCAACCCAGCGCAATCCGGACCGCCGGCTGATCCTCGGCAGCCTGCTGTTCGGCGTGGGCTGGGGCATCGCCGGCATCTGCCCGGGACCGGCGCTGGTACTGCTACCCGCCGGGCACTGGCAGGCCTGGGTGTTCGGCGCGGCGATGCTGCTGGGCATGCTGTTGTTCCAGGTTCTAGAGAAGCGCCGACAGCGATAGCCAGGCGCCCAGCTCAAGGCGCTTGCCGAGGGAAATCCTTACCGCTGCCCAGCGCGGACACCCCCTAGCACCATGGTTCAACCCCGGCGCATGTGACCTGCCGCTGGCCTGCCGGGGCCTCGTGTGCATCCAGGAGTTCGCCATGTCCGCCCATTCCCTTGAAGACAATTTCGACCGCTGCCTCTGGCGCAAGATCGGCCGCTACGCCAAACGAGTGGGCCGCAGCCTGATCGAAAAGGCCCTGTGGCTCTACTATGCCGCACAACGCCCACAGACCCCGATCTGGGCCAAGACCACCATCTACGCCGCCCTGGGCTACTTCGTCCTGCCCCTGGACATCATCCCCGACCTGCTGCCCGGGGCCGGCTATGTGGATGACCTTGGGGTGCTGGCCAGCTCGGTGGTGACCGTGGCGGCGCATATCAATGGCGAGGTCAAGGAGCAAGCCAGCGGACGGCTGGAAGACTGGTTTGGTGGTGAGCAGGAGCTGAGCGAGGGGTAAGTGGCTCGGAAAACGGTGCTTATTCGACTTACACCAGCACTCGGGAAAACCACCCAGCAGCAGATGCCGCCAGCCTCACAGCGCTTGCGCGTCCAGGGCATAGAATTCCTGCAGCTTGGCCTGCAGCAGTTGCTTGTCCGGCAGTTGGGTCCGGTACTCGGCGATCAGCGCCGGCGAGAGTGAGCGGTTGAGGGCATACTCCACCACCTCGTCCTCCTTGCTGGCACAGAGCAGCAGGCCCAGGGCCGGGTTTTCATGGGGTTTGCCTACCTGACGATCCAGGGCCTCCAGGTAGAAATCCAGCTTGCCCAGGTACTCCGGCTCGAAGCGCCCGACCTTGAGTTCAACCGCCACCAGGCAATTCAAACCGCGATGGAACAGCAGCAGGTCCAGGACAAAATCACGCCCGCCGACCTGCAATGGATAGTTCGAAGCGACAAAGCAGAAGTCGCGCCCCATTTCCACCAGGAAATCCTTGAGTTGCCGCACCAGCCCCTGGTGCAGATCGGCCTCGGCATGCCCCTGGGCCAGGCCGAGAAACTCCAGCATATAGGCATCCTTGAACAGCCCCGGCGCCTCGGGGTGGGTGCGCTTCAAGGCTGTCGAAACGCTGACCGGGCGACTTAGCGTGCGCTCGAACAGGGCCGATTTGATCTGCCGTTCCAGCTCTCGGGTAGACCACTGTTCCTTGAGCGCCATGCGCAAATAAAACTCACGCTCTTCTGGCCGTTTACCTTGCGCAAGAATGATCAGGTTCTGGGTCCAGGGTAATTGTGTCAGCAGTGCTGACACTTTCTGCTCGTCTCGATAGACCTCATAGAACTGACGCATGCGGAACAGGTTACGCCGAGTAAACCCCCGCAGCCCCGGCTGCTGCCGTGCCAGGTAATCCGCCAGTTGCTGGACCACCCCATCGCCCCATTCCGCCGCTTCGATCTTGCGGCTGATATAGGCGCCAACCTGCCAGTACAGCTCCACCAGTTCGCTGTTCACCGCTCGCACCGCCCGTTGCCGCGCGGCGCTGATCATTTGCGCCACTTCGTTGAATGCCACATCGGTGGAGGTCGTTACCGCTTCGGCGTGTTGATTCATGGACAAGGCCCTGTTCGCTGGATGCCGCCCCATCATCCAGCGACCCGCCATAAAGCTGTAGTCAGCCGCTTCTCTTTCGGTTGAGCGAAAGGTCCTGATTTGTGTGATGCAAACAGAGTTTTCAGCCCGGCATGCAGGCAAACCATCGGTGCGGTAAATCTTTGGCGGCAAGCTAAATGCTTGAGGCTTGCCGCTTGGAGCTGCCCCTGTCCCTCCATCGTGGTTAACGGGGTCGGCAAGATCAAAATCAACAGCCAGAGCAACCCCGGCCTTGTTGGTCGCTACCGCAAGCTCGAAAGCAGCCCTGACCGAGGTATCGGCCTGGTATCTCTATAGGCGTCGCCGACAGTTGCTGGTAGTGTGGGCGTCAAAAAAGTAGTTATCATACCCACCAGCACGACAGGGAGTTGAAAGTGATGTGAACAGCCGGCAACTCATCGCTCAAATCGAAGCGGATGGTTGGTACCTGGTCAGGGTCAAGGGCAGTCACCACCACTTCAAGCATCCAAGCAAGCCAGGCCTGGTGACCATCCCCCATCCCAAAAAAGATCTACTGGCCAAAACGGTAAACAGCATCTTGAAACAAGCCCGGCTCTAACGACCCAGGCTCAGCACTCACAGGTCCGAAGGAGGATCAGTCCATGCTCTATCCCATTGCGATTCTTCCCGGTGACGACCAACACGCATGGGGTGTGGAAGTACCCGATATTCCTGGCTGCTTCTCCGCCGGAGACGACCTCGACGACGCCATGGCCATGGCCCGCGAAGCCATCGAAGGCCACCTGGAATTACTGGCCGAAGAAGGAGCAGCCATTCCCACAGCACGGACAGTGACCCTCCACGCCACCAATCCCCAGTATCAAGGCTGCACTTGGGCCGTGATTGATATCGATGTCACCCGCTACATGGGCAAGGCGGAAAAACTCAACATCACTCTGCCGGGCTATTTGCTGAATCGAATAGATGAATATGTGAAACATCATCCGGAACAGAAAAGCCGATCGGGCTTTTTGGCTCAGGCTGCGTTGAGGGTCTTGCAGGGCGTTTGAGGAAAACAGGCTCTGCATCGCTTCGGCCTTTGATCTGGCTTTGGCTTTGGCTTTGGCTTTGGCTTTGGCTTTTGATCTTGATCTTCCTGCCCCTTCAGGAGGCCGAGTGCAGGCATTGCGCAGGGGGCAGCTCGGCAAGGATGCCGAGCTAGCCGCCCCAGGCCATGGATGGCCTGGGGCGGCGTGCCCCCGGAGCAATGCCGGAGCGAGGCGCCGGATGCGGGGGCAGAAGCGTTTTGCTTACTTTTTGCGCTCTTCAAAAGTGAGTCGCCGTAAGGGCGAAACCAATAGCCGCCACACCCGCAGCAACGGATATGTACCCCGCTCACTCAATAACGAAATACCCGCTCAAACATCCCCCTGAGCACCCAGTTGCACCACCCCAACATCATTCCTATAGTCCCCCCGTCGCAGCCAAATCCGCGAACGACCTTGGCCGGTCGAATATAGGAACGCATCCACCTTCAACCCTGCTTGCAGTCGCTTTGGTACCCAGCGATCAAGAGTGATGACGGTGGTGCGCGGGACACCTCAAGGTGTGCTGTTGCCCTATGCCCGGCCAGCCTGCTTGCGTACCACTGCCCTGCTCCCTTCGCTCGACAACAAGGCCGACTGCTCCAAGCACAGGAGCAGTACCAATGACTGACCATCACCTCCCCCGCTTCACCCCCATCGACACCCACGACACCGAACACCCAGTGTTCTACCTCGACACCCAAGCCCCCTTGAGCGACCTGGCCAGTAGCGCCGTGGTGCGTGACCTGATGGACAGCCTGTCTACCCTGGCGCCGAAAGACATCAGCGATTGCGACCTGACTCGCATCACCCGTGGTGTGCACCTGCTCACCCGAGAAGGTTGCGAGGTACTGGAAGTGATTCAGTGGCGGGTTGCGTAGGCGTCTTGTCCACTTACCTGTGGCGAGGGAGCTTGCTCCCGCTTGGGCCTCACCTGATGCACCGCGTCATCAGGGTTTGGGGCCGCTGCGCAGCCCAGCGGGAGCAAGCTCCCTCGCCACGAAGAGCAACTTGCATAAACTTAAGCTCCAAGCTTGCGGCTTAGATTTGGCAACTGCTCAGGCCATTCTTCTCCAGGTAGCGCTGGTGCGCTTCATCCGCCAGGTCGAAGCGGCCCAGGGGCAGGATCACCGTGGCCACGGGCTTGTTGAGGCGACCAGACTCTTGCAGCGCTTCCTTGGCCACCCTCGCCTGTTCGGCCTGCACGGCGTTGGTGTGAAAGATCGCCGAGCGATATTTCACCCCGCCATGCTCCCCTTGGCGATCCACCGAAGTGGGATCGTGCAGGCCCCAGAAGTGTTCGATCAGGCTCGAATAGGCCAGCACCTGCGGGTCGAAATCCACCTGCACCACTTCGATCTGCAAGGCTTCGTCCGCCGCTTCCACGGCGTAGCCCACGCGGGAATCCACCACACCTGGCAGGGCCCGGAACGCGGCTTCCGCGCCCCAGAAGCAGCCGGCGCCAAAGGTCGCCTGTTCAATTCCACTCATTGAATCGCTCCCACTTTTTCACCACTGGCACCCAGCCAGCCATCAACGATCTGCGGATGTGCCGCCACCCATTCCTTGGCCGCCTGCGCTGCCGGTTGCTGTTCCTTTTCGATCTTCAGAATCAGGTCATTCAACGCCTGGGGATCGATGCTGAAGTTCTCCAGGAAGGCGGCAATCCGTGGCGCGCGTTTCTGCAGGGCGCTGGACGCCAGCACATACACCCGAGCATCGGGGTAGGCGCAGGTGATCTGGCTCTTGCTCAGCCAGTCGGCGTCCACTGTCGGGCTGATGAATTTCCAGCAGCCGTCGGCCTTGTACAGCGGGTCGCCCTTCTTGTTGTCCTGGGCGTAGCCGTCGAACGCCGGTTCATCCAGGCGCCGCAGGTCGAAGGCGGAGAAGATCCAGTCCGGGGTGTAGGCGTAGAACACCACCCCGCGCTGGGCCTTGTAGGCCGCGGCGAGCTTGGCGTAGGTCACCGAGGCCTCGGTGGACAGCGATTCGAATTTATCGGCAAAACCGAAATCCTTGGCCTTGATCTGGCCGATATAGGTCGACTCCCAGCCCGCCGGGCCCACCAGCAGTTGCGCCTTGCCGCCGCCCAGGGGTTCGAAGAGCTTGGCCACTTCAGGTTTTTGCAGGTCGTAGACCGACTTCACGCCGTATTTGTCTTGCAGGTAACCAGGGATGTAGAAGCCCTGCACCCCCAGGTACGGCTGCTTGTTGGGCACCAGGGAGCGGGTGCCGCCAGTGACGTACTTGGCCCAGGCGGCGGATTGATTGGGCAGCCAGATATCGGTCAGCACATCCACCGAGCCGTCGCCCTTGGCAGCGGCGGCGAACAGCACCGGTACGTCGCCGGCGAGGTAGGAAACCTCGCCGTCGAGACGGCTCTTGATCACTTCGCCAAGGATGTTCTGGATGGCGATGGCGCCGGTCCAGTTCTGTTCGCCGATAACGATCTTGTCCTTGGCCAGCACCGGCAGGGACAAACCCAACAGCAGCGCCGCGGCGCCAAGGGTACGGGAAAACGATTTGCTCACGGGACACCTCATGCTTGATGCAACGTGCGATCCCGCTGGCGCAGGGTCGCTTGAATGATGCGGTCGGGAACCAGCGCGCAGAACACGATGGCCACGCCAGCCAGCACGCCTTCGCCGCCCTTGATATTGCGCAGCGCGGTCATCACGTCGTAGCCCAGGCCACCGGCGCCGATCAGCGCCGCCACCACCACCATCGACAGGCTCATCACCAGGGTCTGGTTGATCCCCAGCAGCAAGGAACCGGCGGCCAGGGGCAGCTCGACCTTGGTCAGGATCTGCCACGGCGTGGCGCCGTGGGCCAGGGCCGCTTCGACGGCGCTCTTGGGCACTTCCTGAATCCCCAGGGCAGTGAGGCGGATCATCGGCGCCAGGGCGAAGATCACCGTGGCGATCACCGCCGGGGTCTTGCCCACCGAGAAGAACGCCACCGCCGGGATCAGGTACACAAAGGTCGGCAGGGTCTGCATCACATCCAAGAGCGGAATGATCAGGCGCCGGGCCAGGGCGCGCTTGGCCAGGAGGATGCCGACAGGCACACCGAGCACCAGCGAGATCAGCACCGAGGAGCCCACCAGGGCCAAGGTGGCGATGGTCCGCTCCCAGAAGCCGAACAGGCCGATGTAGAGCAAGGCAGCGGCGCTGGTCAGGGCCAGGGCGGCACCGGCGCTGCGCCAGGCCAGCAGTACCAGGGCCAGGGCCGGCACCGGCCAGGGCAACCAGCCCAGCAGGCTCTCAATGCTGTCGATCACCGTGCGCACGGCCACTATCACGCCGACAAAGGTGCTTTCAAAAGTGACCTGGGACCAGCCGATCCACTGGTCGATGGCCGCCGCGGTACCCAGCAGCAGCAGGCGGTCGGCGGGGAATTGCAGCCAGGGGCCAGAGGCATCGCTGGCCAGTACCCGCCACAGCACCAGGGCCTGGCACAGCAGCAACACCAGCCACGGCAGGCGCCAGTCGCAACGGCCCTGGCGGCTGGGGCGACGAGCCAAAGTCAGGCTCAACAGGCGACTTGCCAGCACGCCAATCAGCGCCAAGGCGCCCCAGGCCAGGCTGGCCGTGGTCAGCCCCTGCCCCAGGGCTGCGGCGGCCCCCAGTTCCAGGGCGAAACCCAGCCAGTACAGGCCACCGCGACCGCTGGCAGCCAGGGCCGCCGGCCCCAGCAGCAGCGCCCGGGCACAGGACAATCCAGGACTGGCCGGAGCTGGCAGCGCCACGCGCTTGGCCGGGGGCGGCAAGACCGTCACAGGCTGCTCGCTACGGGCCCCGTGGTCCTGAAAGAAGTCCGCCACTTCGGCATCCACCGGTTGCTCCAGCAGCTCGCCGGGCGTGCCCAGCTGGATCAGCTGGCCATGGCGCAGCACGGCGATGCGGTCCGCCAGGCGCAGGGCTTCCGCCGGGTCGTGGGTCACCAGCAAGGTGCTGATGCCACGCTCGCGCACCACCTGCAGAAAGTGGCTTTGCAGGTCGCGGCGGATGGTCGGGTCGAGGGCGCTGAAGGGTTCGTCCATCAGCAGGATGTCCGGCTCGCTGACCAGGGCCCGGGCCAGGCCGACCCGCTGCTGCATGCCGCCGGACAGTTCATGGGGGTAATGCTCGCCCCAGCCGTCCAGGCCCATGGCCTTGAGCTGCACATCAGCTGCGGCGTGACGCTGGGCCTCGGGTTCGCCGCGCAGTTCCAGGGGCAAGGCCACGTTGTCCCGCACGCTGCGATGGGGCAGCAGGCCAAAGTGCTGGAACACCATGCCGATGCGCCGCGAACGCAGGGTGCGCAGTTCCTTGGGGGACAGTTGGCTGATGGCCGCACCGTCGATCAGCACCTCGCCGCTGCTGGGCTCGATCAGCCGGTTGATATGCCTCAGCAAGGTGGACTTGCCACTGCCGGAGGTGCCCATCAGGCACAGCACTTCGCCACGGCGCAGCTTGAGGCTGACCTGCTGCACCGCCGGCGGCGCGCTCTGGCCACGGCGGCGGGCGTAGGTCTTGGTCAGGTTGCGTAGCTCCAGTACCACTTCGGTGTTAACCGCAGGTGGGCTGACGGAAGCTGGGACGGCAAAGGCCTCTTGGGGGTAAACGGCAGACACGGGAACTCCTGACGCCGGGCGCGGGATGGCGTAACCGGCGGTGAACAATAAAAAGGGGGGACCTGTTCGCCGGCAAGCCGGCTCCTACAAGCGAAAGCGACCTAACGACCCACTACAAGGAATTCGGGCTCCACAATTGCACCGCCCGGGCATCCACCGGCTTGGGCAAGAGCTTTTCCTGGAAGAAGGCATCGGCGATTCTCTGCTGTTCCACCAGCGCCTCCGGCTTGACCGCTTCCACCTGATAGGTGCGGCGGCTGTTGGCCAGCTCCACCGTCGGCACGTCCAGGTTGCCCCACAGCGGGCCGAGCAATTTGGCCGCCTCGGCCGGGTGCGCCTTGACCCAGGCGCCGGTCTTCTGCAGTTCGGCAAATACCTGGTTCAGCACCTCGGGATGGGCCTTGGCGTAGTCGCTGGAGGCCAGGTAGTAACGGCGATAGCTGGCCAGCCCCTGGCCGTCGTGCAGCACCCGTGCGCCCTGCTGGCGCTGGGCGCTGGCGACGAAGGGTTCCCAGGTGACCCAGGCATCGACCTTGGCGCTTTCCAGGGCGGCGCGGCCATCGGCCGGGGTCAGGTACACCGGCTGGATATCGGCAAAGGTCAGGCCCGCTTCGCGCAAAGCGGCGATCAGCAGATAGTGGCTGCCGGCGGCCTTGGTCACGGCAATGCGCTGGCCCTTGAGATCGGCCAGGGACTTGAGCGGCGAATCCTTGGCAATGACGATGGACTGGGCGGCCGGTGACGGGGTTTCAGTAGCGAAATAGGTGAGCTTGGCCCCGGCGGCCTGGGCGAACACCGGCACCGTGTCGGCGACATCGGCGCTGATATCGACATTGCCCACATTCAGTGATTCCGCCAGCGGCAGGCCACTGGTGAACTCGTGCCAGGTGATCTTCACCCCCTGCCCCGCCAGCTGTTGCTCCAGGGTGCCCTGGGCCTTGAGCAGCGCCAGCAGGGTCGAGGATTTCTGGTAGCCGATACGCAGGTTGGTGTCGGCCTGGGCATTCAAGGCCATGCCCAGCGCCAGGCCGGCCAGGGCGGTGATCGACAAGCTACGACGCAAAGCAAAGGGCAGGCGCATGAGGGCGAACCTTCTGGGAGACAGGAGAGTCGCTAAAAGCTAATCGATCTAATAAATCTAAAATAAATACTTTTTAGGAATTAGCTTAGTCTCACCCGCTGCTACCGAATGCCCCCCAAGTGGCGAGGGAGCTCGCTCCCGCTGGGCTGCGTAGCGGCCCCAAACCTCGACGATACGCAGCACCAGAGGCTACGGGGTTAACGCTCAGCGGTCACTGCGCCCCGGGTCGCCGACCGAGCGGGAGCAAGCTCCCTCGCCACAAGAACCAGGCTATGCCGCTGGAATCAGGCCTTGCCCTGGGCGATGGATTGAGAGGCGGCGAGCATGGCGCGCAGCAGCACGGCGCAACCGGCGGCGAGGTCGTCGGGGTCGGCGTTCTCGATTTCGTTGTGGCTGATGCCGCCCTCGCAGGGCACGAAGATCATTCCCGCCGGACCCAGCTCGGCGACGAAGATCGCGTCATGCCCGGCACCACTGACAATGTCCATATGGGACAGGCCCAGGCCCTGCGCCGCGCCACGCACCGCCTCGACGCACACCGGGTCGAAGTACAGCGGCGGGAAATCCGCGGTGGGGGTCAGTTCGAAGCTCAGGCCGTGGGCTTCGCAGGTGCTGTCGATCACCTGGCGCACCTCGGCAATCATCGAATCCAGGCGCTCGGGCTGCAGATGACGGAAGTCCAGGGTCATGCGCACCTCCCCCGGAATCACGTTTCGCGAGCCCGGGTAGGCTTGCAGGCAACCGACGGTGCCGCAGGCGTGAGGCTGGTGGCCGAGGGCCACGCGATTGACCGCCGCCACTACGGCGGCAGCGCCCACCAGGGCGTCCTTGCGCAGGTGCATGGGGGTCGGGCCGGCATGGGCTTCCACGCCCCGCAGCTTGAGGTCGAACCACTTCTGGCCCAGGGCGCCGAGCACCACACCTATGGTCTTGCGCTGATCTTCAAGGATCGGCCCCTGCTCGATATGCGCTTCGAAATAAGCCCCCACCGGGTGCCCGCTGACCGGGCGCGTACCGGCATAGCCAATGGCGTTCAGCGCCTCGCCGACGCTGACGCCCTCGGCATCGGTCTTGGCCAGGGTGTCTTCCAGGGTGAATTTCTCGGCGAACACCCCGGAACCCATCATGCAAGGCGGGAAGCGCGAACCCTCTTCGTTGGTCCACACCACCACTTCCAGGGGCGCTTCGGTTTGCAGCTGGAGGTCGTTGAGGGTGCGCAGCACTTCCACCCCGGCCAGCACGCCGAAGCAGCCGTCGAACTTGCCGCCGGTAGGCTGGGTGTCGATATGGCTGCCAGTCATTACCGGCGGCAAGGCGGGATTGCGCCCGGGGCGGCGGGCAAAGATATTGCCGATGCCGTCCACCGTGACCGTGCAGCCGGCCTCTTCGCACCACTGCACGAACAGGTCCCGGGCCTGGCGGTCGAGGTCGGTCAGGGCCAGGCGGCAGACCCCGCCCTTGACCGTGGCGCCAAGCCGGGCCAGTTCCATGAGCGACTGCCAGAGGCGGTCGCGGTTGATGTGCTGATGGCTGGATTGCAGAACCTCGACGGCAGCGTTCATGGTGATCTCCTCAGGGTTGTTCTGGTTGTGGTTGACAAGATTGGGCTCGTCTTGAGTGTTGCGCTGTTCGGTGCCCTTCTGTGGCAGCGAGCTTGTTCGCGATTGGCCGGCAGGCATTACGCACTCTCCAGAGAGACGACGTTGTTTGTACGTTCATCGCGAGCAAGCTCGCGCCTACAAGGTCGGGGTCTTGGCGGTCAGGCCCTGCGCGCTGCGCATCGTGCACAGGCCGTAGTAGATCAACCCGCCCAGGGCCGAGCCGGTGAACCAGCCGTAGCTGTAGAACCAGTTGAAGGCGCTGCTGCCCAGGGACATCAGGGTCAGCGCCACCGGCACGCCGAAGGCGATGAAACCGTGCCAGTTCCACGCCGGGTAGACGTCGTCGCGGTACAGGCCGGCCAGGTCCAGGCGCTGTTTCTTGATGATGAAATAGTCCACCACCATGATCCCGGCAATCGGCCCCAAGAGGCTGGAGTAGCCCAGCAACCAGTTGGAATACACCGTCTCCAGGCTGACGTCGGACACCAGCAGGCCAAGCTTCTTCAGCAGTTCATGGCCCATCAGCCCCAGCCCCACCAGGCCGGTGAGGATCACCGCGGTGGTGCGGCCGATCAGCTTCGGCGCCAGGTTCTGGAAGTCGTTGGTGGGCGAGACGATATTGGCCGCGGTGTTGGTGGACAAGGTGGCGATGATGATCAGCGCCATGGCCAGGGCCACCCAGCCCGGGCTCTGGATATGGCCGATCAGGCTCACCGGATCGGAGACGGTAACCCCCACCAGCTTCACCGAGGCGGCGGTCATCACCACCCCCAGGGCGGCGAACAGGAACATGGTCAGCGGCAGGCCGAAGATCTGCCCGAGGATCTGGTCCTTCTGGCTTCTGGCATAGCGGCTGAAGTCGGGAATATTCAGCGACAGGGTGGCCCAGAAACCCACCATCGCCGTGAGCCCGGCCATGAAGTAGCCGGTGACGCTGGCCCCCTCGGGGCGCTTGGGCGGGATTGCCAGCAGCTCGGTCAGGGACACGCTGGGCAATGCCCACGCCAGAAGCCCGATACCCACGGCCACCAGCAGCGGCGCGGAGAGGGTTTCCAGCCACTTGATCGATTCGGCGCCGCGCAGCACCACCCACAGGTTGAGGGTCCAGAAGAGCATGAAGCCGATCACCTCGCCGGTGCCGCCCAGGGCCTTCCAGCCCTCGAAGATCGACCCCAGGAACAGGTGGATCGCCAGCCCGCCGAACATCGTCTGGATGCCGAACCAGCCGCAGGCCACCAGGGCGCGGATCAGACACGGCACATTGGAGCCGATGATGCCGAACGACGAGCGCAGCAGCACCGGGAACGGAATGCCGTACTTGGTGCCGGCAAAGGCGTTGAGGGTCAGGGGAATCAGCACCACGATATTGGCCAGCAGGATCGCCAGCAGCGCTTCGCCGACGCTGAGGCCGAAATAGGCGGTCAGCACCCCACCCAGGGTGTAGGTGGGCACGCAGATCGACATGCCGATCCACAGCGCGGTGATGTGCCATTTGTTCCAGGTGCGCTCTTGGACCTGAGTGGGTGCGATGTCGTGGTTGTAACGGGGGCTGTCGAGTACGTCGCTGCCGGCGTCCAGCTCGTACAAGCCTTCGCGCTCGGTCACCTGGGATCTGTTCTGTTGCATGGCCGCTCCACTGTTGTTCTGATTATTTTGCTCATCAGGCGGCGCACCCGAGACTCGGACGCCGGACGATGGCCGGAGAACTTACGACTTCCACCCTCCGGCCCATCGATCTGCGGCGACACTCAATAAAGATGCCAACGACTTGCACGATCGCTTCGGCACAGCGGGCAGAATCCATGTAAACAACTGATGTCATTCAGTTTTACGCACTTAACTTGCACGTCCTCGGTTAGTTGCCAATTCACTCAGGCAAGGTGTTTGGCAAGTTGTCCGTTCGGTCAGGACCCAAAGCGGTGCATCTTTATTTTCAGGACTGTTCCCAGGACTTTTAAGTACCTCCTCAAGCGGCTGATTTGTCATAGGAAATCTCGACTATTTTTCGATCCTGTCAAGTGCGTCAAAATGGTGAAAGGCTGCACCACTTTGCGGATTCATAATTTTTATCCTTATATTTCAATGAATTATATTTAACATAAGCTTATGAAAAATATTCTTGCTGTTTCCTGGAACTGCGACTAGCTTCTAATCCTGACACCGCTGACAGGATTCTTAAGTTATCAGCGCGTTCAATAAAAAAGTTAGAACCGGCACCAGTCGGTCATGCCTGCGAGGAACTCGGAATGTCTCTGTTGATCCGTGGCGCCACCGTTATTACCCATGATGAAAGTTACAAGGCCGATGTTCTTTGCGCAGAGGGTGTGATTCGCGCCATCGGCAACAACTTGGATATTCCCGCTGGCTGCGAAGTGCTCGATGGCAGTGGCCAATACCTGATGCCCGGCGGCATCGACCCCCATACCCATATGCAACTGCCCTTTATGGGCACCGTGGCCAGCGAAGACTTTTTCAGCGGCACCGCGGCGGGCCTCGCCGGGGGCACCACCTCGATCATCGACTTCGTGATTCCCAACCCCCAGCAGTCATTGCTGGAAGCCTTCCACCAGTGGCGCGGCTGGGCCGAGAAATCCGCCAGCGACTACGGTTTCCACGTGGCCATCACCTGGTGGAGCGAGCAGGTACGCGAGGAAATGGCCGAGCTGGTGCAGCACCACGGCATCAACAGCTTCAAGCACTTCATGGCCTACAAGAATGCGATCATGGCCGCCGACGACACCCTGGTGGCGAGCTTCGAGCGCTGCCTGGAGCTGGGGGCGGTGCCCACGGTGCACGCGGAAAACGGCGAGCTGGTGTATCACCTGCAACGCAAGCTGCTGGCCCAGGGCATCACCGGGCCTGAAGCCCATCCACTGTCGCGGCCCTCGCAAGTGGAAGGCGAAGCCGCCAGCCGGGCGATCCGTATTGCCGAAACCATCGGCACGCCGCTGTACCTAGTGCACGTTTCGACCCAGGAAGCCCTGGATGAAATCAGCTATGCCCGGGGCAAGGGCCAGCCGGTGTACGGCGAGGTACTGGCCGGGCACCTGCTGTTGGACGACAGCGTGTACCGCGACCCCGACTGGCAGACCGCCGCCGGCTATGTGATGAGCCCGCCCTTCCGCCCCCGCGGCCACCAGGAGGCCCTGTGGCGCGGCCTGCAATCGGGCAACCTGCACACCACCGCCACCGACCACTGCTGCTTCTGCGCCGAACAGAAAGCCGCCGGCCGCGACGACTTCAGCAAGATCCCCAACGGCACCGCCGGCATCGAGGACCGCATGGCGGTGCTCTGGGACGAAGGGGTGAACAGCGGGCGCCTGTCGATGCAGGCATTCGTCGCCCTGACCTCCACCAACACCGCGAAGATCTTCAACCTCTACCCACGCAAGGGCGCGATCCGCGTCGGCGCCGATGCCGACCTGGTGCTCTGGGACCCCAACGGCAGCCGCACCATCTCCGCCAAGACCCACCACCAGCAGGTGGACTTCAACATCTTCGAAGGCAAGACCGTGCGTGGCGTGCCCAGCCACACCATCAGCCAGGGCCGGCTGGTGTGGGTCGACGGCGACCTGCGGGCCGAGCGTGGCGCCGGGCGCTATATCGAACGCCCGGCCTACCCGGCGGTGTTCGAGCTGCTGAGCAAGCGCGCCGAGCAGCATCCGCCGACGGCGGTTAAACGCTGAGACCGGGGACCTTGCCCCCTATCGCGAGCAAGCTCGCTCCTACATAAAAACATGCCTCTGTAGGAGCTGGCTTGCCAGCGAAGGCGCCCGAAAATCCCCTACAGGACTCATGGGCCTCTTCGCCGGCAAGCCGGCTCCTACGGATGTGGGTGACCCCAGCTACAGAAAATGCCCGTCAGAGGCAGCCGCTAAAAAACCGTGAGGTCAAAACCATGATCAAGACCTTGAACCACTTGCCCCACCCGACCCTGGACAGCGCCACCCTGGCCGGCCACTTCACTGATCTGGCACCACCGCTCAACGCCCGCCAGGCCCACCTGGAAGCCTCGCGCTGCCTGTATTGCTACGACGCGCCCTGCATCAACGCCTGCCCCAGCGAGATCGACATTCCCTCATTCATCCGCAATATCCACACCGATAACATCCAGGGCGCGGCGCAGAAGATTCTTTCGGCCAATATCCTCGGCGGCAGCTGCGCCCGGGTCTGCCCCACGGAAATCCTCTGCCAGCAAGCCTGCGTGCGCAACCACGCCCAGGAATGCGCACCGGTGCTGATCGGCCTGCTGCAACGCTATGCGCTGGACAATGCGCACTTCACCCAGCACCCGTTCCAGCGCGCCGCGTCCAGCGGCAAGCGCATCGCCGTGGTGGGTGCCGGCCCGGCAGGTTTGTCCTGCGCCCATCGCTGCGCCCTGCACGGCCATGAAGTAGTGATTTTCGAAGCCCGGGAAAAAGCCGGCGGCCTCAATGAATACGGGATCGCCAAGTACAAGCTGGTGGACGACTTCGCCCAGCAGGAGCTGGAATTTCTCCTCGGCATCGGCGGCATCGAGATCCGCCACGGGCAGAAACTCGGCGCCAACCTGAGCCTGACCGAGCTGCACCAGCAGTTCGACGCGGTGTTCCTCGGCCTGGGCCTGGCCGCCAGCAAGCAGCTGGGATTGGCCAACGAAGACGCTCCCGGGCTGCTGGCCGCTACCGACTATATCCGCGAGTTGCGCCAGAGCGCTGACCTCAGCCAGTTGCCCCTGGCCGACCGCAGCATCGTTATCGGCGCCGGCAATACCGCCATCGATATGGCGGTGCAGATGGCCCGCCTGGGGGCTCGGGAGGTCAACCTGGTGTATCGCCGGGGGGTGGAGGACATGGGCGCCACTGGCCATGAACAGGACATCGCCAAGGCCAATCAGGTACGCCTGCTGACCTGGGCCGCCCCCGAGCAGGTGCTGCTGGACGATCAGGGCCGAGTGCGCGGCATGCGTTTTGCCCGCACTCATCTGCTGGAAGGCCGCCTGCAGAACACCGGCGAAACCTTCGAGCTGGCGGCCGATGCCATCTTCAAGGCCATCGGCCAAGGTTTTGACCAGGCTGCGCTAAGCGACCCGCTGGCCCGGGAACTGCAACGCTCGGGGGAACGCATCGCCGTGGACGAGCAACTGCGCACCAGCATTCCCGGGGTCTACGCCGGCGGCGACTGTGTCAGCCTCGGCCAGGACCTCACCGTGCAGGCGGTACAACACGGCAAGCTGGCCGCAGAAGCCATGCATGCCCGACTGATGCTCAACCAGGAGGCTGCATAAATGGCCGATCTGTCGATTGTATTTGCCGGTATCAAGGCCCCCAACCCGTTCTGGCTGGCCTCCGCCCCCCCCACCGACAAAGCCTACAACGTGGTGCGCGCCTTCGAGGCGGGCTGGGGCGGTGTGGTCTGGAAAACCCTCGGGGAGGACCCGGCGGCGGTCAACGTGTCGTCGCGCTACTCGGCGCACTTCGGGCCCAACCGGGAAGTGCTGGGCATCAACAATATCGAGCTGATCACCGACCGCTCACTGGCGATCAACCTCGAGGAAATCACCCAGGTGAAGAAGGACTGGCCCGATCGGGCGCTGATCGTGTCGCTGATGGTGCCCTGTGTCGAAGCGTCGTGGAAAGCCATCCTGCCCCTGGTGGAAGCCACCGGCGCCGACGGTATCGAGCTGAACTTCGGCTGCCCCCACGGCATGCCGGAACGGGGCATGGGCGCGGCGGTGGGCCAGGTGCCGGAGTATGTCGAGCAGGTGACCCGCTGGTGCAAGACCTACTGCTCGCTACCGGTGATCGTCAAGCTGACGCCGAACATCACCGATATCCGCATGGCCGCCCGCGCGGCCCATCGCGGTGGCGCCGATGCGGTGTCGCTGATCAACACCATCAACTCCATCACCAGCGTCAACCTGGAGCGCATGGTGGCCCAGCCCATGGTGGGCAGCCAGAGCACCCACGGCGGCTACTGCGGCTCAGCGGTGAAGCCGATTGCCCTGAACATGGTGGCCGAGATCGCCCGTGACCCGCAGACCCGCGGCCTGCCGATCTGCGGCATTGGCGGCATCGGCAGCTGGCGCGATGCCGCCGAATTCGTGGCCCTGGGCTGCGGCGCGGTGCAGGTGTGCACCGCGGCGATGCTGCATGGCTTTCGCATTGTCGAGGAGATGCAGGACGGCCTGTCGCGGTGGATGGACAGCCAGGGCTACCACAGCCTGCAGGACTTCTCCGGGCGCGCGGTGGGCAACACCACCGACTGGAAGTACCTGGACATCAACTACCAGGTGATCGCCAGGATCGACCAACAGGCCTGCATTGGCTGCGGTCGTTGCCATATCGCCTGCGAAGACACCTCGCACCAGGCCATTGCCAGCCTCCGCCAGGCCGACGGAACGCATAAATACGAGGTGATCGACGACGAATGCGTAGGCTGCAACCTGTGCCAGATCACCTGCCCGGTGCAGGACTGCATCGAGATGGTGCCCCAGGACACCGGCAAGCCGTTTCTCGACTGGCAGCACGATCCGCGCAATCCCTACCGCGAGCCAGCTACAAGCGGCAAGCAATAGAAGCAGCTGCAAGCTGCAAGCTACAAGCTACAAGCCAGGAGCCAGAGGTCTGAGGCTCCTGACTTGCTTCCACTTGCAGCTTGAAGCTTGAAACTTGCCGCTGCCCCTAGGGCTCTAGGCCGATCCCCCGCAGTATCACGCTGGTGACGGTCTGCACCGCCCGTTCGAATTGCAGGTCCGACAGGGGCTGGTGGTCGTTGAGGATCAGCACCTGGTGGTCGAAGTCGGCGTAGTGCTGGGTCGAGGCCCAGATCATGTACAGCAGCGCCGACGGCTCCACCGGCAGGATGCGCCCGTCTTCGACCCACTGGCGGATCTTCGCTTCCTTCATCTTCGCCCAGTCGTACAGGCTGGCATCCAGGGTTTCGCCCAGGGTCGGCGCGCCGAGGATGATCTCGTTGGCCCAGACCTTGGAGCCATAGGGGCGGCTGCGGGAATGCTGCATCTTGGCGCGGATATAGCTGCTGAGCACCACCCGCGGGTCGTCGAACATCTCGAAGCACAGGGCGTCCTGCTTCCACACGTCCAGCAGGTCCATGAGCACGGCGCTGTAGAGTTCGTTCTTGGTGCTGAAGTAGTAATGCAGGTTGGAACGCGGCAGTTGCACTTCTTCGGCGATGTCGGCCATGGCGGTGCCGGCGTAGCCCTTTTCGGCGAAGACCTTCTCGGCCCCCAGGAGGATCTTTTCCACGTTGCTGCGACGAATCTCGATCTTGTGATTGCCCATGAGGGCTCCTACGAAAACAGTCTGCGGCAAGACTAGCATCCGTGCTGGCCGCGAGCTTGAGCTTTCGCAGGCGTGTGCTATTGGGTAGGATCGGCCTCCCGCTCATTTGCAGCAGTCACTGCGGTGCTCCGTCCAGGCGTTAACTCGCGACACGGGCATACAGGTCTCTGCCCGAATGCCGGCCCCACTCCTGCGCCGGCCATCTGTCCTGTTACCGATGGAATAACTTATGAAGATCCGCCCTCGCGTCGCCGCGGACGACGCCCTGCTTGCCGCGCTCTGGGAGCGTTCGGTACGCGCCACCCATGATTTCATCAGCGAAGACGATATCCAGCGCCTCTACCCCCTGGTGCGCGACAGCTACCTGCCGGCCCTTGACGTGCTGGTCTGGGAAAACCCCGATGCCAGCCCCGCAGGCTTTATCGCCAGCGACAAAGACACCGTGCAAATGCTGTTTATCGAACCGGCCCAGCGCGGCCAGGGCATCGGTCGCCAGTTGCTGGACCGGGTATGCCGCCCGGGCCTCAAGGTCGATGTCAACGAGCAAAATCCCCAGGCCCACCGTTTCTACCGTCATTACGGTTTCGTCGACTGCGGTCGCTCGGCCACCGATGGCGAAGGCCGGCCGTTTCCCATTATCCATATGCAGTTGCAAGATCGTTGAGCCCTACTCTCTCTTTTAAAGGTATCCCTGCCATGACCCTGAAAAACCTCTTCACCACTTCGGCCCTGCTCGGCTCCCTGCTGGCCGCCTCCTCGGTATTCGCCCACGCCCATTTGAAGGATTCCGCGCCGGCCGCCGACAGTAGCGTCAGCGCTCCCCAGGAACTGCGTCTGGTGTTTTCCGAAGGTGTGGAAGCGGCCTTCACCCGGGTCGAGCTGAGCAAGGACGGTGCACCGGTGGCGATCAAGAGCCTGACCAGCGCAGGTGCGGACAAGAAGACCCTGATCGTCACCCCGGCCAGCGCGCCGCTGAGCGCCGGCGAGTACCAGGTGCAATGGCACGCGGTGTCGGTGGACACCCACAAGAGCGAAGGCCGCTACAGCTTCAAGGTGAGCCCGTAAGCCATGGCGTCATGGCTGGTGCTGTGCCGCTTCGTGCATTTCAGTGTGCTGCTGAGCCTGGTCGGGACCTGGGTGTTTCGCCGGCTATTGCTGGGATGCGAGACCCAGCAAGGCCCCTATAAACAGCTGCATCTGCAGTTCGATCGGCTCGGCCGCTGGTTGACCTCGATCGGCCTGGGCAGCGGCCTGCTGTGGCTGCTGTTGATCAGCGCCAGCATGGCCGGTTCCTGGTCGGCAGCGCTGGACTCGACGACCCTGCAGCTGGTGCTGGGCCAGACCTTCTTCGGCCAGGTCTGGAGCGGGCACCTGTTGCTCAACCTGCTGTTGCTGGGGCTGCTGCTGACGCCCCAGGGCCGGCACCTGCCACTGCGCCTGGGGCTGGGCGTTCTGCTGCTGGCGACCCTGGCGCCGGTGGGTCACGGCGCCATGCTCGACGGCGTGCAGGGGCAGTTGCTGATGCTCAATCAGTTCCTGCACTTGAGCTGCGTGGGCCTCTGGCTGGGCGGTTTGCTGGTGCTGCTGGGGGTCGTGCGACAACCGCTGGCGGGTTCGCTGGAAGCACTGCTGCGACGTTTCAGCGGCGTGGGTTACGGGCTGGTCAGTGGCTTGCTGGTCACCGGCTTGATCAATGTGCGGGTGCTCACCGGGCAATGGTGGCCGACCCCGCTGTTCAGCGGTTTTGCCCTGATCCTGCTGATCAAGGTGCTGCTGGTGGCGGGCATGCTGGGGCTGGCGCTGTTCAATCGCCTGCGCATCAGTGGCTGCGAGCGGCGCCTGTCGAGCTTGCGCCGCAGCCTGCTGCTGGAATGGTTACTGGGGCTGGCCGCGGTGGCGGCAGTGGCCCTGCTGGGCACCTTGCCGCCGATGCAGGCGGTGTAGAGGCGATGCACGTCTTTCTGGCCTCTTCGCTAGCGGGCCACACCCAGCCCTGTAGGAGCTGGCTTGCCAGCGAAGGCGTCGGTATGGGCGACATCAGTCTTACGGGCCTCTTCGCCAGCAAGCTGGCTCCTACGAAAAGCGCCGTTACAGGTCAGACCCAGCTCCTAGGGTTCGTTAGTCAGGGGTGGCGCGGGTATCGATGCTGACCACCACCGACAGCCCCGGGCGCAGTCGTTCCAGCTCCTGCTGGCCCGGGTCGACGCTGATCCGCACCGGCACCCGCTGGGCAATCTTGACGAAGTTGCCGGTGGCGTTGTCCGCTTGCAGCAAGGCGAACTCGGCGCCGGTGGCCGGGGAAATACGCTGCACCTTGCCAGTGAACTTGCGGTGGTTCAGGGCATCCACGGTGAAGCTCACCGGCTGCCCCAGTTGCACCTTGTCCATCTGGGTTTCCTTCATGTTGGCGATCACCCACAGCTGCTCCGGCACCAGGGCCATCAACTGCGCCCCGGAGTTGACGTAGGCCCCCAGGCGCACGCCGATCTGCCCCAGCTGGCCATCTCGCGGGGCGAGGATGCGGGTGTTGGACAGGTCGATCCGCGCCAGTTGCACCGCCGCTTCGGCACTGGCCACCGCCGCTTCCAGGGAACCGCGATTGACGATCACCGTTTGCAGGTCCTGGCGGGCGATGTCCAGTTGCGCCTGGGCCTGGGCCACCGCCGCCACGGTCTGGGCATTGGCCGCGCGGGCCACATCCAGCTCACGCCGGGACACCGAACCGTCGGCGATCAAGGCTTGGTTGCGTTGCAGGTCGGCGGCGCTCTTGCGCGCCTGGGCCTGGCTGTCGGCCAGAGCTGCCTGGCGCAGCTTGATCGTGGCCTCGGCGCTGTTGCGCTGCTGCAGGGCATTGGCCAGGGCGGCCTTCTGCACCGCCAGCTGGGCCAGGGACTGGTCCAGGCGCTGCTGGTAGATGCGGTCGTCGAGGCGCACCAGCAGGTCGCCGGCCTTGACCTGCTGGAAGTCCTGCACCGGCACCTCGAACACATAGCCACTGAGCTGCGGACCGATGATGGTCACCTGGCCGCGCACCAGGGCATTCTCGGTGCTTTCGATGGCGCTGGAAAACGGCGGCAGCTGCCAGGCATAGAGCACGATCAGCACCCCGGCCAGGGCAATGGCGGCAAAGCCCAGGGCGGAAATGATCCGCACCGCCAGCGGCCGCGGCTCGGTGGCGGGGATGCTCGGTGGGCCATTGGGCTCGGGGCTCGAGGCAATGGCATTGGTGGTGGGGTTCACGGGTTCGCTCATGAGGTCGGGGCACCGCTGGGTTGAACGGGAGCCTGGGGCGCAACGGCGCGGGTGGTGCTGAGCAGCCACAGGCTACGAATGAAGATCCAGGTCATGGTCAGCACGGCAATCACCGCGATCAGCATGAACACATCGTTATAGGCCAGCACGTTGGCCTCGCGGGTGGCCGCCGCGGCCAGGCTGCGCATGCCTTGCAGGGTGCGCAGGTCGGGGTCGGCGATGACCTTGCCATAGGCCGCCGCACCGCCCTGCACCCGGGCCAGTACCTGGGGGTCGAGCAGGGTCAGCTGCTCGACTATATGGCTGGAATGGTACTTCTCGCGGACGATCTGGAAGGTGCCGAGCAAGGCCGAGCCGATCAACCCGCCGAGGTTCTGGCAGATGCCGAACAGCACCGAAAAACTGACCAGGTTGCGCGGATTGGTCAGCACATTGCGCGTGCCCAAGACCATGGTCGGGCCGAGGAAAAAGGTGCCGCCGAAGGCCAGCAGGAACTGGCTGACATACATGTTGGCCGGGCGCGTGAGGTTGCTGGAGAAGCTGTCCATCACCGAACCCACGGCCATCAGCGCCAGGGAAATGATCAACGGCATCAAGAGGTGCGCCGGGTTGATGGTCAAGGCGCTGGTGGCCAGCCCGGCGATGCTGCCCAGCAGCATCACGCCATACAGCAGGCGCATCTGCTCGCTGCTCATGTTCAGCGCCTGGAGAAAGCCCACGGCGCCGGTGGACTGCTCCGAAAGCACCATGCGAATCAGGATCACCGCCAAGCCCAGGCGAAGCATCACCCCGCTGCCCAGCCAGCGGGTCATCAGCATCGGGTTGCTGCGGTTATGTTCGATGCACAACCCGGCCAGGATCAGCACAATGGCGCCGGCCGAGGCGTAGCCGATCCACGGCGCTTCCAGCCACCAGTCGATGCGCCCCAACGACAGCACCGCGCACAGCAGCGCCACGCCACTGGCCAGCAGGGCGAAGGTCAGGAAGTCGAGTTTCTCGAAGGTGCGGAAGCGATCCCCCGGTGGCAGCTTGAGCATGAACACGCAGCCCAGGGAGGTCAGCGCCAGGCCCAGCTCGAACAGGTACAGGCCGCGCCATTCGGCGATTTGCAGCAGGTCCTCGGAAAACAGTCGGGCCAGGGGCAAGGCCAGTTGCGAAGTGCCCAACCCCAGCACCAGGGCCTTGAGCCGCCATTTCGCCGGGAACGCCTGGACCATGTAGTACAGCCCCAGGGAACTCAGAGCGGCGCCGACCATGCCATGGGCCGCACGCACGGCGATGGCCGAACTCAGGTCGTTGACGAACAGATGGCCGAAGGTCACCAGGGCATAGAGCACCAGGAACACCTCGGTAAAGGCGCGCAGGCCGAACTGCTGGCGAAACTTCACCAGCAGCAGGTTCATCGACACATTGGTCATCACGTAGGCCGCCGGCAGCCAGGCCATTTCCGCCGTGGTGGCGCCCAGCGCACCCTGCAGGTACGGCAGGTTGGCGATCACCAGGGAGTTGCCCAGGCCGCCGGTAATCGCCACCAGCAAACCCACCAGTGCATAGGCCAGGCGCTTGTGGCCAGGGTGCAGCGGCGTCGAGGGCGAGCCGGGCAAGCTGGGCTTTTCGTGGGGCTGCCAGTTGCGCGGGGCGTAGTGATCCATGCCGTGACCTTGTGCTGTGCCCGGCGCGTAGTCGCGCCCGGTGATGTGCCCTGAGTGTCGCAGCGCCCGCGCACTGGCGCCGCGGCGATACCCGATAAGTGAATATTATTTTAAGGCGCTGGCGCCGCGCCTGTTTTTTTCGTCATCCTGCACCCTGCCCCAAGCCTGCTGCCCATGGAAAACCAATGTCCCTGAACTTTGTGAAGATGCATGCCAATGGCGATGACTTCGTGCTGATCGATGTGCGCGGTCGCAGCAACCCGCTGGATGCCGAACGAATCCGTGCCCTGGGCGACCGCCACCGCGGCATAGGCTTCAATCAGCTGGCACTGCTGGGCGACTGCGAGGACGCCGCGGCGCAACTGACCTTCTACAACGCCGATGGTTCCAGCCTCGACACCTGCGGCAGCGCCACCCGCGGCGCCGCCGACCTGCTGCTGCGGGAAAGCGCCGCCCGTTCAGTGTGGGTGCGAACCGCCCGTGGCCTGCAACAGTGCTTGCGCCTGGACGACGACACAGTGTCGGTGGAAATGGGCGAGCCGCACTTTCATTGGCCGGCGATTCCCCTGGCCCGGGATCTGGACAGCCTGAACCTGCCGCTGCCGGGGTTGCCGGCGGCGTGCAGCATGGGCAATCCCCATTGCAGTTTTTTTGTCGATGACCTGGAGCCGTTGGATATCGCCAGCCTGGGCCCGCGGATCGAGCACGACCCGCTGTTTCCAGAAAAAACCAATGTGCATTTCATCCAGGTGCTGGACCGCCGCACCATCCGCCTGCGGATCTGGGAACGCAATGGCGCGATTCCCTTGGGCTCCGGTTCCTGCTCTTGCGCCGCGGCGGTCAACGGCATGCGCCGCGGCTTGCTCGACAGCCAGGTACAGGTGCTGTGCGACGGTGGCCCGGTAACGGTGAGCTGGGACGGCCAGGGCAAGGTGCGCCTGGCCGGCAGTGTGACCCGGGTGTTCAGCGGCTGGTTGTAGCGGCCGGCGCCGCTAGATCCAGCCCAGCCATTGCCACCAGGTGACGGCGAACAGCAGCATCAGCAGGTAGCCGATCAGCGTCACCAGCAGCCCGACCTTGGCGAACTGCCGGGCATTGAAGGTCTCGGTGCCCAGGCAGACCATGTTCTGCGGCGCGTTGATCGGCAGGATGAACCCATAGCTGACGACAAACCCCAGCAGCATGCTCATGCCCAGGCGGCTGAAATCCCCCGGCAGGGTTTGCAGCACCGCGATCAGGATCGGCAGCAGGGCCGAGGTCAGCGCCGTGGCACTGGCAAAGCCCAGGTGGATCAGGATCAGGAACGCCGCGAGAATCGCGAACACTGCCAAAGGCCCCACCTGGTCGAGGCCGGTATGGGCCACCACCTGGGTGCCCAGCCACTGCCCGGCCTGGGTACTGAGCAGCGCCGAACCGAGACTGATGCCGACCCCGAAGACAATCACCGTGCCCCAGGGAATCCGCGACTGCACATCCTTCCAGGTCATGATGCCGATTCGCGGCAGCAGCAGGATCACCAAACCGGCGTAAGTGGTGGTCGTGGTGTCGAAGGGATGCAGCTTGCCCTCGGTGCACCAGGCCGCCAGCAGCATCAGGGAGACCGCCAGCAGGCGCTTCTGCGGCCCGGTCATGGGCCCGAGATCGGCCAGGGACTGGGCCACCGCAGCCTTGCCCCCGGGGATGCTGTCGGTTTCCGGAGGCAGTAGCTTGAGCACCAGCCACAGCAGCACCAGGGACATGATCAGCGCCCAGGGCGCCCCGGCAATCAGCCAGTCGAGCCAGGCCACGCGCTGGCCGAGCATCTTGTCCATGAAACCCAGGGTCAGCAGGTTTTGCGCGGCGGCGGTCTGGATGCCGACGTTCCAGATGCTGGTGCCCTGGGCCACCACAATCATCAGCCCGGCGGCGATATTGGAGCGTTTGTCGACGCCGAACGCGGCGATCACCCCCATCATGATCGGCACCACGCAGGCACTGCGGGCGGTGGCACTGGGCACCAACAGGCTCAGGAGAATGGTCACCGCGATGGCCCCCAGCAGAATGCGCCGGGTGCTGGTGCCAACCCGGGACAAGGTCACCAGGGCGATGCGTCGGTCGAGACCGGTGTGGGTCATGGCCGCGGCGATAAACAGCGCGCCGGTGACCAGGGCCAGGGCCGAGTTGGAAAATCCGGTAAGGGCCAGGCTGATGGCCGCCGAGCTGCCATAGAGCTGGGCCGGGTCGTGCAGGGTCGGCGCGCTGCCGATCAGCAAGGCCATCAACGCGGTGATCATGATCGCGCTGGCCTCATAGGACACCGCTTCGCTGATCCACACCACCACCGCAAAGGCCAGGATCGCCAGCATCCGCTGCCCCGCCACGGGCAGGTCGGCGGGCAATGGCAGCAGCAGTACCGCGACCATGGCCAGCACGGCGATCAGCAATCCAATCGGTAATACGGTCTTGGCCGTGGGCGCCGTTGTCAGAGGCGTATTCATGGGCCTGCTTCCTTCTCCATTGGACAGGCCACAAGCATCGCGCAAAACCCCGGGAAGCCTGTTGATAAGGGTCAAGCCTGGGGGGTTGCAGCACTTTCGCCGAGGTATTCAAGGGTGGCTAAAGCCCCCCTTTCAACGCTCCTACGCGCGCCCAACTGCGGTGCAGGATAGACGCAAACGATTGGCAGAAATATTTTTTTACATCTCTACAGATTTTTCATCTGCTTAGGATCAGAGTGCTATCAAGGCGACAAGGAGTCGAAAAGAAATTGGCCGTATCACTCCAACTGCAAGGTGCCTTTATGGTGACAAGAAATTTGAAGCTGACTTCCAGGGCGCTGCTGAGCTTTGGCGCCATCTGTGTATTGCTGATCGGTCTGGGGGGACTGGCACTGTGGAAAATGGGACAGATTCACGACGCTGCGCTGGACCTGCAAAGCAACTGGCTGCCCAGTGTCAGGCAAGCCACGAAAATCGAATCCGGCACCTTGCGCGTGCGCCTGGAAGCCCTGCACTACGCCACTGAAAACGAATCGCAGAAAGCCGCTTCACTGGACAATCTGGGCAGCCTGAAGAACAGCCTGGCCCAGGCCATCAAGGACTACGAGCCGCTGGTTTCCAGCAGCGAGGAAAAAGCCACCTACGAGCAAGTCAAGCGCGGCGCCCAGGACTACCTGGACAAGCTCGCGGTGCTGATCGAGTCGAGCAAGACCAACACCGCGCAACAGACCGCTGACTACATCAACCAGGTCACGGTGCCCCTGGCCAACACCTTGCAGAGCGCCATCGAGGCGCTGATCGCGATCAACGAGAAAGGTGCCGAGCACTCGGCGGTCCAGGCCGGCGAGCAGTTCAATACCGGCCTGACCCTGACCTCGGCGATCATCGTCCTGGCCATTGCCTTGACCATGCTGATCGCCACCCTGTTCACCCGCAGCATCACTCGACCGGTGCTGTCACTGCTGGCCACCACCCGCAAGATTGCCGACGGCGACCTGCGCGCCCAAGTGGAAGTCAGCGGCCAGGACGAGCTTACCGACCTGCAGCAATCCACCCAGGCCATGCTCGACAGCCTGAAATCCACCATCCGCCATATCGCCGATTCCTCGACCCAACTGGCCTCGGCCGCCGAGGAAATGAGCGCGATTACCCGCGAGTCCAACGCCGGCATCCAGCAACAGAGCATGGAGACCGACCAGGCCGCCACCGCGGTCAATGAAATGACCGCCGCAGTGGAGGAAGTGGCGCGCAATGCGGTGTCCGCCTCGCAGTCGACCCAGGCTTCGGAGCGTTCCGCCGGGCTGGGCAAGGAGCGGGTCGAGCAGACCATCCACGCCATCGAGAAACTCACCGGCACCGTGGAGAACACCCGGGTGGAAATGGCCGGCCTGGCCCAGCAGGCCCAGGACATCACCAAGGTCCTGGACGTGATTCGGGCGATCGCCGAGCAGACCAACCTGCTGGCGCTGAACGCCGCGATCGAGGCCGCGCGGGCCGGGGAACAGGGCCGCGGTTTTGCCGTAGTGGCCGACGAGGTGCGGGCCCTGGCCCATCGCACCCAGCTCTCGACCCAGGAAATCGAGCAGATGATCCAGGGCATCCAGAACGGTTCGAGCAAGGCCATGCTGTCCATGCAGCAGAGCAGCGAGGACGCCAGCCAGACCCTGGCCATCGCCCATGAGGCCGGCAGCGCCATCGGCCATATCACCCAGGCCATCAGCGAAATCAACGAACGCAACCTGATGATCGCCACCGCCTCGGAGGAACAGGCCCAGGTGGCGCGCTCGGTGGACCAGAACCTGATGAGCATTCGCGACCTGTCGCTGCAAAGCTCGTCCGCCGCCAGCCAGACCTCCATCGCCAGCAGTGAACTGTCCACCCTGGCGGTAGGTCTGAACAAGCTGGTGGCACGCTTCTCCCTGTGAGACGGGCCCAGGCCCGTAAGGCAGTCAGGTAGAAAAACGCTGGTGCGGTACGCCCCCATCCGGTTCCCGGGCCCGTTGCCCGGGGCCGTTTGGCGGTGACGGCCAAGCGTCCTGTAAGGGAGTGCTGTCGATGCTGAAACTGATCTCGCTGCAACAGCTGCAATTGGGCATGTACATCCATCAATTCTGTGGTTCCTGGCTGGACCACTCATTCTGGAAAGCCGGCTTCGTGCTCGACAGCCGCGCCGACCTGCAACGCCTGCAAGGCTCCAACCTCAGCGGCCTGTGGATCGACCCGAGCAAAGGCCGCGACCTACCCGAAGTCGCCACCGCCGCCCAGCAGCAGCGCCCTGCCCCGGCGGCCGCCAGCAACGCCCAAACCCGAAGTGCCCCACCCAGGGCCGGCATGCAGCAGGAGCTGCAACGGGCCCTCAAGGTCTGCGCCCATTCGCGCCAGGCGGTGACGGCGATGTTCCAGGAAGTGCGCATGGGCCAGGCCTTGCAGATGGTCCAGGTCGAGGACCTGGTGCAGCAGATCAGCCAGTCGCTGCTGCGCCACCCCGATGCCCTGATCAGCCTGGCGCGGCTGAAGAACGTCGACGACTACACCTATATGCATTCGGTGGCGGTCTGTGCGCTGATGCTGGCCACCGCCCGCCAGCTGGGCCTGGCGGAACACCATGTGCGCCTGGCCGGCGTGGCCGGGCTGCTGCATGACGTGGGCAAGCTGGCCATCCCCGAAAGCATTCTCAACAAGCCGCAGAAGCTCTCGGACAGCGAGTTCGAACAGGTCAAGCAGCACCCGCTGGCCGGCGGCGCGATCCTGCGGCAGAACCTGGGCGTGGATGCGCTGGTGCTGGATGTGTGCCTGCACCACCATGAAAAGGCCGATGGCTCGGGTTACCCGCACCGCCTGGCGGGCAACCAGATCAGCCTGTTCGCGCAGATGGGCGCAGTCTGCGACGTGTACGACGCGGTGACCTCCAACCGTCCCTACAACCGTGGCTGGGACCCGGCCGAGGCGATCCAGCGCATGTCCACCTGGACCGGCCACTTCGACCAGCGGGTGTTCCAGGCCTTCGTCAAGGCCGTGGGCATCTATCCGGTGGGCTCGCTGGTGCGCCTGGCAAGCGGGCGCCTGGCGGTGGTGATCGAACAGCACCCCGAAGCCCTGCTGACGCCCAAGGTCAAGGTGTTCTTCTCCACCCGCTCCAAGCTGCCACTGGAGCAACGGGTGCTGGACCTGGCCAAGCTGCGTGGCGAGGAACGCATCGTCGCCCGCGAAGCCCCGGAAGACTGGGACTTCAAGCAGCTCGAGCAACTGTGGCGCACGGCTCCCGCCTGAGCCTCAGCTGCCCAGGGTCAGGCCGTTGGCCGGCAGCGGCAGCGCGGTCTTGTAGCGCACCTGCTTGAGGGCGAAGCTGGAGCGGATATTGGCCACCCCGGGAACCTTGGTCAGGAAGTCCATCATGAAGCGTTCCAGGGCCTGGATGGTCGGCACCAGCACCCGGATCAGGTAGTCCGGGTCACCGGCCATCAGGTAGCACTCCATCACCTCCGGGCGCTCGGCGATGGCCTCTTCAAAATGCTGCAGGGCCTCTTCCACCTGCTTCTCCAGGCTGACGTGGATAAACACGTTGACGTGCAGCCCCAACAGGTCGGCGTCCAGCAGGGTCACCTGCTCGCGGATCAGGCCCAGCTCTTCCATGGCCTTGACCCGATTGAAGCAAGGGGTGGGAGAAAGATTCACCGAACGGGCCAGGTCGGCGTTGGTGATGCGGGCATTCTCCTGAAGGCTGTTGAGAATGCCGATGTCGGTACGGTCCAGTTTGCGCATGAGATAAAACAACCTGTCTTTTTATGTTTATGCAGATTTTTTATCTGCAAATAACTGCCAGCGCAATGAAACAGAGATAAATATTCTTCTACGCCCGGCCTATGATGTTTGTAGGACAAGATTTCCCCTACCCGGGGAAGGACTGTCAGCTAGCGCGCCCAATACAAGAAATCCACAAGATCGAGCGTAGAAAGCCATGACCACCGCGTATGCACCGCTACGCCTGCACGTTCCCGAACCCTCGGGCCGTCCCGGCTGCAAGACCGACTTCACCTACCTGCGTCTGAACGACGCCGGCCTGGCTCGCAAACCCCCTATCGATATCGAACCTGCCGACTGCGCCGACCTGGCCCGGGGCCTGATCCGCGTGCTCGACGACCAGGGCAACGCCCTGGGCGACTGGGCCGCCGAGGTTCCCGTGGAAATCCTCCGCCAGGGCATGCGCGCCATGCTCAAGACGCGGATCTTCGACAACCGCATGGTGGTTGCCCAACGCCAGAAGAAGATGTCCTTCTACATGCAGAGCCTGGGCGAGGAAGCCATCGGCAGTGCCCAGGCCCTGGCGCTGAACATCGACGACATGTGCTTCCCCACCTACCGCCAGCAAAGCATCCTGATGGCACGCGAAGTTCCCCTGGTGGAGATGATCTGCCAGCTGCTGTCCAACGAGCGCGATCCGCTCAAGGGACGCCAGCTGCCGATCATGTACTCGGTGAAGGAATCCGGGTTCTTCACCATTTCCGGCAACCTGGCGACCCAATTCGTGCAGGGCGTGGGCTGGGGCATGGCCTCGGCGATCAAGGGCGATACCAAGATCGCCTCGGCCTGGATCGGCGACGGCGCCACCGCCGAGTCGGATTTCCACACCGCCCTGACCTTCGCCCACGTGTACCGCGCGCCGGTGATCCTCAACGTGGTCAACAACCAGTGGGCGATCTCCACCTTCCAGGCCATCGCCGGTGGTGAAGCCACCACCTTCGCCGGACGCGGCGTGGGCTGCGGCATCGCCTCCCTGCGGGTCGACGGCAACGATTTCATCGCGGTCTACGCCGCCTCGCGCTGGGCCGCCGAACGCGCCCGGCGCAACCTTGGCCCGACCCTGATCGAGTGGGTCACCTACCGCGCCGGCCCGCATTCCACCTCCGACGATCCGTCCAAGTACCGCCCGGCCGACGACTGGAGCCACTTCCCCCTGGGCGACCCGATTGCCCGCCTCAAGCAGCACCTGATCAAGATCGGCCAGTGGTCCGAAGAGGAACACGCCGCGGTCAGTGCCGAGCTGGAAGCCCAGGTAATTGCCGCACAGAAGGAAGCCGAGCAGTACGGCACCCTGGCCGGCGGCCAGATCCCCAGCGCCGCGACCATGTTCGAGGACGTCTACAAGGACATGCCCGAGCACCTGAAACGTCAACGCCAGGAACTGGGGATCTGAGATGAACGACCACAACAACAATATCCAGCTGGACTCCGCCATGACCACTACCACCATGACCATGATCCAGGCCCTGCGCTCGGCCATGGATGTGATGCTCGAGCGTGACGACAACGTCGTGGTGTTCGGCCAGGACGTGGGCTACTTCGGCGGCGTGTTCCGCTGCACCGAGGGCCTGCAGGCCAAGTACGGCACCTCGCGGGTGTTCGACGCGCCGATCTCGGAAAGCGGCATCGTCGGCGCCGCCATCGGCATGGGCGCCTACGGCCTGCGCCCGGTGGCGGAAATCCAGTTCGCCGACTACGTCTACCCGGCGTCCGACCAGATCATTTCCGAAGCCGCGCGCCTGCGCTATCGCTCCGCCGGCCAGTTCACCGCCCCCATGACCCTGCGCATGCCCTGCGGCGGCGGCATCTACGGCGGCCAGACCCACAGCCAGAGCATCGAGGCGATGTTCACCCAGGTCTGCGGCCTGCGCACCGTAATGCCGTCCAACCCCTACGACGCCAAGGGTCTGCTGATCGCTTCCATCGAGAACGACGACCCGGTGATCTTTCTCGAACCCAAGCGCCTGTACAACGGCCCGTTCGACGGCCACCACGACCGCCCGGTAACCCCCTGGTCGAAACACCCGGCGGCCCAGGTGCCGGACGGCTACTACAAGGTGCCGCTGGATGTGGCGGCCATCGCCCGTCCCGGCAAGGACGTTACCGTGCTGACCTACGGCACCACGGTCTATGTGTCGCAAGTGGCGGCCGAGGAAAGCGGCATCGACGCCGAAGTCATCGACCTGCGCAGCCTGTGGCCGCTGGACCTGGACACCATCGTCAAGTCGGTGAAGAAGACCGGACGTTGCGTGGTGGTGCACGAAGCCACCCGTACCTGCGGTTTCGGCGCCGAACTGGTGTCGCTGGTGCAGGAACACTGCTTCCACCACCTGGAAGCCCCGATCGAGCGCGTCACCGGTTGGGATACGCCGTATCCCCACGCGCAGGAATGGGCATATTTCCCAGGGCCGTCCCGAGTGGGCGCGGCGCTGCAACGGGTCATGGAGGTCTGAATGGGCACGCACGTTATCAAGATGCCGGACATCGGCGAAGGCATCGCAGAAGTAGAACTGGCGCAGTGGCATGTAAAAGTCGGCGACCTGGTGGTGGAAGACCAGGTGCTGGCGGACGTGATGACCGACAAGGCGATGGTGGACATCCCCTCGCCGGTGCACGGCAAGGTCATTTCCCTGGGCGGCGAGCCCGGTGAAGTGATGGCGGTGGGCAGCATCCTGATCAGCATCGAAGTGGAAGGCGCGGGCAACCTCAAGGAGTCCGCCCAGGCCGCTGCGCCTGCCGCGGAAAAACCGCCAGCTATCAGCCAGCCAGCCGCCGCGCCGATGGCCGCAGCGCCCAAGCCGGAGAAACCTGCCGCGGCCTGCCGCCCTGCGCCCCAGGCGCCGGTGGCCCGGGAAGCCGACGAACGCCCACTGGCCTCGCCAGCAGTGCGCAAGCATGCCCTGGACCTGGGCATCCAGTTGCGCCTGGTGCAAGGCAGCGGCCCGGCCGGGCGCATTCTGCATGAAGACCTGGACGCCTACCTGGCCCAGGACGGCCAGCCCCTGCGCGGTTATTCGGCGCCGGGCAGCGGTTATGCCGAACGCCACGACCAGGAACAGATCCAGGTGATCGGCATGCGCCGCAAGATCGCCCAGCGCATGCAGGAATCCAAGCACCGCGCCGCGCACTTCAGCTATGTCGAGGAAGTGGACGTCACCGCCCTGGAAGAGCTGCGCATCCACCTCAATGAAAAACACGGCGCCAGCCGCGGCAAGCTGACCCTGCTGCCATTCCTGGTGCGCGCCATGGTGGTGGCCCTGCGCGACTTCCCGCAGATCAATGCGCGCTACGACGACGAAGCCCAGGTCATCACCCGCCTTGGCGCGGTGCATGTCGGGGTCGCCACCCAGAGCGACGTCGGCCTGATGGTGCCCGTGGTGCGCCATGCCGAAGCCCGCAGCCTGTGGGGCAATGCCGAGGAAATCGCCCGCCTGGCCAGCGCCGCGCGCAGTGGCAAGGCGGCGCGTGAAGAGCTTTCCGGTTCCACCATCACCCTCACCAGCCTCGGCGCCCTGGGCGGCATCGTCAGCACCCCGGTGCTGAACCTGCCGGAAGTGGCGATTGTCGGGGTCAACCGCATCGTCGAGCGGCCGATGGTGATCAAGGGCCAGATCGTGATCCGCAAGATGATGAACCTCTCCAGCTCCTTCGATCACCGGGTGGTCGACGGCATGGACGCCGCGCAATTCATCCAGGCCATTCGCGGCCTGCTGGAACAACCCGCCACCTTGTTTGTGGACTGATCATCAGAGGAGCAGGCATGCAACAGACTCTCAATACCCAGCTGCTGATCATCGGTGGCGGCCCTGGCGGCTATGTGGCGGCGATCCGTGCCGGCCAGCTGGGCATCTCCACCATCCTGGTGGAAGGCCAATCCCTGGGCGGCACCTGCCTGAACATCGGCTGCATTCCGTCCAAGGCGCTGATCCATGTGGCCGAGCAGTTCCACCAGACTCGCCACCACAGCCAGGGCTCGGCCCTGGGCATCGAAGTGGCGGCGCCGAGCCTGAACATCGGCAAGAGCGTGGAATGGAAGGACGGCATCGTCGATCGCCTGACCAGCGGCGTGGCCGCCTTGCTGAAGAAACACAAGGTGCAGGTGATCCAGGGCTGGGCCAAGGTCATCGACGGCAAGACCGTGGAAATCGAAGGCGCCGACACCCGTATCCAGTGCGAGCACCTGCTGCTGGCCACGGGTTCGAAAAGCGTCAATCTGCCGATGCTGCCCATCGGCGGGCCGATCATCTCCTCCACCGAGGCCCTGGCACCCAAGGCCCTGCCCAAGCACCTGACCGTGGTTGGCGGCGGCTATATCGGCCTGGAGCTGGGCATCGCCTACCGCAAGCTGGGGGTCGAGGTCAGCGTGGTGGAGGCCCAGGAACGCATCCTTCCGGCCTACGACGGCGAACTGACCCAGCCAGTGCTGGAATCGGTAAAGCAACTGGGGATCAAGCTCTACCTCAAACACAGCGTGCTGGGCTTCGATGCCGCCAGCAGCAGCCTGCAGGTGCGCGAGCCCAATGGCGACACCCTGAACCTGGCCACCGACCAGGTGCTGGTGGCCGTAGGGCGCAAGCCCAACACCCAGGGCTGGAACCTGGAAGCCCTGAACCTGGACATGAATGGCTCGGCGATCAAGATCGACCAGCGCTGCCAGACCAGCATGCGCAATGTCTGGGCCATCGGCGACCTCAGCGGCGAGCCGATGCTGGCCCACCGCGCCATGGCCCAGGGCGAGATGGTGGCCGAGCTGATCGCCGGCAAGCACCGCGAGTTCAACCCGGCGGCGATCCCCGCAGTGTGCTTCACCGACCCGGAACTGGTGGTGGCGGGCAAGACCCCGGACGAAGCCCGCGCCGCCGGCCTGGATTGCATCGTCAGCAGCTTCCCGTTCGCCGCCAATGGCCGGGCCATGAGCCTGGAATCGAAAAGCGGTTTCGTGCGGGTGGTGGCACGGCGCGACAATCATCTGATTGTCGGCTGGCAGGCAGTGGGGGTCGGGGTTTCCGAATTGTCCACGGCGTTTGCTCAATCCCTGGAAATGGGCGCGCGCCTGGAAGATATCGGCGGCACCATCCACGCCCACCCAACCCTGGGCGAGGCGGTACAGGAAGCGGCGCTGCGGGCTTTGGGCCACGCCCTGCATATATAGAAGACGCAGGAGCGCGGCTGCCCGCGAAAAGGCTGGCATTTCGGGCTGGCGCCTTCGCGAGCAAGCTCGCTCCTACAGGGCTGTTACAGCAAGGGGGGAAGTTTCATGAGCAACCTAAGATTTTTTGCTCACCCGCCCTTGGTCCGGGGTGCGGTCGCCCCCCGGAATGCAGTATTGTTGTGCCCATCCAATAAAACGTCAGAAGCCTTGAGCCGTTCCGACGGTTGTTAAGTGATAGAGGGTGTCATGGGTAACGAAAGCATCAATTGGGACAAGCTGGGTTTTGACTACATCAAGACAGACAAGCGCTATCTGTCGCACTGGCGTAACGGCGAGTGGGACGCAGGCACCCTGACCGAAGATAACGTGCTGCACATCAGCGAGGGCTCCACCGCCCTGCACTATGGCCAGCAGTGCTTCGAAGGCCTCAAGGCCTACCGCTGCAAGGACGGTTCGATCAACCTGTTCCGCCCCGACCAGAACGCCGCGCGCATGCAACGCAGCTGCGCCCGCCTGCTGATGCCGCAAGTCTCCACCGAACAGTTCATCGAAGCCTGCAAGGCCGTGGTCAAGGCCAACGAGCGCTTCATTCCGCCTTACGGCACCGGCGGCGCGCTGTACCTGCGCCCGTTCGTGATCGGCGTCGGCGACAATATCGGCGTACGCACTGCGCCCGAGTTCATCTTCTCGATCTTCGCCATCCCGGTCGGCGCCTACTTCAAGGGCGGCCTGACCCCGCACAACTTCCTGATCTCCAGCTACGACCGTGCGGCCCCACAAGGCACCGGCGCGGCCAAGGTCGGTGGCAACTACGCCGCCAGCCTGATGCCCGGTTCCCTGGCCAAGAAAGCCAGCTTCGCCGACTGCATCTACCTCGACCCGCTGACCCACAGCAAGATCGAGGAAGTGGGTTCGGCGAACTTCTTCGGCATCACTCACGATGACAAATTCGTCACCCCCAACTCGCCATCGGTACTGCCGGGCATCACCCGCCTGTCGCTGATCGAGCTGGCCAAGACCCGCCTGGGCCTGGAAGTGGTCGAAGGCGACGTGTTCATCGACAAGCTGGCGGACTTCAAGGAAGCCGGCGCCTGCGGCACCGCTGCGGTGATCACGCCGATCGGCGGCATCGAGTACCAGGAAAAGCTGCACGTGTTCTACAGCGAGAAAGAAGTCGGCCCGGTCACCCAGAAGCTCTATAAAGAGCTGACCGGCGTGCAGACCGGCGACGTCGAGCCGCCAGCAGGCTGGATCGTCAAGGTCTGATTCGCACCCTGCTCTACCTCAGCCCGCCCCTGCTTGCCAGGGGCGGGCTTTTTATTGCCTGGAATTCGTCTGGTCCATGCTGACGGGCCGGTATCAGACTTTTCTTGCGGTGCCTCGGCAACGATCTATATGATAAGCGTTATCATTCGCGACCTTCCCTGCCCCGGTAATTGCCTTTCATGCCTGCTCCCGCCCCAGCCAGCGCCAGCGATCTGACCCAGCTGTATCGCCAGCAGCATCAGTGGCTGAAAAACTGGCTGCGCCTGCGACTGAACTGCTCCCACAGCGCCGCCGACCTGGCCCAGGACACCTTCCTGCGCCTGCTGGCCAAGCCCGAGCCGGTGCAGATCCAGGCGCCCCGCAGCTTCCTGGCCAAGGTGGCGCAGAGCGTGCTGAGCAATCACTACCGACGCCAGAAGCTCGAGCGGGCCTACCTGGAGGCCCTGCAACAGCTGCCCGCGCAGGTGGTCCCGGACCTGGAGACCCAGGCCATTCTCCTGGAAACCCTGATGCAACTGGACGCCGTGCTCGAACGCCTGGAACGCCCGGTGCGCCAGGCCTTTCTCTGGTGGCAACTGGACGGCCTGGGGCATGAGCAGATCGCCGAGCGCCTGCAAGTCTCGGTGACCACGGTCAAGCGCTACATCGTCAAGGCCGGGGCCCAGTGCATCCTGCTCGACGACAGCCTGGGCTCGCTGTGAGCCGGCCCCTGGGCAGCAGCGCAAGCGCAGAGCCCCAGTCCATTGATATCGCCATGGCCGAACAGGCCATGCAATGGCAACTGGAGCTGCTGGAGCCCGATGTCAGCGCCACCACCCTCGCCGCCTGGCAGCGCTGGCGCCTGGCCCACCCGCTGCATGAAACCGCCTGGCAACGGGCCGAGGCCCTCAGCCAGCGCCTGCAACAGGTACGTAGCCAGGGCCACAGCGAACTGGCCCGGGCCACCCTGGGGCCGAACCTTGGCCGTCGTCGTGCCCTCAAGCACCTGGGCTTGTTGCTGGCGGTCGGCACCGCTGCCTGGGCCACCCGGGACAGCGCCCTGGTGCAGGACTGGAGCGCCGACTACAGCACCCGAGTCGGCCAGCAACGGCGCCTCACCCTGGCGGACCAGACCCGGGTACAGCTCAATACCGACACCGCGATTGCCCTGGCTTTTGATCGCCAGCAACGGCGTATCAAGCTGCTGCGCGGCGAACTGCTGCTGACCCTGGCGCGACAGGATGGGCTGGCCCTGCAGGTGGAAACCGCCGAAGGCTGGATCGACGCCAGCACCGCAAGCTTCAGTGTGCGCCAGTTGGCCGGACGCACCGAACTGACGGTGTACCAGGGCCACCTGAGCCTGCGCCCCCGGCACGGCGGGCAACCGGCGCTGTCCCTGGGGGCAGGCGAACAGGCAGGTTTCAGCCGAGACGGGTTGCTGCAACGCCAAACGCAAAACGCCACGCAACCGGCCTGGAGCCAGGGCATGCTAGTGGCCCAGGGCCAACCCCTGGCGCAGTTCCTGGCAGAACTGGGGCGCTACCGCCCCGGGCACCTGGGCTGCGACCCGGGCCTCGCCCAGTTGCCGGTTTCCGGCACTTTCCCCCTGGCCGACACCGACCGCGTAGTGTTCGCCGTGGCCCAGACCCTGCAGCTGGAAGTGCGCCAGTTCACTCGCTACTGGGTCACCCTGAAACCCCGTACCGCCCTGGGCTGAAAATATTCTTGCATCAAGGTGGTCTGTTTTTCGCGCTGGCGAGACTTAACCCCCAGAACCTTTCATTTGCATGGGGAGCAACACATGTCATCGGCAGTCATCCAGCGCCGCAAGCGAACCTTTCCACTCAAGCAGCACCTGGCCGGTGCCGTGGCCCAGGGCCTGATCTGCCTCACCGGCAGCACTGCGGCGGCGCTGCTGCCCACCTGGGCCCTGGCCGCAGAGCAGGCCCAGATCGAATTCGATATTGCCCCCGGCAACCTCGCTGGCGCGCTCACCCGCTTTGGCCAGAGCGCGCATATCCTGCTGTCCTATCCGGCGAGCCTCGCCGAAGGCCGGCAAAGCCCCGGGCTCAAGGGCCGGCATGATGTCGACAGCGGCCTGGCCCTGCTGCTCAGTGGCAGCGGCCTGCAAGCAGTGCGCGGCGCCAACGGCAACTACTCCCTGGAGGCCCGCAGCAGCGGCGCCAGCCTGGAGCTGAGCCCGGTATCGATTTCCGGCAAGGCCCCGGGCTCCACCACCGAAGGCACCGGCGAATACACCACCTACTCCTCCAGCAGTTCCACCCGCCTGAACCTGACGCCGCGGGAAACCCCGCAGTCGATCACCGTGATGACCCGCCAGCGCCTCGACGACCAGAACCTCAGCACCCTCACCGACACCCTGGAAGCCACCCCGGGGATCATCGTCACCCGCGACGGCCTGGGGGCGGAAACCGACAGCTACTGGTCCCGCGGCTTCGCCATCCAGAACTACGAGATCGACGGCGTGCCCACCAACACCCGCCTGGACAACTACTCCCAGAGCATGGCCATGTACGACCGGGTGGAAGTGGTGCGTGGTGCCACCGGCCTGATCAGCGGCATGGGCAACCCGGCGGCCACCATCAACCTGATCCGCAAGCGCCCCACCCGCGAAGCCCAGGCCAGCATCAGCGGCCAGGCCGGCACCTGGGACCGCTATGGCGGCGGCGTGGATGTCTCCGGCCCGCTGACCGACAGCGGCAATGTGCGCGGGCGCCTGGTGGCCGACTACAAGACCGAAAGCGCCTGGGTCGACCGCTACAAACAGCAGACCCAACTGCTGTACGGCATCGGCGAATTCGACCTCAGCGAAGACACCCTGCTGACCCTGGGCTTCAGCTACCAGCGCACCGACGTCGATTCGCCGCTGCGCAGCGGCCTGCCGACGCGCTTTGGCAGCGGTGAACGCACCGACTTCAAGCGCTCCACCAACAGCGCCCCCGACTGGTCCTACAACGATCACCAGCAGACCAGCTACTTCGCCTCCATCGAGCAACAGCTGGGCAACGGCTGGAGCGGCAAGATCGAGTACACCCACGCCGAGAACCAGTTCGACGAGCTGTTCAACTTCGCCATGGGCTCAGTCAACCAGGATGGCAGCGGCCTGACCCAACTGCCGGTACGTTTCTCCGGCACTCCGCGCCAGGACAACCTCGACCTCTACCTCACCGGCCCCTTCAACCTGTTCGGCCGCGAACACGAGCTGATCGGCGGCATGACCCTGTCCCAGTACAAGGAACGCACCCCGAGCTGGGGCGGCTGGCGCTACGACTATGCCGGCTCGCCGGCCGGGGTCATCGACAACCTGAATGACTGGGATGGCCACTCGCCCAAGCCCAGCCAGAACGTCAGCGGCAAAGCCTCGATGGACGAAAACCAGTACGCCGCCTACCTGACCTCGCGCCTGCGCCTCACCGACGACCTGAGCCTGATCCTCGGCAGCCGAGTGATCAACTGGCAGCGCGACACCAACGATCGCCCCTACGGCGGTAGCGAAACCGAGGTCAAGCGTGAAGAGAACGGCGTGTTCATCCCTTACGCCGGGGTGGTCTACGACCTGGACGACACCTGGTCGGTGTACGCCAGCTACACCAGCATCTTCAACCCCCAGGCCTCCTGGGTGCGCAGCGAAGACAACAAGCCCCTGGACCCAATGGAGGGCAAGGGCTACGAGGTGGGGATCAAGGGCAGCCACTTCGACGGCCGCCTGAACTCCAGCCTGGCGCTGTACAAGCTGCAACAGGACAACCTGGCGATCTGGCAGCACGACAACGTCTACAGCGCCGAGCAGGACACCACCTCCAAGGGCGTGGAACTGGAGTTCAACGGCGAGCTGGCCGAAGGCTGGCAGGCGTCCGCCGGCTATACCTACTCGGTCACCACCGACGCCGACGACCAGCGGATCAACACCGGCCTGCCGCGCAACAGCTTCAAGACCTTCACCAGCTACCGCCTGCACGGCCCGCTGGACAAGCTCACCCTGGGCGGCGGAGTCAATTGGCAGAGCAAGGTCGGCAACGACCTGCACACCTTCACCCAGGGCAGCTACGCAGTCACCAACCTGATGGCCCGCTACGACATCAGCCGCAACCTCAGTGCCTCGCTCAACCTCAACAACCTGTTCGATCGCGAGTACTACAGCAACGCCGGCACCTACGGCAACTACGGCGCCCCGCGCAACCTGATGACCAGCTTCAAGTACAGCTTCTAACGACAGCCCAAGCGCGTCGAGGCTGACTCTCGACGCAGCCAGCCCCACCCGCCTGCCCCAGAGTGAAGGCGGGCGCGGCCCTCAGTGGCCGATAGCGAACAGGGTGATGACCTGTCGCACCCCATCCACCACCAGTAGCGCCGCCTGGGAGGCCATCGAGGTGTAGAGAAAACTGACAATCAGCACACAGAGCTCGAACCAGACGAACATCGGCCAGTTGCTGGCGCGCATCGGTCGCTGCTGCATCAGTTGCCTCACCCCGTTGCGTGGCAGGTGATAGACGATCTCGAACACCTGGGTCTCACGAAAATTCTTGAACACCGCATACACCACGGCAAACCCTGTGGCTCCCGCTATCCACCAGAAAGCGACACGTTCGACAGCGTTTTGCCCCTGCGGCTGATAGCTGACACTTTGCTGAAAAAACGGAATGCCCACTGCCGAAACTAGCGGGATGACTATCCCGAAGTAGATCACCAAACCCAGGCTGGCCATGGCCACACCACTGGCAAACACACTGATGCGGATCACCCAGGCCAGAAACCCGGGAGAAAACTTCGAATAGGCCCTTTGGGTTTCGATCACCAGCAGCGGGATCAGCATGGTCAATACCCCAACCCCGATATCCACGGCCTTGAACCCGGTCTTGGGCAGCAGCAGTGCCGCCAGGAAGGTCACCCCACGGCTGCCCACCCGCCACATCATTTTGGCGTCGTCGCTCACCGACTTCGACCAGAATTCCTCGGTTATTCCTTTGCCATCATCCATAGGCTGCCTGCCTTATTGTTCAACGCCGCGCATTGTCATGGATGGCCCCGATGCCTGCCCAGCGCTTTCGCTGCGGGCCTGGCCAATCCGCTTGCCCGGACGTGCCGCCACCGCGCTGGCCTGGCCATCGCGCTGCTTGCCGTGGCGTGCCTGGTTGATCAGGGCGGGAATCAGCGGACCTTCCGGCAGGTGCTTCCAGAAGCGCATTGGCAAATGCCCCTGCATGGCCTTGGGGTTGAGCCGCGCCGGGTTGAAGATATGGCTGTAGTAGGCCAGCCACAGCTCGCCGCCGGGGTCTCCGCTGGCCTGGGCCAGTTGCTGCCAGGCAGCGGGGCAACGTCGTTGGTAGTGCAGTTGCGTGCCGTCGAAATACACCCCGTCCCGGGGCGTGGCGATCATCCAGCGCTGGCGCCCCATGCGCCCGATAAAGTGCCGGCTGGCCGCATCCAGGATGTCGTGAGCCGGTTCGTGCCAGGCCACGAACTGCGGCTGCTCGGGCCCGGTTGAAGGCCCTTGGGCCAGGCTGACAAAGCGCACGAAGGCATGCAGGTGATGGGCCTCGCGGTCCACCTGCTTGATCCGCCGCTGCAGTTCGCTGCCCAACCGATCGCCGCTGAGCATGGCCGTGCGATCGCCATGACTGACCCGCCACAGCACCTCGTACAGCAGGCTCCAGCGCTGTTCGCCGCGATAGCAGGCGGCGCGCTGCAACAGCTCCAGCAGGGCCAGGGGCACTCGCGCCTGGAACGGCCCGGCGTGGGCCGGAAGGTCCTCGTCACTGGCAAACAGATCGGCCTCTCGCGCCCCGGCCCAACTGACCCGGCTCGGGTCGATGGAATGGCTGAGCAGCCAGCGCGCCTGCTGGCGCCAGGTGTCGAACAGCTCGTCGCAGTCCAGGCTGATCATCCCCAGAGCCCCATCTGCTGCGGTTGCGGGCGATCCCGCAGTTGCTGGTAAAGCTGCGCGCTGCTGGTTTCCGCCTGCTGCGGGTGATAGTCGCTGGTGATGAAGAACGGCCTGGCCTTGCTCAGCACGCAGCGCATGCGCGCCAGGTCCTCGTAGCGGATGCGCCGCTCGCGGCGCAGTTCCACCAGGCGCTGGGTGGTGCGCAGGCCGATCCCCGGAATGCGCGCGATCAGCGCCGGTTCGGCACGGTTCAGGTCCAGGGGAAACACACTGCGGTTGTCCAGGGCCCAGGCCAGCTTGGGGTCGATGTCCAGGGCCAGGTGCCCCGGCCCCTTGAGCAGTTCGTTGGCACTGAAGCCGTAGCCCCGCATAAGAAAATCGGCCTGGTACAGGCGGTGCTCGCGCAGCAGTGGCGGCGCGGCCAGGGGCACGCTTTTCGGGCTGTTGGGAATCGGGCTGAAGGCCGAGTAATAGACCCGGCGCAGACGGAAGTTGCCGTACAGGGCCTCGGCACTGTGGAGGATGGTGCTGTCGTCGCTGTCATCGGCGCCGATGATCATCTGGGTGCTCTGCCCGGCCGGGGCGAAGCGTGGCGCCCGGGGTTCGTTGCGCACGCTCTGCTCGCCGGTGTAGATGGTGCCCATGGCCTGCTTGATCGAACCCAGGTGTTTTTCCGGGGCCAGGGCCTTGAGGCCCCGGTCGGTGGGCAACTCGACATTGACGCTGAGGCGATCGGCATAGCGTCCGGCCTCCTCGATCAGCCGCGGGTCGGCGTCGGGGATGGTCTTGAGGTGGATATAGCCACGGAACTCGTGCTTCTCGCGGAGCAGCCTGGCCACCTGCACCAGTTGCTCCATGGTGTAGTCCGCCGAACGGATGATCCCGGAGCTGAGGAACAGCCCGCTGACGCAGTTGCGCCGGTAGAAATCCAGGGTCAGGCGCACCACTTCCTCAGGGCGAAAGCGCGCCCGCGGCACGTCGCTAGAACGGCGGTTGACGCAGTACTGGCAGTCGTAGAGGCAGAAGTTGGTCAGCAGGATCTTCAGCAGCGAAACGCAGCGCCCGTCCGGCGTATAGCTGTGGCAGATGCCCATGCCATTGCTCGAGCCCAGCCCGCTCTTGCCTTCGGAGCTGCGTTTGGGTGCGCCGCTGCTGGCGCAGGAAGCATCGTACTTGGCGGCGTCGGCGAGGATGCTCAGCTTGTCGATCAATTGCATGGAAAGGCCCGGATACTGTTTTTATATACAGTACAGAGTGCGCCCGCAAAACCACAAGAGACTGGCCGGGTGGAAACTGAAAAAAACTGAGCGCCACGCGCCAGCGGCCTGGTGCTATTGACGAAAAACCTTAAGATACGCCCGCCCCCACAGCCCCTGGAAAGGACTCTGCCCCATGCCCCGCCTCTACCGTTTCTACCTGTTCGGCATCGCCCTGCTGTCGAGCCTGGCGGCCAGCGCCGCGCCCAACGACCAGGCGCTGATCGATGCCGTTTACAACAAGGTCCAGGCCCAACAGGAATGGCAGGCCCAGGCCAGGCACTGCCCCGCCGAGCAGATGCCGAGCATGGCGAGCAAACGCGCCACCCAGGCCAACCGCTGCGAAAACCCGGAGCAACTGGGGGCCTGCCTGCAACGCTGCGAAGGCGGCGACGCTAGCGACTGCTACTGGCTGGCCAACACCCTGCAACAGAGCAAGGGCCCCGCGGCCGGCTATGAACCGCTGTACCAGCGCGCCTGCAGCCTGGGCCTGGTATCCGGGTGCACCAACCGCGCCGCCGGCATGCTGGTGGCCGAAGGCGATAGCCAGAAGAGCCAGCAGTGTGCCGCGCAGACCTTCAGCAAGGCCTGCGACCTGGATGACCCCTGGGCCTGCACCATGTACGGCTTCCACCTGAGCCGCGGCATCGGCACAGCGCCGGACGCCGATCGGGCGCTGCAAGTGCTGGATAAATCCTGCAAGTACGGCACTGCCGACCCGGCCTGCCGCGGCGCCCGCCAGTTGCAGGAAGAAATCCGCCAGGCCATCCAGGCGGCCCGCCCTCAATAGCACCTCGACCCAGGGCAGGTCCTTCAGTCAGGCCTGTGCGCCGCGCCTTGAACCGGGCGCGCAGGCCTTCCCCTCACAGCACCGCACGCGGCAGGTACAGGCTGGCTTGCAGCCCCCCTTCCGGGCGGTTTTCCAGTTGCAGCCGGCCGCCATGGGCCTGGGCCACCGAATGGGCAATGCTCAGGCCCAGGCCGAAACCGCCGGTGGCGGCATTGCGCGATTCATCGACCCGGTAGAAGGGTTCCAGCACCTGTTGCAGCAAGGCCTCGGGAATGCCTGGGCCCTGATCGCGCACCTGGATCTGCAACCACTGCTCATCGTCCAGCACCGCTATGTCCACCTGCCGGCCATAGCGCACGGCATTCTCCAGCAGGTTGTGCACGCAGCGCTTGAGGCTGCGGGCGTATCCGGGCAGCGGTGCGTGGGCCGCGCCGTGGATCGGGATCGATACCCCCAGGTCCTGGAAGTCGCTTTGCAGGCTTTGCAGCAAGGCGTTGATCTCGATGTTCAAGCGCTGCTCGTTGACCTCGCCGCTGGCGACGAAGTCCAGGGTGCTGGTGACCATCTGCTCCATTTCCTCAAGGTCGCGGCGCAGGTGCTCGCGGATCGGCGTGGCCCCCAGCAGCTCGGTGCGCAGGCGCATGCGGGTGATGGGCGAGCGCAGGTCGTGGGACACCGCCGCGAGAAACCGCGTGCGCTCGGCCAGGCTGGCGATCAGCCGTTGCTGCATCAGGTTGAAGGCCTCGGCGGCGCGGCGCACTTCCAGGGGCCCGTCGAGCGGCAGCGGTGGGCGCTGGATATTCTTGCCCAGCTTGCGCGCCGCCTCGGTCAACTGGGTCAGCGGGCGGATCGCCAGGCGCACCGCCACCAAGGCCAGCAGCACCACCAGCAGAATCCGCAGCAGGTAGATGCGCAGCACGTAATCCAACACCAGGTCCCCCGGGGCCTTGCTGCTCCAGCCCTGGGCTTCCCGGGCATCGACCCGCAGCCAGCGGCCGTCGGGCAGTTGCAGCTCCAGCAGAAACAGCCCCACGGTCGGCCGCGCCGAAAGCAGCGCCGGCAAGCGCGCCGGGCTGCCGGCGTGGTCCACCAGGGCCAGGCGCAGCACCCGCAGTGATTCCGGGTGGCCGATCTTTTCCCGCAGCACCTTGTTCAGCAGGCGCACCGTGGGCTGGGTCGCCGGGTCGTCGGCGGTGGGCTGGTCGCTGGGCCGCTCCTGCAGGCTCAGGTGCAGGTCGGGGCTTTCCAGCATCTGGATCAGGCTGTCCACCTGCTGCGGGTTGCGCGCCGACACTCGGATCAGGTCCGCCAGCCGGCTGGCCACCAGCCGCGCGGGAATCTCCAGGGCCTGGCGATGGCGGATATCGAACCAGATGCTGCTGGTGGCGATCTGCGCCGCCAGCATGCCCACCACCAGGATGATCACCAGCCGGCCGAACAGCGAATCGGGAATCAGCTTCACGGCTCGCTCACCACGTCGCTGGCGGTGAGCATGTAGCCCTCGTTGCGCACGGTCTTGATCAACTGCGGCGCCAGCTGCTGGCGCAGGCGGCTGATGCACACGTCGATGGAGCGGTCGAACGGCGTGCTGTCCTTGTCGAACGCATGATTGAGCAGGAAGTCCCGGCTCAGCGGCCGGTTGGGGTACTGCAGCAGCAAGCGCAGTACGCGGAAATCGGAGTTGCCCAGGCTCACCACCACACCCTCAGGGGACAGCAGGTGGCGTGCCCGGGTATCCAGCAGCCAGCCGGCAAACTGGATGCTCGCCACTTCATCCACCCGTGCGCGGTCGGGAAAGCTCTGCACCCGGCGCAGCACCACCTTGATCCGCACCAGCAGCTCGCGCGGGTCGAAGGGTTTGGGCAGGTAGTCGTCGGCGCCCATCTCCAGGCCGACGATGCGGTCGATCAGGCTGCCACGGGCGGTGAGCATGATCACCGGGATATTGCTCGCCGCCCGCAGGTCGCGGCACAGGCTCAGGCCGTCTTCGCCGGGCAGCATCAGGTCGAGAACGATCAAATCGATGACATTCAGTTCCAGGCGCCGGCGCATTTCCCGGCCGTCGGCGGCGGTGCTCACCTGGTAACCGGCCTCGCGCAGGTAGTCACAGAGCAGTTGGCGGATTTGCGGATCGTCATCGACGACCAGCAGGTGGTCTTGTTTGGACATGGGGAAGTCTTCAAGCCTGCAAGGGGCCCCAGCAGTAGCGCAAAAACGCCGCGCCGGACCAGGGAAATGTAATGGAATGTTGTGGCATGGCCCTGGGCTGCATTGCCGATACAAAACCCCGTCATTGGGGGCTGGGTGGCTTATTAGACTACCGAATCTAAATAAGATCGATTCGGATTTAGCCACATTCAGCGCACTTTTATCGCAGGTATTTCGATGCACGGCCCCTCCCCCCTTCTTCCGCAACGCTTGCCCCGCAGCCTTTCACCGCTGGTCGGCCTCACCGCCCTGAGCCTGCTGGCGCCCCACGCCCAGGCAGATACCGATGGCGATGCGGCCAGCCTCAAGCTGCCCACCACCCAGGTCCAGGGCAACGCCGGGAGTGCCTACAAGAGTGACCGGGTGAGCTCGGCGAAAATCGCCACGCCGCTGCTCGACGCCCCGCAAAGCATCAGCGTGGTGCCGCAGCAGGTGCTCAAGGAACAGAACGCGCAAACGTTGCAGGAAGTGCTGCGCAATGTACCGGGCATCACCTTTATGTCCGGCGAGGGCAACCTGGGCTGGGGCGACCTGTTCTCGATCCGCGGCTTTTCCTCGGAGCAGAGCCTGACCGTGGACGGCGTGCGTGACGCCGGCATGTCGACCCGCACCGACACCTTCAACCTGGCCCAGGCCGAGGTGTTCAAGGGCACCGGTTCCGTGGAATCCGGGGTTTCGGCGGTGGGCGGCAGCGTCAACCTGCAAAGCAAGGAAGCGCACCTGGGCAACGCCAACCGCATTTCCGCCGGCCTCGGCACCGACGCCTACCGCCGGGTCACCGGCGACTTCAACCAGCAGCTCAACGACACCACCGCCGTGCGCCTGAACCTGATGCGCCACTACAACCAGGTGTCCGAGCGCGACAACGTCGACTACGACCGCTACGGCCTGGCGGCGTCGCTCGGGGCCGGCCTGGGCACAGACACCCGACTGTTCGTCGACCTGTTCTACCAGAAGGATGACAACACCCCGGATGGCGGCGTGCCGATCCAGCGCGGCACCCACGGCAAGCGCATGCCCGGGGTCAAGCGCTCGAACTGGTACGGCGACGCCGACACCTACACCCAGCAGACCAAGACGATGTCGCTGACCGCGCGCCTGGAGCACGACTTCGCCGACGACTCGCAACTGCGCAACCAGTTGCGCTGGGAGCGCACCGACAACTTCGCGGTGCTGTCGCCGGCACGCTTCTTCGCCGCCGACGCCAACGGCAACAAGAGCTGCAGCGCCAGCCGCTGCGCGACCCTGGGCTACACCGGGGTGGGCGGCCTGAGCCGGGTGCCGGGCAGCACGGTGAACGCCTACAGCGACTACCTGAACAACAGCAACACCGCCTACGGCATCCTGCGGGGCAACGACTTCGGCCTGTCCAAGCGCTACACCATCCTCGACAACCAGACCGACTACCAGTTCGCCTTCGACACCTTCGGCCTCGGCCATCAGGTGGCCAGCGGCCTGGAGCTGTACCACGAGACCTACGGCGGCCTGAGCCGCAACGCCAAGGTGCCCAGCGGCGACCTGTGGTTCGACATGGCCGAGCCGTCCCACGACTTCGCCAGCACCTACACCCGCAAGGGCTCGGGCGAGCCACATTCGACCATCGACGATGCCGCGCTGTACTTCAGCGACACCCTGACCCTCAGCGAGCAGTGGCAGCTGCTGGGCTCGCTGCGCTACGACCACTGGCAGGCCGAGACCCGCCAGCGCGGACAAAGCGACGTGAGCAGCAGCGATGGCGCCTGGAGCGGCCGCGCCGGGGTGGTGTTCAAGCCCCTGCCCAACGGCAGCATCTATGCCTCCTACAGCGAAGCGGCGCAGCCTTCGGCCATCGGCGCCTCCACCAACAACCAGATCTACGGCGCCGCCAGCACCCGCCGCTACAGCCCGGCCAAGTCCACCACCTATGAACTGGGCACCAAGTGGGACCTGCTGGATGAACGCCTGAACCTCACCGCGGCGATCTTCCGCACCGAACTGCAGAATTCCTGGGAATACCAGCAGGGCGAAACCGCCCCGGTGCGTGCCCTGCCGGCCAAGCGGGTGGACGGCGTGGAGCTGGGCCTGCAAGGCAACATCACCGAGCGCTGGAGCGCCTACAGCGGTTTCTCGGCGCTCAAGAGCCGCCAGACCAAGGGCGCCAATCAGGGTGCGGAGGCCAAGAACGTCCCCGACCTGACCGCCAACCTGTGGACCACCTACCAGTTCACCGACGACCTGAGCCTGAGCTACGGCGCCAACTACGTCGGCCGCCGGCGCTACAGTGACAACCAGTACGTGGGCGGCCTGAACAACAACAGCAGCTACGCCAACGGCCCGGCCGGGGTGGCGGCGATCTACACCCGCGACCACGAGAAAGCCCCCGGCTACTGGCTGCACAACCTGGCGGCGCAGTACAAGGTCAACCGCCAGACCACCCTCAACCTGAACCTCAACAACCTGTTCAACACCTTCTACTACAGCCAGATCGGCGCCTCCTTGGACGGCTTCCAGCTGTATGGCATTCCCGGCGCCGGGCGCACCCTGACCGCGAGTGTCGACTATGACTTCTAAGCCGCGCCCACGGCAGCCGGGAGCGACCGATGCTGCTTGAGATCCCCGGGGTCTTGAGCCCCGATGAAGTGCGCGAGATGCGCCTGCAACTGCTGGCCCAACCGTGGATCGACGGCAAGGCCACTGCCGGCCTGGGCTCGGCCAAGGCCAAGCACAACCGCCAGCTGGCCGAGGACTCGCCCATGGCCATCGCCCTTGGCCAGCGCATCCTGGCCCGGCTTTCGGAGCATCCGCTGTTTATGTCCGCGGCCCTGCCCAAGCGCATCTACCCGCCGCTGTTCAACCGCTACGGGGTGGGCGAAGGCTTCGGTTTTCATATCGACAACGCCATCCGCGGGATCAAAGGGGTGCGCGAACGGGTGCGCACCGACCTGTCCGCCACCCTGTTCCTCGGCGACCCGGACAGCTACGACGGCGGCGAGCTGATCGTGCGCGACACCTTCGCCACGCACCCGGTGAAACTCGCCGCCGGTTCCCTGGTGCTCTACCCCGGCAGCAGCGTGCACCGGGTCAGCCCGGTGACCCGCGGCGAGCGCCTGGCGGCGTTCTTCTGGATCGAAAGCCTGGTGCGCGAGGACAGCCAGCGCAGCCTGCTGCTGGACATGGATGTGGCCATCCAGCGCCTGACCCAGCAACAGGCCGACGAAGAATCCCTGCTGCAACTGTGCGGCGCCTATCACAACCTGTTGCGGCGCTGGAGCGACGTTTGAGCCGCAACCAACGGAGGAAATTCCCATGTTCAATGCCTGCAAACCGCCGAGCTGGCTCGGCGCCCTGCTGCTGGCCGCCGGCCTGCTCGCCGCCGGCAGCGCCAATGCCGTGGTGGTCACCGATGTGCTCGGGCGCCAAGTGGATATCCCGCACCCGGCGCAACGGGTGGTGCTCGGCGAAGGCCGGCTGCTGGGCGCCCTGGCCCTGCTCGACCGCGATAACCCAAGCGCCCGGGTGGTGGGCTGGCAGAACGATATGCGCCAGCTCGACCCTCACAGCTTTGCCGCCTATGCCCGGGCCTTTGCGCAGATCGAGCAGATCCCGCTGATCGGCCAGGCCTCGGAACAGAGCGTCAGCGTGGAAAAGATCCTCGCCCTCAAGCCCGACCTCGCGGTGTTCAGCATCGCCGGCCATGGCCCCACCGAGCACAGCCCGGTGGCCGATGTGCTGGCCCAGGCCGGGGTGCCGGTGCTGTTCGTGGATTTCCGGGTCAACCCCATCAGCGGCACCCGTACCAGCCTCGAGGCCCTGGGCCAGGCCCTGGACCGCGAGCCGCAGGCCAAGGCCTACCTGGCCTTCTACCAGCAGCACCTGCAGGCGGTTACCGAACGCCTGCAAGGGCTGACTGAAGCCCAGCGGCCCAAGGTCTTCCTGGAACTGCTGGCGGGGGTCTGGCAGGCGCCGGGGCACACCACCGGCAGCAGCGGCATGGGCGAGCTGATCCGCGCCGCGGGCGGGCGCAATATCGCCGCTGGGGTGGTGCCCGGAGCCCTGGGCGATATCAGTGTGGAGTTCGCGCTCAAGGCCGACCCGGATCTCTACATCGCCAGTGGCAACAACCCGCCGGGGGTGACCCTGGGCGCCGGCGTCAGCCTTGAACAGGCCCAGGCCTCCCTGGCCAAGGTGCTGGCGCGCCCGCAGTTCAGCCAGCTGCGGCCGATCCGCGACGGACAAGGCCACGGGCTCTGGCACGACTTCTACAACTCGCCCTACAACATCCTGGCCCTGGAGCTGCTGGCCAAGTGGACCCATCCCGAGCGCTTTGCCGACCTCGACCCGCAGCAGACCCGGGCGCAACTCAACCGCGAGTTCCTGAAGATCCCACTGGACGGCCAGTACTGGGTCGACGCGCCATGACCGACCTGTCCCTGGCGCAGCCGCCCGCCGCACTGCTGAAGGGCCACCGGCAACGCCTGCAGCGACGCCTGTGGCTGCTGGCAGCCCTGGCTGCAGCGCTGCTGTTGGCCCTGGCCCTGGACCTGGCCAGCGGCCCTTCGGGCTTGGGCCTGGCAGCCTTGCTGGACGGCGTGCTGCACCCCGGCCAACTGAGTGCCACCGACCGGGTGATCATCTGGAACGTGCGCCTGCCCTATGCGCTGATGGCGCTGCTGGTGGGCGCGGCGCTGTCCCTGGCCGGGGCCGAGATGCAAGCGATCCTCGACAATCCCCTGGCCAGCCCCTTCACCCTGGGGGTGTCGTCGGCGGCGGCGCTGGGCGCTTCGCTGGTGATTGTGTTTCCCCTGGGCGGGCTGTGGCTGAGCCAGAACGCGGCGATTTCCCTGGCCGCCTTCGTCTTTGCCTGCGCCTCGGTGCTGCTCCTGCAGTTGATGTCGCGACTGCGCGGCGCCGGGGCCCAGAGCCTGGTGCTGCTGGGCATCGCCCTGGTGTTCAGCTGCAACGCGGTGGTGGCGCTGCTGCAGATGATGGCCACCGAGGACATCCTCCAGCAGCTGATTTTCTGGACCCTGGGCAGCGTCACCCGGGCCGACTGGCCCAAGCTGCTGATCCTGGCCACGGTGCTGGCCCTGGTGCTGCCCTTCTCCTGCGCGGCGGCGCCGTCCCTGACCTTGCTGCGCATGGGCCAGGACCGAGCCCAGAGCCTGGGGGTCAATGTACGGCGCCTGCGTTTCCTCGCCTTGCTGCGCATCAGCCTGCTCAGCGCGGTGGCGGTGGCCTTTGTCGGCACCATAGGTTTCGTCGGCCTGGTAGGACCGCATATCGCCCGCCTGCTGGTGGGCGAGGACCAGCGTTTCGTGCTCCCGGCCAGCGCCCTGGTGGGCGCCCTGCTGCTGTCGCTGTCGTCCCTGGCGAGCAAGTGGCTGATGCCCGGCATGGTGGTGCCGGTGGGCATAGTCACGTCCCTGGTGGGGGTGCCGTTTTTCGTTCTCCTGGTGTTCAAACGCGGAAGCTCGACATGAACTCATCCCCCGGCCTGTGCGCCGATGCTCTGGGCGTGCGCCACGGGCGCCGGCCGATCATCCACGACCTGTCCCTGCCGCTGCTGCAACCCGGCAGCGTCACCGCCGTGCTCGGCCCCAACGGCGCCGGAAAATCCAGCCTGCTGCGGGCCATGGCCGGCCTGCACCCACTGCAGGGTTCATTGCGCCTGGACGGCGTCGAACTCGCTGACTATTCGTTGCAGGAGCGCTCGCGGCGGGTGCTGTACATGCCCCAGAGCCTGCCCGCGAGCCTGGACCTGTGCGTGCTCGACTGCCTGCTCGCGGCCCTGGACAGCGCTGCGAGCCGCGAGCAGCGCCTGATCCGCGCCTTCGCCGCCCTGCAACAGGTGGGCATTGCGGCCCTGGCCGACCAGTTGCTCAGTCGCCTGTCCGGCGGCCAGCGCCAACTGGTCAGCCTGGCCCAGGTGCTGGTGCTCCAGCCGCGGGTGATGCTGCTGGACGAACCCACCAGCGCCCTCGACCCGGGCTTTCAGCTCAAGGTCATGCACTGCGTCCGGGCCCAGGTCGAACAGCAGCAGTGCATTGCCCTGATGGTGCTGCACGACATCAACCTGGCGGCGCGCTTTGCCGACACCCTGGCGGTGCTCTGGCAAGGTCGGCTGTACGCTTGCGGCACACCACGCCAGGTGCTGACCCGCCAGCTGTTCCAGGAGGTGTACGGGGTGCAGGCGCGGGTCGAACCGCTGCCCGGCACCAGCAAGCTGCAGGTGATAGTCGAGCACGCCCTGGACTGAGCGCCTACTGGTGCTGCACCTGCAGCTGCGAGCTGACCTGCACCCGCGCCTGCATCTGCTCGGCGCCGCCACCCCGGCGCATGCCGCGCACCGGGCAGGCGTCCAGGTAATCCAGGCCCACCGCCAGTTTCAGGTGCCGCTCGGGGCGCGCCAGGCGGTTGCTCACATCGAAGCTGTACCAGCCGTCGTCGAGCCAGGCCTCGGCCCAGGCATGGCTGGCCAGGTGGCTTTGATCCTCGGTGCACAGGTAGCCGGAAACGTAGCGCGCGGGAATCCCCAGGCTGCGGGCGCAAGCGAGGAAGGCATGGGTGTGGTCCTGACAGACCCCGGCCGCCCCGGCAAAGGCTTCGGCCGCGGTGCTGCCAACACCGGTGGCGCCAGGGCTATAGGGCATGTGCTCGGCCAGGGCCTGCATCAAATCGATCAGCGCCACGCGGTCGCGACGCTCGCCGCAATGCCGTCGGGCGAAGGCACTCAGCGCCTCGTCGGCGCGGCTCAGCGGGCTGCTGCGCAAGAACGGCAGCGGCGAACGGCTGTCACCCTCCACTTCGCGCTCGCCATCGATCTGCACCTGGCCAAAGGCCGTGAGGACAATCGCGCCATGGGGTTCGTCGAGGGTCATCACGTGCAGGATGTTGCCATAGGGATCGCGCTGGGCACGCACCTGCCGCGGCAGTTCCAGGTACCAGTCGAGAATCCGCTGGCGCGGGCTGTCCTGGGGCGTCAGGCGCAGGAACTGGATGCTGGTGCAGACCTCGTCGGCGTAGCTGTAGGTCGTGTCGTGACGAATGGACAGGTTCATACCACCTCCAGATAGGATTCATGCACGGTCTGCCCCAGGTGGCGGATCTGCCCGATGCAGTCGGTGAGCCACTGGTGCAGCCCGGAAGCGAGAATCTCCTCGATCCCGGTGTAGCGCAGGCGCGCGTTGAGTTCGGCGGCCAGGCGTTGCGCCGGGCGGCCATTGTCCCCCGGCAGGCTGGCCAGCAACTGGTCCAGTTCCTCGACGCAGGCATGCAGCGAGCGCGGCACATCGGCGCGCAACAGCAGCATCTCCGACACCTGCTCGGCCCCCGGGGCATTGCGGTAGATCTCGTTGAACGCCTCGAACGAGGACAGGGCGCGGAGCAAGGCGCTCCACTGGTAGTAGCCGCGGGCCGAGTCGTCGCTGACTTCCTCGGATTCCTCGCCGAACATTTCATAGCGCGCATCCAGCAGGCGCAGGGTGTTGTCGGCGCGCTCGATAAAGGTCCCCAGGCGAATGAAGCGATAGGCATCGTTGCGCATGATGGTGCCGGCGGTGGCGCCGCGGAACAGGTGCGAACGTTCCTTGACCCATTCGCAGAACTGGCTGATGCCGTAGCGCCCCAGGCCATTGCCGGCGATATTGCGCATTTCCAGCCAGGTGGCGTTGATGTTTTCCCACATGTCGGCAGTGATCCGCCCACGCACCGCGTGGGCGTTGCTGCGGGCCGCCTGCAGGCAGCAATAGAGGCTGCCGGGATTGCTCGCGTCGAGGGCGAAGAAATGCAGCATGCGCTCGCTGTTGAGTTCGCCGTGGCGCTGCTGGTAGTCGTCCAGGGTGCCGGCGGCCAGCAGTGACATGGCCAGTTCGGCGCGGCCGTCGCCGCGCCCGGCTTGGGGCATCAGCGACAGCGAGTAACTGACCTCGAGCATGCGCGCCAGGTTCTCGGCACGCTCCAGGTAGCGGGACATCCAGTACAGATCGGCTGCGGTTCTTGAAAGCATGCGTCAGTCCTCCACCACCCAGGTGTCCTTGGTGCCGCCGCCCTGGGACGAGTTCACCACCAGCGAGCCTTCACGCAGCGCCACCCGGGTCAGGCCGCCAGGCACCAGGCGGGTTTCCCGGCCGGACAGGACGAACGGCCGCAAATCGATATGCCGCGGCGCGATGCCGCTTTCGACAAAGGTCGGGCAGGTGGACAGCGACAAGGTCGGCTGGGCGATATAGGCCTCGGGGCGGGCCTTGAGCCGGGTGCGGAATTCTTCGATCTCGGCCGCGGTGGCGGCCGGCCCCACCAACATGCCGTAGCCGCCGGAGCCCTGGGTTTCCTTGACCACCAGGTCCCCCAGGTTGGCCAGCACATGGGACAGCTCGGCAGGCTTGCGGCACTGCCAGGTGGGCACATTGTTGAGGATCGGTTCCTCGCTGAGGTAGAAGCGGATCATCTCGTCCACATAGGGGTAGATCGACTTGTCATCGGCCACCCCGGTGCCCACGGCGTTGGCCAGCACCACGTTGCCCGAGCGGTAGGCGGCAATCAGCCCGGGCACCCCGAGCATCGAGTCGGGGTTGAACGACAGCGGGTCGAGGTAGGCGTCGTCGAGCCGGCGGTAGATCACGTCCACCGCCTGGGCGCCGGCGGTGGTGCGCATGAACACCCGGTCGTCGCGAACGAACAGGTCGGCGCCTTCCACCAGTTCCACGCCCATCTCCCGGGCCAGGAACGCATGTTCGAAATAGGCACTGTTGAAGCGCCCGGGGGTCAGCACCACCACCGTCGGGTGCTCCAGGGGGCTGGCGCTTTTCAGGGTGTCGAGCAGCAGGTTGGGGTAATGGTCGATGGGCGCGATGCGCTGGGCGGCGAACAGCTCGGGGAACAGGCGCATCATCATCTTGCGGTCTTCGAGCATGTAGCTGACGCCGCTGGGGGTGCGCAGGTTGTCTTCGAGCACGTAGTAGCGGCCGTCGCCGTCGCGCACCAGGTCGACCCCGGCGATATGCGCGTAGAGATCCCGGTGCAGGTCCAGGCCCTGCATGGCCACCTGGTAACCCTCGTTGGCCAGCACCTGCTCGGCGGGAATCAGGCCTTCCTTGAGAATCCGCTGGTCGTGGTAGATATCCGCGAGGAACAGGTTCAGCGCCTGCACCCGCTGGATGCAGCCGCGCTCCACGCTGCGCCACTCGCTGGCCTTGATGCTGCGGGGAATGATGTCGAAGGGAATCAGCCGTTCGGTGCCCTGCTCGTCGCCGTACAGGGTGAAGGTGATGCCGGCGCGGTGGAACAGCAGGTCGGCTTCGCGGCGGCGCTGCTCCAGCAACTCCAGGGGGGTGTCCGCCAACCAGCGGGCGAAGGCTTGGTAATGGGGTCGACAGGTGCCGCCGGCAGCGTACATCTCATCGAAAAAAGCGCGGGACATAGCCAACTCCTTGCCGTGATGGGCACGGCCTCTTATCTGAACCCTGTGTGTGCGTGACCCGGCCTTGAATCTGCAGGGATCATCGATCCCGGACTGCTGGACACCTCCCGAACCTGATGCCTGGGCAACCCCTGCTGCCCTGTTGCAACAGAGATAGCAATCGCTATGCCGCAAATGCCCCGGCAGCGCTGGAGACGGCGCAGGACAGGTAAAACCTGCAAAAAGCGACAAATAAATACAAAAAAGTGACTTAAACCCCGAGCCCTAGCCCCCGGACAGGCCCCGCGCCTGAAGCCTGGGCGCAGCGCCATGAGCGCAATCGGTGCAGAAAATCCGCGAGGCGGATCTTCTGCCCTGTTTTCGGGAGTTTTCCGCGCTCGGCACCGGCACTGGCCGTCAGCGCCCACAAAACACTGACTGTAGCTGCACCCAGGAGGTTCAAGGATTTGCTTGGCGATGCCTGTGCCGTCAGCCAAGGCCCGACAGGTGCGCAAGGATCAGCGCCACCGCCTGCTGCGGTGACAGTTGCGCGCTGTCCAGGCGCAACACTGGCCAGATCCAGGGCTGATAGTCGTGGTCGAGCACCGATTGCCAGCTGGGCTTTTGCAGCCCTGGCACATCCAGCTGGCGCTGTTCGACCCGCCGTCGATGCTCCAGCACATCGCTGCACAGCACCTCGATCTCCAGCAGTCCCACGCCCTGGTCCTGGGCCAGCCGCTGCCAGGCCGCGCGGCTTTCGGCCACCGGGTTGACGCAATCGGCCAGCACCGGGTTGCCCAGGGCCAGGTTGGCCGCGGCCAGTTGCAGGGCGATTTCGTAGCCGGCCGTGCCGACTTCGGCCAGGCCGGCATTGCGCAGGCCCTGTTCGAGGCTGTCGATACGCAGGTAAGTGGCCCGCAGTTGCGGCGCCAGGGCGCGGGCGATGGTGGTCTTGCCGGAGCCCGGCAATCCGCTGAAGACGATAAGCATGGGCAGTCCTTGCGGGTTCAGGGGCGGCCAGCTTCCAGGCTATGCCGGGCGCTGTAAAGCGGCGTGGCTCAATCCGTGGCCGGGCGGCGCGGCCAGGCCAGGAAATCGGCCTCGGCCATCGGCCGCGCGTACCAGTAGCCCTGGCCCAGGGTACAACCCAACTCCAGCAGCAGCTGTCGTTCGAGCTGAGTTTCCACGCCCTCCACCACCAGGCACATCTCCAGGTTGCGGGCCAGGGCCAGGGAGGCGCCGACCACCGCTCGGCAGCGAGGTTGGCGCAGCAGCTCACGGACGAAGTGGGCATCGAGCTTGATCTGGTTGAAGGGCAATTCGCACAGGCGTTGCAGGGAGGAATAACCGGCGCCGAAATCGTCGATGGCCAGGTTGCACTCCATCATGCGCAGGCGCACCAGGTTTTCCAGGCTGATGGCCGGGGCCTGCACCAGGCCGACCTCGGTGATCTCGAAGGTAACCAGGCGCGGCGGCACCCGTTGCTGCTCGATCACCTGGCGAATCTGCCCGACTGTCTCGCCATCGGCCAATTGTCGCGGCAGCAGGTTGAACGCCAGTTGCAACTCTTCGCCCTGATCAAGCAGGCGCCGCTGCAAGGCCATGCCCTGCTCCAGTTGCTGGCGAAACACTGCATCCAGCAAGCCCTGGGCCTCCAGCTCATCGATAAAGGCCGCCGGCGCCAGCACCCCGCGTTCGGGATGGCGCCAGCGCATCAGCACTTCGGCGCCCTGGCAGCTGGCGTGCTGCAAGTCGAACTTGGGCTGGTAGAACGGCACGAACTGGCCCTGCTCGACGCCCTGCACCAACGCCTCGCGGCTGACCGCGGCAAACGCCTGGGGCGCATTCACCGGCGCTTGCTGCTGGCGTTGCAGGTAGAGCTCGAGCATGGCTTGCAGGGCGGCCAGCTCGGCCGGCTTGCCCACATCGCCCAGCACGATCAGGCCCTGCAGGCTGATCATCTGCTGCACTGCGCGGCGCAGGTCGGCCTCGATCAGGCTGTAGAGAATCACCGCCCGCACCAACTGTTCCGCGCTGGCCCGGCGCAGGAATTCCAGGCCATCCATGCCCGGCATCTGCAGGTCGCACAACACGATGTCCGCCGGCCCCTGGGCACGCAGCAGGTGCAACGCCTCAAGGCCGTCGCCGGCAGCCAGGGGCGCAACCAGCCCCAGGCGCTGCAACTGTTCCAGGGCCAGCATCCGCTGCACCGGGTGGTCTTCGAGCACCAGGACTTTCAAGCTCTTCAAGTGCGGCTCCAGGAAGGCGTGACAACAATCGGCAGAGGCGGGAAAACAGCATCGCTAGCAGCAAGCGTATCGCTAAGCACCAGCCGGTCAAGGCGCCACCCCTACCTTCGGTCCAGTGCCTGTGCCGGGCTTGCCCTGGTGGCGGCACCCCGGGAAAATAGCCCGCTGGCGCCGCCCCCCTTGATCTATATTTACCCCCAGCTGCCTGCCGCCCTCGCCCCCAATACCTGCCTATCACCCTTACCCCACCAGGAGCCTCGATGCCTCGTTTTCTCCTGCCAGTGCTGATCTGGCTGGCATGCTTCCCGGCCTTCGGCGACAACCCGGTGCCCTTGCAGCTGCTCAACTACGAAACACCCCATCACCATGAACTGCCATTGGGCAATGACGACTGGCAGTGGCTGCGCAACAAGCGCGAGCTGGTGCTGGGCACTTCGCGGCAGAACCTGCCCCCCCTGGAGATGGTCAACGAGGCCAACGAATACGAAGGCATCAGCGCCGACTATGTCGGCCTGCTGGCCGATGCCCTGGGGGTGAAAATCAGCCTGCTGGCCTACGACAGTCGCGAACAGGCGTTCAATGCCCTGGCCAGGGGCGAAATCGATCTCATCGGCAGCGTAACCGCCAGCGAGGCCCAGCAACGCCACCTGCTGCTGAGCAGGAGCTACCTGATCAACCGCCCGACCCTGGTGGCGCGCCTGGGCGACTCGCCGCCGCTCAAGAGCGGGCTGGCCGGACGGCGCCTGGCCATTGCCCTGGACAGCATCACCGAGCCCGTGGCCCAGGCCATGTACCCCAAGGCTCGGATTGTCGCCTACCCCAGCGCGGATGCAGCCATGGCCGCGGTGGCCTTTGGCGACGCCGACGTGCTGCTGGGGGATGGGGTGTCGGCGCAGTTCCTGATCTCGCGCAACTACAGCGACTACCTGCGGATCATCTACAGCGGCCCGGCCAGCGTCTCCGGCTTCGCCTTCGCCGTGGCACCCGGCAACCAGCAGTTGCAGCACCTGCTCGATAGCGCCCTGCAGGCAGTGCATAAAGAGCAGGACATCAGCATCCGCAATCGCTGGGGCGACCGCCTGCTGCTGAGCCTGGAAAAGACCGAGCTCACCCCCGACGAGCAACGCTGGATCCACAACAACCCAGTGGTGCACATCGGCATCCATCGCTACCTGCCGCCCCTGTCCTACTTCGACACCGACGGCAACCACCTGGGCATCACCGCCGACCTGATCGCGATGCTTGAGGCCAAGACCGGGCTGAACTTCGAGATCGAGCCCCAGCCCAGCCTCAAAGACCTCAGCGACGCGGTGCGCGAGGGCCGGGTGCAAATGGTCGCCGACCTGGCGCGCAACCCGGAGCGCGAGAGCTACCTGCACTTCACCCGGCCCTACCTGGTGGGGCCTTACATGCTGATCACTCGCGACGAACCCCAGGCGCCGAAGACCCTCGAGGAAATGGCCGGCAAGACCCTGCTGATCGGCAGCGGCCATGCCCTGCTGCCGCTGCTGCGAGAGCGCTACCCGCAGATCCGCGTCCAGGAAGTGCAGACCAATTTCGAGGCCCTGACCCTGCTGCGCGAGCATCAGGGCGACGGCGCGGTGCAGGCCGAGATTTCCATCAGTTTCAACCGCCCGCGAATCAAGGAAGACCAGCTCAAGGTCAAGTCGACCCTGGACCTGCCCCTGCTCAACGAGTCGTTCGGCATTCGCCGCGACCAGTTGGAGCTGTTCACTATCATCGACAAGTCGCTGCGCAGCATCGCCCCCGACGCCATCACCGAGCTCAACAACCGCTGGCGCTCCAAGGCGGCAGTGGCCCCGCCCTCCTGGCGCGACTACCGCACCACCCTGTACCTGGCGGCCGCCGGTTGCGCGCTGCTGCTGCTGATCGCCCTGGCCTGGGGCTACGCCATGCGCCGCCAGGTCAGCCAGCGCGAACGCGCTGAACACGCCCTCAACGACCAGATGCGCTTTATGGACGCGCTGATCAACGGCACCCCCAACCCGATCTACGTGCGCGACCTGCAGCGGCGCCTGGTGATCTGCAACGACAGCTACCTCAAGGCCCTGGGCAGCGACCGGCAGAGCGTGCTGGGCACCACCCTGGAGGAACTGGCGGTGCCCGAGGCCCGCGAGTTCGCGGTGGATTTCCAGACCATCCTCGACGGCGGCCAGCCGTTGCTGATCGACCGCCAGGTGCACATCCGCGGCCAGCGCCTGAACATCTACCACTGGATGCTGCCGTACCGGAACGCCCAGGGCGAAATCCAGGGCATCATCGGTGGCTGGCTGGACATCAGCGAGCGCCAGCAACTGCTGGACGAACTGACCCAGGCCAAGAACGACGCCGACAAGGCCAACCGGGCCAAGACCACCTTCCTGGCCACCATGAGCCACGAGATCCGCACCCCCATGAGCGCGGTGATCGGCATGCTCGAACTGGCCCTCAAGCGCGCCGACCAGGGCCAGCTCGACCGCGCCTCGATCGAGGTGGCCTACGGTTCGGCCCAGGGCCTGCTAGAGCTGATCGGCGACATCCTGGATATCGCCCGGATCGAAAGCGGGCGCCTGAGCCTGAGCTCCGAACGCGCCCAGCTGCGCGAGTTGGTGGAGTCGGTGTTCCGGGTGTTCGATGGCCTGGCGCGGCAGAAGGGCCTGCGCCTGGAGCTGGACCTGGACAGCAGCGCCAATGGCGAGGTGCTGGTGGACCCGCTGCGCTTCAAGCAAATCCTGTCGAACCTGGTGAGCAACGCGATCAAGTTCACCGAACAGGGCGAGGTGCAGATCCGCCTCAGCGCCGAAAGCCCGGAACCCGGCCTGCTGCAGTTGCTGCTGACGGTCCGCGACAGCGGCATCGGCATTGCCGCAGAAGACCAGCAACGCCTGTTCCAGCCCTTCAGCCAGGTGCCCGGCCAGCATCAGGACGCCCGCTCCGGCACCGGCCTGGGGCTGGTGATCTGCCGCACCCTGTGCGAGATGATGGGCGGCCAACTGAGCCTGGAAAGCCGGCCCGGGCACGGCACCCTGGCCCGGGTGCAACTGCGCCTGAGCCGCCTCGAGCCCCTGCCCCAGGCGCCGGCACCGGTTGTGCCGGCGGCCGCCCCCGAGGCCGAGCGGGCACCGCTGCATATCCTGGTGGTGGACGACAGCCAGGCCAATCGGCAACTGCTCTGCGAACAGTTGCGCTATCTGGACTATTCATTGAGCCAGGCGCAGAACGGCGCCGAGGCGCTGCGGATCTGGCAGCGGGAAACCTTCGACCTGGTGATCACCGACTGCAATATGCCGGTGCTCAACGGCTATCAACTGGCCGCGCAGATCCGTGCCGCCGAGCAGGCCGAGGGCCGACCGGCGGTGCAGATCTTCGGTTTCACCGCCAATGTCCAGCCCGAGGAAGAACAGCGTTGCCTGGACGCCGGGATGAATGGCTGCATCTTCAAGCCCATCGCCCTACCGGAGCTGGACCGCCGCCTGCGCCAGTTGCCGATCCTGCCGCGCAGGCCGCTGCGGGCCGGCAGCCAGCGCTATGACATCCAGCAACTGGACCACCTCACCGGCGGCGATCCGCAGTCCACCCAGCGCGTGCTGCAGGGGCTGCACCAGAGCAACCAGCAAGACCTGGCCCAGGTGCGCCAACTGCTGGCCGGCAACGCCAGCCAGGGCGCCGCGGAACTGGCCCACCGCATCCGTGGCGCGGCACGGATCATCCGCGCCCGGGACCTGATCGACGGCTGCGAACACCTGGAACAGATCTGCCGCGAAGCCGCCGACCCGCAGCAGATCAAACTCGCCCTGACCCACCTGGAGCAGGCCATGGTCGACCTCGACCGTGACCTGCGCGAAGCCCTGGCTTCCGGCTGATCAGCCGCCGGCCCTCACTCCGCCAGGCTCAGCAGTTCGCGACTGGCGGAGGAGGTCAGCGGCCGCGAGGGTTGAATCAGCGCCATGCTGAAGCGCTTGCTGATATAGCGCCCGCCGGTGGCGGTGAGGGTCAGGGCCCGGCTGTCCAGGTCACGGGTCAGCCACTTGCGTTCGAGCAGCGCCTGCAACAGCGCCGCGCCCAGGGCCCCACCCAGGTGCGGGCGACGCATGCTCCAGTCCAGGCACGGACAGGCGAAGCGCCGGCGCAGGCTCTTGAGCTCGGCCACTTCAATGCCCAGGCCACGGAAGAACTCCTCGCCGCTGGCGCTGACCCGGTACTCCTCGCCCTCGCCGTCCAGCAGCAGCCAGCCGGCTTCGAGCATGCGGTCGTGCAGTTGCACGCCGAGGGTGCCCGCCAGGTGGTCGTAGCAGGTGCGGGCGAACTGCAAGCGGTCCGGGGTTCGCGGGGTGAAGGTCCGGCTGCTGCCCTGGGCGATCACCATCAAGGACTCCAGGGCCTGGGCCACCAGCGGGTCGCCGAGGGCGTAATAGCGATGCCGGCCCTGCACCCGCACCCGCAACAGGCCCGCCTCCTTGAGCTTGGCCAGGTGGGCGCTGGCGGTGGAGGTGCTGACCTCGGCAATCGCCGCCAATTCGGTGCTGGTGCGCGCGTGGCCGTCCATCAGCGCACAGAGCATGCGGGTGCGGGCCGGCTCGGCAATCGCCGCCGCCACATGGGAAAGTCCCAGGTCGTTCTGCACTACATTCATATTTCGCTCCATGACGAATCGTGTCTTCGAAAGGATGAGGATAGTAGCAACCTGGATATCTGCCGAACAAAGAGACAAATCATGGACCCGATCAGCGCTGCTACCCATTTCGACCCCTACCACTGCCACTACACCCGCCTGCGCGAACAGGGCGGCCTGAGCTACGACTCGACCCTGGGCCTGTGGCTCGCCAGTACGGCCGCCGCGGTGGCGGCGGTGCTCGCCCACCCGGCCTGTCGGGTACGCCCGGCCCAGGAACCGGTGCCCCGGGCCATCGCCGGGCGCCCGGCCGGGGAAGTGTTCGCGCGGCTGATGCGGATGAACGATGGCCCGCGCCACGCCTGCCCACGAGCCGCCATGGCGCCCATGCTGGAAGACGCCGCAAGCATCGACCTGGGTCCCTGGCTGGCCCGCTGGCGCCCGGCCCTGAGTGCGCCGGGCTGCGCCGCCGACCTGCAACGCTGGCAATTTCGCCTGCCGGTGGCGCTGCTGGCGGGCTTGCTGGGTGTAGCGCAGGAGCACTGCGAGGAACTGGCCCGGCGCACTGGCGAATTCGTCGCCTGCTTCTCGCCCCTGGCCAGCGCGGAACAAGTGCAGGCCGCCGACCGCGCCGCCCAGTACCTGAGCAGCAGCATGCAGGCGCTGGTGGAGGCTCCGGTCCACAGCCCCTGGCTGAGGCGTATCCTCGCGCAGCGTGGCGCACTCGAACCGCTGGACCTGCAAGCCAATCTGCTGGGCCTGCTGGCCCAGGCCCACGATGCCTGCGCCGGGCTGCTGGGCAATGCCCTGATCGCCCTGTTGGCCGACCCGGCGCTGCGCCAGCAACTGGCCAGCGATCCCCACGCGCTGCAGGCCTGGCTGCTGCAACGCCAGCGCCTGGACCCGCCGGTACACAACACCCGGCGCTTTATCGCCGAGGACTGCAGCCTGCTGGGGGTCGAGCTGCGCGCCGGCGACTGCGTGCTGGTGCTGCTGGCGGCGGCCAATCACGACCCGGCCCTGACAGCGCTTAGCGACCACGACCCGGCGCGGCTGGGCTTCAGCTTCGGCGCCGGGGTACACCGCTGCCCGGGCCGGGGCCTGGCGCTGAACCTGGTGCACAGCCTGCTGCATCAACTGTTGCAGGCGCCGAACCTGGCACAGCTGGCGTTGAGCTGGGATTACCAACCTTCGGTCAATGGCCGCATCCCCAGGTTCAGCGACCTTGGCGAGGTCGGCCAATGATCGCGGTGATCTTTGAAGTTGTGCCCCATGCAGCAGGGCGCGAGCACTACCTGGCCCTGGCCGCGGCCCTCAAGCAGGAACTCGAAGGCCTCGACGGCTTCATTGCCATCGAGCGATTCCAGAGCCTGAGCCAGCCCGATAAACTGCTGTCCCTGTCGTTCTGGCGTGATGAACAGGCCGTGGCGGGCTGGCGCCGGCTGGAATCCCATCGCCGGGCTCAGGCCCTGGGCCGTGACTCGCTGTTCGCCGATTACCGGCTGCGGGTCGCCGGGGTGCTGCGCGACTATGGCCTGCACCAGCGCCAGCAGGCTCCCGAAGACAGCCGCCAAGCGCATGAAGCCAGGCACTCCGGGCCGCAGCGATAAAGCCAGTGCGAACGCAACCTGAGGAATCTGCATGCTGTTTGTGGTGATGCTGGGGGGCAAGCACCCCCGGGCGAATATCGAAGTCCATGATGTGCGCTTTGTGCTGGGCGAAAGCCTGGAGGCGGCTTACCCGCAGTTGCGCGAAGGCTGGTTCGGCAAGCCCCGGGGCCTGCATATCGACTCCTGGATGCGGGTCGACGGGGTCGAGGGCTACAAGGTCGAACTCAGCCCCCTGGCCCCGGCGCCGGACACCCCGCGCCTGTTCTTCCTCAACCTGGGCGGCTACGAGGCAGGCCGCTTCGGCGAGGCCCACAGCTACCTGCTGGTAGTGGCTCGCGACCCGCTCGAAGCCAAGGCCAAGGGCAAGCGGCAGATGCTCGCCCATTGGCACAAGGCCCATACCGATGCCCTGTTGGATGTCGATGATTGCCTGCCGATCGACCAGTTGGAGGGGCGCTATATCCATCTGGTGCCGGGGCCACACCAGGGGCTGGTGCAGCATAACGACTACATCGTTATCGGCTGAGTAGCGGACGCGATGTAGTGCAGCTCGAAGTCGTCGATGCGGGTCACCTGGCTCAGCAGGAAACTGCGCAGGCGGGCGATGGCCTCCTGGCGCGGCCCGTCGCGCAGCCACACCAGGTAGTAGGCATCCCCCGAGGCCACGGCGTGGGGAAAGGGCAGGCCGACCCGTCCGCAACGGATATCCTCCGCCACCAGGTGCAGGTCGCCAATGGACAGGCCGTGCCCGCCCATGGCTGCGGAAATCGCCTGGTCCAGGGTGTCGAAGACATTGCCCCGATCCAGCCGCACCTGCTCCGCCAGGCCTGGGCTCGGCTGGCCCTGCAACCAGCGGCGCCAGTCGCGACGATCCGCCGAGGGGTGGATCAGTTCGGCCTCCCGTAGCCGCGCCAGGGTCCAGGCCGGCCCCTCCAGCACCTGCGGCGGGCCGATGGGAATCAGCCACTCATCGAACAGCTTGCAAGCCTCGACCCCGGCACCGAACTGGCCGTTGCCCAGGAGAATCGCGCAGTCGTAGGGCTCGGCGTAGAAGTCCACATGGTCGAAGTCCATCCAGACGCTGGCCATCTGCACCGCCAGCGCCGGCTGCTCCTGCTTGAGCCGTTCCAGCACCCGCAACAGCCAGCGCATGGTCAGGGTCGAAGGCGCCTTGAGGCGCAATTGGCCACTGTTGGCGCGCAACGGCAGGCAGGCGTCCTCGATAATACGAAAGCCGGACTTCAACTCCCGGGCCAGGCGCTGGCCCACTTCGGTCAGCACCAGGCGCGGGCCATGGCGCTCGAACAGGCGGCAGCCAAACTGGTTTTCCAGGGTACGGATATGCCGGCTGATGGCGCTCTGGGTCAGGCACAGTTCTTCGGCGGCGCGGGTGAAGGAGCTGGAACGGGCCGCCACTTCAAAGGCGCGCAAGGCGTAGAGCGGCGGCAGGGACTCGACCACGGGCAGGCACTCATGATGATAAAAAATCATAGTAGGTCACAGCTTTTTGCGTTTTTCAACGCAGGCTGCAGCCAGCAAGCTAGGCCCTTGTGCAACTTTCGAGAGCAGTGAACCGTGGATCTGAACCTGTCGTTATTGTTGGCCTACCTGCTCAGCGTACTGATGCTGGTGGCCACCCCAGGGCCGGTGGTGGCGCTGATCGTCAACACCAGCCTGCATGCCGGACCGCGCCAGGCGCTGCTGACCGCCCTGGGCACCAACGCCGCCTCGCTGCTGCTGGCGCTGGCGGCGGTGCTGATGCTCAGCACCGGGCTGGCGCTGAACCCGCAACTGATCAGTTGGGTGAGCCTGTTGGGCTGCTGCTTTATCGCCTGGCTGGCCCTGCAGGGGCTCAAAGATGCTCGGGCCAGCGGCAGCGAGCAGGCGGCGCCCCGACCCAAGCGCGGTCGCCAGGGCCTGCTCAGCGGTTTTCTGCTGGGCATCGGCAACCCCAAGGACATCATCTTCTTCGTGTCCTTCTTCCCTCAGTTCATCCAGGTCACCCGCTCCTTCCAGCACAGTGCGCTGCTGCTGACCCTGGTCTGGGTGCTGGTGGATTTCGCCGTGCTGGGGGCCTATATCCTGGTGGCGCGCCAGGGGTTCTCGCTGAAGTACAAGCGCCTGGTCAGCAGCGTCTCGAGCCTGGTGCTGCTGGCCGTGGCCCTGGTGGGCATGGCTTATTCGCTGCTGGAGCTGTGCCGGCCGGACACGCTGTAAGGCGCCCGGCCGAGGGCCTCAGACACTGCGCAGTTCCAGGGTCAGGTGCGCCAGCCCGGGCAAGGCTTCCAGGCGGCCGCGCAGGGCCTCATGGCTGAGGGCCTTCTCGGCCAGCACGCTGACGATCGCCGCCCGCGCCTCGGGCCCCACCTGCCACACGTGCAGGTCGACGATGCGGGCATCCCCGGGGCCTTCCAGCGAGGCACGGATCTGCTGCGCCACCTGCTCGTCGCTGGCATCGAGCAGCACCGCGGCGCTGGACTTGATCAAGGCATAGGACCAGCGGGCAATCACCAGCGCACCGACGATGCCCATCGCCGGATCGAGCCACACCCAGCCCAGGTAGCGCCCGGCCAGCAACGCGGCAATCGCCAGCACCGAGGTCAGGGCATCGGCCAGCACATGCACATAGGCCGAACGCAGGTTGTTGTCGCCCTGGGCCCGGTGATGCTCGTGATGCTCGTGATGCTCGTGATGCTCGTGATGCTCGTGATGCTCGTGATGCTCGTGAGCATGATGATGGGCGTGAGCATGACCGTGGTGGTGTCCATGACCACCGCCCAGCAACCAGGCGCTGAGGATGTTCACCAGCAACCCCACCACGGCAATCAGCGTGGCTTCGCCAAAGGCCACTTGAGTGGGCTGGAACAGCCGCACCAGGGATTCGCCGGCAATCCCCAGCGCCACCAGGCCGAGAATGATCGCCGAGGCGAAACCCGCAAGATCGCCGACCTTGCCCGTGCCAAAGCTGAAACGCCGGTTGCCGGCATTGCGCCGGGCAAAGCCGTAGGCCGCCGCCGCAATACCCAGGGCCCCGGCGTGGGTGGCCATGTGCAGCCCGTCCGCCAGCAGGGCCATGGAGCCAGTGAGGTAACCGGCGACTATCTCTCCGGCCATCATCACCAGGGTCAACACCACCACCCACAGCGTGCGCCGGGCGTTGTCATCGTGATCGGCGCCGAGAAACTGATGATCGTGGGCCAGGTGTGCCGCGTGCTGAGACAGATTCATGACGCGCTCCTACTTGGAATAACGGCGGATGGCCGCGAGCAGTTCATCCACGCCCTGGGCGCGCTCGGCATCGCTGAGTTCGGGGTTGGCCACGTGCTCCAGGGCGTGGGCTTCGATGATCTCGCCCATCAGCCCGCTGATGGCGCCACGGGTGGCGGCCACCAGATGCAGGGTCTTGCCGCAGTCGGCTCCGCTTTCCAGGGCCCGCTCCACGGCCTGGACCTGGCCGAGGATGCGTCGCACCCGCTTGAGCAGCTCGTCCTTCTGTGCCTGAGTGTGTGACATACCTATACCCCCTATACCTATATGGCGAGCATTCTGCTCCCGCCCTGCACAGGGCGCAAGCGCCGCTGCATCACCAGCGGCTGGACGGTCGCCTGCATGGGGCTGGCTGGGTTAGCGCTGGAAAAACCGTGCGGCGCGACAAGCGCCTGGATTAACATAGCCATGTGCCATCCTCCCTTCAGGATCTCTTCTTCCATGCTGTCCAGAATCCGATGATTGCCGTCTGGTCCCTGCTCTGCCTGACCCTGCTGCTGGCCCTGCTGGCGTTATGGCTGCTGCGCCGCGAGCGCCGCGCCCAGGCCCAGTTGCGCGCCTATCGACAAGGCCTCGAAGGCACCCCTGACGAGGCTGAGCGCTTCAAGCGCAGCCAGTACTTCGCGCGCATCGGCACCTGGGACTGGGAAGTGGACACCCAGCGCCTGTACTGGTCGGAGGCCATCTACGGCATGTTCGGCTTCAAGGTTGGCGAAGTGGTGCCCTCCTACGAGCTGTTCTGCTCCCGCGTGCACCCCGAGGACCGCGAGCGGGTTCGCGCCGGCGAGCTGCGCTGCCTGCAGACCGGCGAGAATCATGACGAGGAATACCGCGTGGTGTGGCCCGACGGCAGCATCCATTGGCTGCGCGAGACCGGCAATGTGGTGAAGAATGTGCACGACACCACCATCAAAATGCTAGGCGTGGTGCGCGATATCACCGATGAAAAGGTCTCCACCCGCCAGTTGCAGCAGCTGGCGCACTTCGACCCCCTGACCGGCCTGCCCAACCGCCTGATGCTCGAACAGCGCCTGTCCCAAGCCCTGGAACAGGCGCGCCACGCCGAGACCCGGGTGGCCCTGGTATTCGTCGACCTCAATGGCTTCAAGGCGATCAACGATCAGTACGGCCATGCCGCCGGCGACCGGGTGTTGAGCGCCACCGCCCAGCGCCTGCAAGGCATGCTGCGGGCCAGCGACACCGTGGCGCGCATTGGTGGCGATGAATTTGTGCTGGTGCTGGAGGGCTTGTCTGCGGGGCTCGATCTGGCGGAAGAGGCCCGGCGCATTGGCGAGAAAATCTTCAGCCAACTGTCAGCGCCGGTGGAAGTCGACAGCCGCCAGCACAGCATCGGCAGTAGCCTGGGGGTGGCGGTGTTCCCTGACCACGGGGCGCGCATGGACCAACTGCTGCATATCGCCGACCTGGCGATGTACGAAGCCAAGCGCAGCGGCAACAACCAGTATCGGCTGGCTCAATAGCGCTCGGGCAACGCCCCGCAGCCATCGACCTCACGACCTTCCAGCTGCTGGCGCACAAAGGCCAGGGCGCCCTGGAACAGCGGGTGCCACTCGGCCGAAGGCGGGCTGGCCAGGGGATGCCAGAAGAAGCTGAACTCATGCCCGCCATCGTCGGCGCACTGATGGCGCCAGGTATCGGGCAGCGCCGCCGCCCGGCACTGATGAAAGGCCCAGACCTGCCCGGCAAAGCCTGCGTCCCAGACCCCCAGCGCACCGCTAGCGACGCCCTGCACCCCGGCTTCCTCCGCCAACTCGCGAACCGCCGCCACAGCGCTGCACTCCCCCGGTTCCAGGCTGCCCTTGACCAACTGCACGCCGGCCAGGGGGTGACGAAACACCAGGATTTCCAGACAACCCCGGCGGCGCAGGACGACCGGGCAGGCTGTAGTGGGCAGCATTGGGCAGGGTTCCAGGCACAGGGAGGTTCAGTCGTCGCGGGTCAGCACTTCCAGCAACTCGATTTCGAACACCAGGTTGGCGTTGGGCGGGATCGCGCCCATGCTGCGCTCGCCATACCCCAGGTGCGCCGGCACCAGCAGCTTGCGCTTGCCGCCCACCCGCATGCCCATCAGGCCCTGGTCCCATCCCTTGATCACCCGGCCGGTGCCAATCACGCACTGGAAGGGTTTACCGCGATCGTAGGAAGAATCGAAGCTGCTGCCATCTTCCAGGAAGCCCCGGTACTGGGTGGTGATCAGGGCGCCCTTGACCACGGCCTTGCCGTCGCCCGGCTGGATTTCGATGATCTGCAATTCGTCGCTCATGCTGCACTCCCGTTCAATCGCCCCATCGCGGGACTGCGGCGGGCTTTTTCGCAGAAATGCCGGCGCTTGGCAATCACCCCTGGCGCACCTCGATCAAGCTGCCACAGCCCTCGAATATGCCCTCGAGCGCCACCGCCATCGCCTCCAGGCTTGCCAACTCGGCCGACCAGCGCACCACCAGCGCACTCAGGTCGCGGCACCAGGCCTGGGTCGTGGAGAAGTGCAGGGTCAACTGGCCGGGTTCCAGCAGCAGCCGATCGACACCGCCGTAGCCGGCCATCTGCTGCCCGCCCAGCTCGAGGTAATAGCTGTCCATGCCCAGCGCCTGGTCCTGTTCGTCGAAGCTTTCCGCGCGTTGCAGCAGCAGGTAGTGCTCGGGTGCTTGCGGGTCGTCGGCCAGGCCGAAGATCCGCACCTGGTCTTCAGTGAAGGCGCTGTAGGTAGTGGCCTGGAACATCAGTTGCATGGGTGTGGCTCCTGGTTGATGGGTCATTGGCGCAACAGCCCGGTTTCATAGTCCAGCCAGTCCTGTTCGAAGCATTCCTGCAGGTAGTCCAGCACGGTATCCAGCGATACCGAAGGCGGCACATTGACCGAATAGAAGCGTTGGCTGAAGCCTTCCCAGCGACAACCCAGGTCGCTGATCCGCTGCAGTACCGGGTTTATCTGAGCCTCGCCAGCAACCATGAATATCAGGCGCAAGGTGCTGTTGCCGCTGCTGCGCACCACCTCGCAGAACCACTGCAGGCCATCGGCCTCGGTGCGCACCTGCACCTCGTCGCCGCTGCACAGTTCCTGGGAATAGAAGGGAATATTGGCGATGCGGTAGCAGCCATCGGCCAGCCGTTCGGCCCAGACCCCTTCGCTGGCCGCCGGTGGATAGTCGTCGACAACCGACAACCTGAGCATGATCTTGTCCATCACCTGTCCCTGGATCGAGCCTTTCAAAGTCCGTTGCTGATGCGGGCAACGCGACGCGGAGCGCTTTTTCGCAGAATTGCCGGCGCTTGGCAATCCTTGCCGGGCCGGTCTAGACCGCGCAACGCTGCCACGGCCGGGGAATAATCCGTTACCATTGCCGCCCCCACGCCCCACCCAGATAAGGACATCCCATGGCCCCGGCCGATATCGTCACCCTGGTGCTGCTGGCTGTACTGGCGCTGTACCTGGTCAGCCTGTACAACCGCCTGACCAGCCGCCGCATTCGCCTGCACAACGCCTTCGCCCAGATCGAGGTGCAGCTCAAGCGCCGCTATGACCTGATTCCCAACCTGCTGGAGGCCGTCAAGGGCTACCTGCAGCACGAACACAGCACCCTGACCGAGCTGGCCCAGGCCCGCAACCAGGCCAGCAACAGCCTGCAAGCGGCAGCGGCGCAGCCTGGCGACAGCGAGAAAATCGCCCGCCTGGGCCAGGACCAAAGCGCCCTGGACCACGCCCTGAGCCGCCTGCACCTGAGCCTGGAAGCCTACCCCCAGCTGCAGGCCTCGCAGAACATGGCGCAGTTGAGCGAAGAGCTCATCAGCACCGAGAACAAGGTGGCGTTCGCCCGCCAGGCCTTCAACGACGCAGTGACCGACTACAACCTCTGCAAGCAACGGGTGCCGGCGCTGTTTTTCGCCCGCCTGTTCGGCCACAAGGCCGATGCCGCGCTGCTGCAGTTCGCCGACAGCGCAGAGATTCAACAGGCCACTCGGCTGTCCTTCTCGTAACACAGGCGTCCCTGTACAGGCTGTATAGGGCCGCTTATTGCCCCGGAACATTGCATGAAGTTTTTCCAGCACCAGGCCCGCGCCAGGCGCCACACCCTCAAACTGCTGCTGTTGATGACCCTGGCCGTGGCCTGCCTGAGCGCCCTTGGCAGCCTGGGCCTGGGCCTGCTGTGGCGGGAGCTGAACCAGGAATACAACCAGCCCAAGGTATTCAGCTGGACCGTATTTGCCGCGGTGGCGCTGAGCATCCTGTTGGTGGTGCTGCTGGGCAGTTGCTACAAGACCTGGCGCCTGCGCGCCGGTGGCCGGGTGATCGCCGAATTCCTCGGTGGACGCCTGCTCAATGGCGCCCCGCGCAGCCCCGAGGAACGCCGGCTGTTGCATATCGTCGAGGAAATGGCCCTGGCCTCGGGCACCGCGATGCCCGGGGTGTACCTGCTGCCGGAAGACGCGATCAACGCCTTCGCCGCCGGCCTCGACCCCCAGCAGGCGGTGCTCGGCGTGACCCGCGGCGCCCTGGTCCACCTCGACCGCGACGAACTGCAAGGCATGATCGCCCACGAATTCAGCCATATCCTCAATGGCGACATGCGCCTCAACACTCGGCTGCTATCGGTGATTCACGGCCTGCTGGTGTTCAGCCTGGCGGGCATCCTGGTGCTGCGCCAGGCCGAGCGCGAGCACCTGGGCAGTGATCGCCACCGGTTTATGTGGCAGATCATCTACGCCGTGCTGGGCCTAGCCCTGTTGATCTTCGGCTCGCTGGGCAACCTGCTGGGCAGCCTGATCAAGGCCGCCATCAGTCGCCAGCGGGAGTTTCTCGCCGACGCCTCGGCGGTACAGTTCACCCGCAACCCCGAGGGCATCGGCGGCGCCCTGAAGAAGATCGGCGCCCACAAGGCCGGCTCACGCCTCAAGGCCTTTGGCGCCGCGCAGTACAGCCACATGTACTTCCATCAGGAGGCGAAAACCCGCTGGGGTCGCCTGTTCGCCACCCACCCTCCCCTGGCCGCGCGCATCCAGCGCCTGGACCCGCAGTGGGATGGGCGCTTCGCGCCCCGGTAGCCGAAGCACACAGCGCCTCAGTGCAACATTGAACTGCGACCATGGCCGCCAGGTCAGCCGGTTCCAGCTCGACGACGTGTCCTGAAGCCCGCCAGGCCTGTCACAACAAAGATCCCGTTTTCGTTCCAGTGTTGACCGGAGACAGTGGCGGCCGCCGGTGCAACCTTCGGCCATCACCCTCCAGCCCCAGCGCACCGTGTTACCAGGAGTTCCCCCATGCCCCATGAAGGCAACCTGCTACAAGCCGCCGTCGTGTTTCTCTGCGCCGCGGTGCTGATCGTGCCCCTGGCCAAGCGCCTGCAACTGGGCGCGGTGCTCGGCTACCTGCTGGCGGGGGTGTTGATCGGCCCGTCGGTACTGGGCCTGATCGGCAACCCGCAGAGCGTCAGCCATATTTCCGAGCTGGGGGTGGTGCTGTTGCTGTTTATCATCGGCCTGGAGCTGTCGCCCAAGCGCCTGTGGGTGATGCGCAAGGCGGTGTTCGGCGTCGGCCTGGCCCAGGTGCTGCTGACCGGGATGCTGATCGGTGTGATAGCGCTGTTTCTGTTCGGCCAGTCACTCAACAGTGCCATCGTCCTGGGCCTGGGCCTGGCCCTGTCGTCCACCGCCCTGGGCCTGCAGAGCCTGGCCGAGCGCAAGGAGCTGAACAGCCCTCACGGGCGCATGGCCTTCGCCATCCTGCTGTTCCAGGACATCGCGGCGATTCCATTGATTGCCATGGTTCCGGTGCTGGCCGGCGGTGATCACCACAGCAGCAGCGCCGATGACCTGCGCCACGGTCTGCAGGTGCTGGGCAGCATCGCCGTGGTGGTGGTCGGTGGGCGCTACCTGCTGCGTCCGGTGTTCCGCATCGTTGCCCGCACCCGCTTGCCGGAAGTGTCCACCGCCACCGCCCTGCTGGTGGTGATCGGCACCGCCTGGCTGATGGACCTGGTGGGCGTGTCCATGGCCCTGGGGGCCTTTCTTGCCGGGCTGCTGCTGGCCGATTCCGAGTACCGCCACGAGCTGGAAGCACAGATCGAACCCTTCAAGGGCCTGCTGCTGGGGCTGTTCTTCATCAGCGTCGGCATGGGCGCCAACCTCAGCCTGCTGTTCAGCGCACCGGTGGCGGTACTGGGCCTGACCCTGTTGCTGATCGGCCTCAAGCTGCCGCTGCTGTATGTGGTCGGGCGCCTGGCCGGCGGCCTCAATCGGGAAAGCGCGGTGCGCCTCGGGGTGGTGCTGGCCGCCGGCGGTGAATTTGCCTTCGTGGTGTTCAAGATCGGCCGCGACCAGGGCCTGTTCGAAGCCCAGCTGCATGATTTGCTGGTGCTCACCATCACCCTGTCCATGGCCCTCACGCCGCTGCTGTTGCTGGCCTGTTCGCGCTGGCTCAAGCCCAAGGCCAAGGCCGTGGATATGCCCGCCGAATACCGCGAGATCGATGCCGACAACCCGCGAGTGGTGATTGCCGGGATGGGCCGCATGGGGCAGATCGTGGCCCGTATCCTGCGGGCACAGAAGGTGCCCTTCGTGGCCCTGGACACCTCGGTGGACACCATCGAGCTGATCCGCAGTTTCGGCGGCATGCCGGTGTTCTACGGCGACCCCATGCGCCCGGAGATCCTCAGCGCGGCCAAGGTCGGCCAGGCCGAGTATTTCGTGATTGCCACCGACGACCCGGAAACCAATATCAAGACCGCGGAAAAGGTGCGCAAGCTCTACCCGCACCTGAAGATCATCGCTCGCGCACGTAACCGCCAGCACGTGCACCGGCTGGTGGACCTGGATGCCCAGGCGGTGCGGGAAACCTATTACTCAAGCCTGGAAATGAGCCGCCGCACCCTGGTCGGCCTGGGCTTGAGCCAGGCCCAGGCCGACTCGCGGATCCAACGCTTTACCCAGCACGACGAACAGCTGCTGGCAGACCAGCACGCGATGTACGACGACGCCGCCAAGGTGCTGCAAAGCGCCCAGGAAGCCCGGGCCGAACTGGCCCGGCTGTTCGAGGCCGACGAGCAGGATGAGCAAGTGGAGAGCCCGCTGCCGCCAATGCGCTGATCTGGCCTGGGCATGAACCCATGATGCGGCGCGCCCTTCGCTGGCAAGCCAGCTCCTACACAACCTGTCCTGACAGCTTCTGTCAGGGGGGTTGTGTAGAGTGGGCGCCGCCTCGCTTCTGAATGGATACACCCCATGAGCTCTAGCCAAGAGAAGGCCCCGGCCCTCAAGGAAATCTTCAACCACGAACGCCTGGAGCACATCGCCCGAGAGATGCACCGGGTGTACCCGGCCTTTCGCCACCGGGACTTCCTGCACCTGGCCAGCCAGGGCCTCGATGAGCTGTCGCTGATGCAGCGCCTGGCCCGGGTCAGCGACAGCCTGCACCAGGTGCTGGACCTGGACTACCCCGGCAGCCTCGAACGGCTGCGGGCCCTGGCGCCGCGCCTGAACAGCCGTTTCGTGTGCATCTTCCTGCCGCACTTCGTCGCCAGCCACGGCCTGGATCAATTCGACCTGTCCATGGACGCGCTGAAGTACTTCACCGGCTTTGGCTCCTCGGAATTCGCCGTGCGGCCGTTTATCCGCCAGGACTGCCAGCGCAGCCTGGCGCTGATGCTGGAGTGGGCCGCGGATGCCGATGAGCATGTGCGCCGGCTGGCCAGCGAAGGCAGCCGCCCGCGCCTGCCCTGGTCATTTCGCCTGGAGCAGTTGCAGGCCGACCCGGAACTGGCAGGGCCGATCCTCGAACGCCTGAAGAACGACCCCAGCCTGTATGTGCGCAAGTCAGTGGCCAACCACCTCAACGACATCAGCAAGGAACATCCGCAGTGGCTGCTGGAACGCTTGCAGGGCTGGCCGCTGGAGCAACCCCACAGCGCCTGGATCGCCCGCCACGGCCTGCGCAGCCTAATCAAGCAAGGTGAACGCCAGGCCCTGGCACTGATCGGCGCCGGCGCCCGGGCCCAGGTGCAAGTGGAGGCATTCAAGGCGAGCCCGAGCGCCCTGCAACTGGGCGACGCCTTGAGCCTGTCGCTGCAATTGCAGTCCACCAGCCCCGAACCCCAGCGCCTGGTGGTGGATTACGCCATCGACTACGTCAAGGCCTCGGGCGCCACCTCACGCAAGGTGTTCAAGTTCAAGACCTTCACCCTGCCAGGCGAAGCCCGCCAGCTGTTACAGCGCCAGCAGCAGATCCGCGACTTCAGCACTCGGCGCCATTACCCGGGGCACCATCAGGTGCACCTGCTGGTCAACGGCGATTGCCTGGCCAGTGCGCACTTCGAGCTGCTGCCGGGTTAAACGCGACGGCCGCACCCTAGCCACCATCCGCTGACAAGCGGATCAGGTGCTCAGTGCAGCCGAAGCCGACCAGCGACCTGCCGGTCCAGAACACCTCCGTCACCGAGATGCATCGGTCATAGCCCTCTCCCTCCAGGGTGCCGTCAGCCTTGAACACCCGCAGGTAGCCATCGATGGCGTACAGCGAACTGTCGCCATCGCCGGGCATGGTCATGCGCGGTATCCAGCGGCTCCAGCTGAACAGTCGGTACTTCTGGTAGTAGAAGGCCTGGTTAGGGCTGTAGCGGCGCTCCCGGTAGGGCATGCCGTAGTACACCCAGACATAACCCTGGTAAGCCAGCAACAGGGCGAGCGCAGCGCCGATCAAGCGCTTGGCGGTTTTCATTGACAGGTGATTCCTTGTACCTGGGGGGATTTCAGCGCTGCTCGACACCCAGCATGCGCAGGCAGGCCTGGACGATGGCCTCGGCCAGGACCCGGCCGTCTGCCTCGCCGGCGGCGATCACATCGTCAGTGGCGCCATGCACCCCGGCATAGATCAAGGACGCCATGACCCCGGGCTGTGCCAGCTGCCAACTGCCGGCGTGCTGGCCGCCTTCGAGAATGCCCAGCAACTGCTCAAGGATCGCGCTCTTTTCCGGGTTTCCGCGGTCATGGTGATGATGGCTGGGGTAGACGATGTCGTGCAGCCGGTAGCTGTCGAGGTAGGCCTGCACGCTGGTGCGGATCCAGCTTGAGATGCGACCCACCCAGTCATCCTCGGCGCAGGCATCCAGCGCCTGCTCCAGGCGTTCGAGGAAGTGCCGGGTATAGCGCTGGCCGAGGGCCGCCAGCATGTCGTTCTTGGAGTCGAAGTAGTGATAGAAGGTGCCCTTGGCCACCTCGGCCCGGGCGACTATCTCGCTGATGGTGGTGGCCTCCACGCCCTGGCTGAGGAACAGGCTCTCGGCGGCGGCCATCAGCTCTTCCAGGCGCACTTCAGCCGGTTTGGTGCGCGGTCGCGGCTGCTCGGGGGACGGGGGGGTATTGCGGCTCATGCAGCCATCCATGCGGTTCGACAAGGGCGACATATTAGGGCAATTGCCAGGGAAAAGAGAGTTGAGAATCCTTGTCATTTTCCATTGACCGACGGTCAGTCGAAACACTAAGCTGGCCCCGCAAACCCATTCCAGACACCGCGGGAGATTCATATGCAACGCTTTCGCCGCCCTGCCCTGGTAGCCGCCGCCTACCTCGGGACCTTCCTCGCGTCCCTCGACATCAGCATCGTCAACCTCGCCCTGCCGACCTTGCAGCAGGCCCTGGCCACTGGCCTCGGCGGCCTGCAATGGGTGGTCAATGCCTACGCCATCTGCCTTTCGGCATTCATGCTGTCGGCGGGGCCCCTGGCAGACCGTTTCGGCCACAAGCGCTGCTGGCTGATCGGCGTACTGCTGTTCTGCCTCGGCTCGGCGCTGTGCGCCCTGGCCCAGGAACTCTCGCTGCTGCTGGTCGGGCGCGCGGTGCAAGGGCTGGCCGGGGCCCTGCTGATTCCCGGGGCGATGCCGATCCTCAGCCATGCCTTCCCCGATGCCCGGCAACGGGCCCATGTGATTGGCGGCTGGTCGGCCTTCAGTGCCCTGGCGCTGATCCTCGGGCCGCTGCTGGGCGGGCTGCTGCTGGAGCACCTGGGCTGGCAGAGCATCTTCCTGATCAACCTGCCCATCGGCCTGTTGGCGCTGGCGCTGGGCGGCTGGGGCATCAGCGAGCGCAAGCATCCCCAGCAGGCCGCGCTCGATCCTCTGGGGCAGATTCTCAGTGTGCTCTGCCTCGGGGCCCTGAGCTACGGGCTGATCGTCGCCGGCGAGCAGGGTTTCGCCAGCCCCGCGGCCCTGGCTTCCTGGCTATTGGCGGCCCTGGCCCTGCTGGGCCTGATCTGGGTGGAGGGTCGAGTGCAGCGGCCGCTGGTGCCGCTGGCGCTGTTCCGCCAGCGACCCTTCGCGACGGCCAACCTGGCGTCGTTTATCCTCGGCTTTTCCTGCTACAGCAGCCTGTTCTTCTTCTCGATCTTCCTGCAGCAGATCCAGGGCTGGTCGGCCGCCGACAGCGGCCTGCGGATGCTTGCGCAGTTCGTGGTCACGGGCTGTGTGTCGATACTCTTCGGCCGCCTGCACCAGCACCTTCCCCTGCCTTGGCTGATGGTCGGCGGCTATGGCCTGGTGGGCCTGGCAATGAGCGCCATGACCGTCTTCGATAGCCATACGCCCTACTGGCTGGTGGGCGGGTTGTTCGGCCTCCTGGGGTTGGGCATGGGCCTGGCGGTGCCGGCCACAGGCTTGATGGTGATGGCCTGTGCGCCGGTGGAGCGTGCCGGGATCGCCTCGGCCAGCATGAACGCCCTGCGCCAGACCGGCATGAGCCTGGGTATCGCCCTGCTCGGCAGCTTGATGAGCGCCCGGGCGCTGCAGGTGCTCAGCGACTCGGCCAGAGCGGCCGGCATCGACAACGCCGCCGAGCTGGCCAGGCAGGCGGTGATCGAGCACCATCTGACGCTGCACCCACCACTGTTCAGCGAGCTGTATGGCGCCGCCATGACCAGCGGCTTTCGCCTGGCCATGGCCCTGGCCGGTGCAGCCAGCCTGTTGGCCATGGGGCTGTTGCTGGGCACCCGCCAGCAACCGGCTCGCGCGCCCGCCGCCGAGACCGACCGATAGCCCGACGCCCAGCCGACGCGTTGACAAGCGCCGTGGCGCCGCCGACCATCTGCGCCCGCCAGCACGGGCGGATGCTGGGATCGAGGAGTGACAAGGGTGAAAAGGATAAACGCACTGCTGTTATTGCTGGCCGCTGCCTGCAGCACGGCCCAGGCCACGAGCACGGTCGAGGCCGCGCGCCAGTCGCTGAAGAACTACGGCCTGGCCAACTGCCTGGGCGAGCGCTTCCCGGAACCCTCGGCCATGGGCCAGGATGTCCGCCATGCGATCGGCATGTATGGCGTGCTGGGCGCGGGCTTGCACAACGTGCTGCAGAACGAAGACACCCTGGAAACCCTGCACGACCCCTACAACGCCACCACCGACTATGTGACCGCGGCCTATGCCCGGGCTTCGGGCCGCAGCAAGTACAGCCCCACCAAGGTGGTGTTGCATGCCTGCCTCGAGGTCTACAACTCCAGGGCCTTCGATGACTTTATCCAGACCCAGGATCGCTATATCCGCGACGACAGCTAAGGCGCTGCGCAGCCTTGCCGATGTCGCAAAGACACCGCCCGAGGTCGAATCCAGCCTGGCGTCCCGGCGCGTGCCGCCCATACTCAGGGGCCTTGTCCCCGGTAATGGAATGCCCCTGTGAACCTGCCCTCGGTTCTGCCCGACACCGCCGCTGCCCTGGTCAACCCGCTGCGCCTGGAGCAACACGACCTGCAGCAGTTCCACGAGCGTGGCTTCATCAAGCTGCGTCAACTGCTGACACAGTCCGCCATCGAACAACTGCGCGAACTGGCCGACAGCCAGTTGCGCCCTGCCCAACCGAACACGGCAAGCCATGGCGACGGCTTCGGCCGCCTGACTCACCAACTGGGGCAGGTCGGCATTCTCGAACGGCTCTACCAGCAACCGGCCTTTGCCCAGGCACTCACCGGCCTCACGGGCGGCCGGCTGATTGTCAGCGAGGCCCAGAGTTTCGAGCTGCCAGTGGGGCGCACGGGCTTTGCCTGGCATTACGATTCGCTGAACTTTCGCTATATCCGCCCCCAGGACCCGGCCTTCAGCCTGTGGCTGCCGTTGCAACCGATCCGCCCGCAAGGCCAGGGCGGCGGCATGGCCTGGGTGCCGCTGTCGCTGTGCTCGGCCCAGGCCAATTTCCAGTATTCGCGGCAGTTGGCCGAGAAGCTGGCGCGGGGCGAATCGGTGGCCGAGCTCAGTGCGCAGTTGCAACAGACCTACGGTACCCCTGGGCCACTGATCGACTGCTTCGAACAGCAGCGCCTGGAGGATGCCTTCGAGCCCGGCGACGCGCTGCTGTTCAGCAAATACCTGTGGCACCGCTCCAGCCCCCTGCTGGCCGGTGAACAACCGCGCCGCCAGGCCGTGACCCTGCGCCTGCTGAGCGCCGAGGCCTGCCTCGACCCGCTGTTGCAGCAAGGCGAAACCCAGAGTGCCGGTGGCCTGGGCATGGGCCGCGAAGGCGGACCGTTGAAGGCTGAGTCCTATGGGTCGCGGTTTGTCGATATTGCGCCGGGGGAACCGATTCGCCAGTCGGTGCATTGCGGGCCGATGCTCTGATTCCGCTCAGGCCCGGGCCGTCACCTCGGGCCCCAGCAACACCGCCTGCTGGCTCGCGCACAACTCCATCACATAGTCCCAGACCACCCGCAGCCGCACCGACTTGTGCAGCTCGCGGCGGGTGCTGATCCAGTAGGCGCGCTGGATGCTCTCGGCCGGCAGCAGCGGCACCAATTGCGGGTCGGCAGCGGCCATGTAGCACGGCAACACGGCGATCCCCAGGCCCGAGCGCGCGGCTTCCTGCTGGGCAATCACACTGGTGCTGTGGAACACCACCCGCGGGTTGCGGCAGAAGCTGTTGAGAAACATCAGTTCCTGGCTGAACAGCAGGTCGTCGACGTAGCCGATCCAGGCGTGGCGCCCCAGGTCCTCGCGGCTGCGCAGGGGCGGCGCGCGGTCCAGGTAGGCCTGGCTGGCGTACAGCGCCAGGCGGTAGTCGGTGAGCTTGCGGGTCACCAGCATGTCGGCACTGGGGCGTTCCAGGTGGATGCTGATCTCCGCCTCGCGATTGAGGATGCTGACAAAGCGCGGCACCGCCACCAGCTCCACCTCCAGCCCCGGGTAGCGCTCGAACAGGCCGTGCATGCGGCTGGCAAGGAACTTCACCCCCAGGCCTTCGGTGACCCCGACGCGGATCTTGCCCAGGGGCGCGCTGGACTGGGTGATTTCCTCCTGCACCAGCAGGGCCACGTTCTCCATGGCCTCGGCATGCTTGAGCAGCGCCTCGCCGGCCGGGGTCAACTCGTAGCCCTGGGCATGCTGGACGAACAGCGCGGTGCCCAGGGCCTTCTCCACCGCCTCGATATGCCGCGCCACCGTGGCGTGGGTGGTGTTCAGCCGGCGCGCCGCGGTGAGCAGGCGGCCGCTGCGTTGCAGCTCGAGAAAGAAGCGCAGGTCATTCCAGTCGAACATGGGATTCCTTGTCGGTGCCGCGCTCGGCACTGTTAGAAAACGCACAGCGGGTGGGCAAAAACTAACATTCTTTTGACGAAAGCTAACAACTAGGATGAAGGCACAACAAGAACCAGAAGCGAGGTCACGGATGCTTCCCGCCTTTGACGCCTACGACTACATAGTGGTCGGCGCCGGCCCTGCCGGCTGCCTGTTGGCCAATCGCCTGTCGGCCAATCCCCAGCACCGGGTGCTGTTGCTGGAAGCCGGCGGTCGCGACAACTACCCCTGGATCCACATTCCCGTGGGCTACCTGTTCTGCATCGGCAACCCGCGCACCGACTGGTGCTTCAAGACCGAGGCCGAGCCCGGCCTGCAGGGTCGCAGCCTGAGCTACCCGCGGGGCAAGGTGCTGGGGGGCTGCTCGTCGATCAACGGCATGATCTACATGCGCGGCCAGGCCGCCGACTACGATGGCTGGGCCGCCGCGGGCAACCCCGGCTGGAGCTGGGAGCAGGTGCTGCCGCTGTTCAAGAAGAGCGAGAACCACTTTGCCGGCAGCACCGAGTTGCACGGCGCCAGCGGCGAATGGCGGGTCGAGCGCCAGCGCTTGTCGTGGCCGATTCTCGACGCCTTTCGCGATGCGGCGCAACAGAGCGGCATCCGCAATACCGATGACTTCAACGGTGGCGACAACGAAGGCTGCGGCTATTTCCAGGTCAACCAGAAGGCCGGGGTGCGCTGGAATGCGGCCAAGGCCTTTCTCAAGCCCATTGCCCAGCGCCCCAACCTGGTGGTGCTGACCGGCATCGAGGTGCAGCGGCTGATCCTCGAGGATGGCCGTGCCACGGCGGTGCGGGCCAGCTGCGAGGGGCGCCTGGTGAACTTCAAGGCGCGCCGGGAAATCATTCTCTGCGCTGGCGCCATTGGTTCGCCGAGCATCCTCCAGCGTTCCGGGGTGGGGCCCAGCGCGCTGCTGCAACGCCTGGGCATAGGCGTCAGCCATGCCCTGCCCGGGGTGGGTCAGAACCTGCAGGATCACCTGCAACTGCGCCTGATCTACAAGCTGCAGAATGCCCGCACCCTGAACCAGATCGCCGGCAGCCTGTGGGGCAAGATGGGCATGGGCCTGCGCTACCTGTATGACCGTTCCGGGCCGCTGTCCATGGCCCCCAGCCAGCTGGGCGCCTTTGCCCGCTCGGGCCCGGAGCAGGCCCGGGCCAACCTGGAGTACCACGTACAACCCTTGTCCCTGGAGCGCTTCGGCGAACCTCTGCATGCCTTCCCGGCCTTTACCGCCTCGGTCTGCGACCTGCGTCCGCAAAGCCGTGGCCGGGTCGAGATCCGCTCGCTGGAGGCCGGTGCCGCACCGCTGATCCAGCCCAACTACCTGAGCCATCCAGAAGACCTGCGGGTGGCGGCCGATGCCATTCGCCTGACCCGGCGCATCGTCAGCGCCCCGGCCCTGCAGCCGTTCAAGCCCAGCGAGTACCTGCCCGGCGCCGAGCTGCAAAGCAGCGAGCAATTGCAGGAAGCCGCCGGACGCATCGGCACCACCATTTTCCATCCGGTGGGCACCTGCCGTATGGGCAACGACCCCCAGGCGGTGGTGGACGCACAATTGCGGGTGCATGGAATTGGCGGGTTGCGCATCGCCGATGCCTCGATCATGCCCAGCATTACCTCGGGCAATACCTGCTCGCCGACCCTGATGATCGCCGAGAAGGCCGCCGAACTGATTCTGGCCTCGGTGCCCAGGAGCAACCTGCAGAACCAGAAAACCGCCACCCCGGCATGACTGTAGGAGCCGGCTTGCCGGCGAAGGCGGCCTCAAGGTCGACGCCAGGCTCAAGGGCCTATTCGCTGGCAAGCGGAACGCCGCCCGGCCAGCTCCTACGTAGGTACGCAGCAGCAATGGATTCACCCGATGTAGGGTGAAGCGCAACGACGTTGGCAGTGGAACAACAACAATAATCACTGTAAGGAAAGCCCTATGTCAGAACACGCTCAGCCTCTCAATGCGTCCCTGGACGACTCCGCCGCCCGGAGCAGCCAGAAAGTGATTTTCGCCTCGTCCCTCGGCACGGTGTTCGAGTGGTACGACTTCTTCCTCTACGGCGCCCTGGCGGCGGTGATCAGCAAGCAGTTCTTCGCCGGGGTCAACGACACCACGGCCTTTATCTTCGCCCTGATGGCCTTTGCCGCCGGCTTCGTGGTGCGGCCCTTCGGCGCCCTGGTGTTCGGTCGCCTGGGGGACATGATCGGGCGCAAGTACACCTTCCTGGTCACCATAGTGCTGATGGGCGTGGCGACCTTCGCCGTGGGCCTGTTGCCCAACTACGCCAGCATCGGCATCGCCGCGCCGATCATCCTGGTGGCCCTGCGCATGCTCCAGGGCCTGGCCCTGGGCGGCGAATACGGCGGCGCCGCGACCTATGTCGCCGAGCACGCGCCCCAGGGCAAGCGCGGCCTGCACACCAGCTGGATCCAGTCCACCGCAACCCTGGGCCTGCTGCTGTCGCTGTTGGTGATCCTGGCGTGCCGCTACTTCACCGGCGACCAGTTCGAGGTCTGGGGCTGGCGCCTGCCATTCCTGCTGTCCATCGTCCTGCTGGGCATTTCCACCTGGATTCGCATGAGCCTGCATGAGTCGCCGGCCTTCCTGAAAATGAAGGAGGAAGGCCACACCTGCAAGGCGCCGATCCGCGAATCCTTCGGCAAATGGGACAACCTCAAGGTGGTGCTGATCGCCCTGTTCAGCATTAACGCCGGGCAGGCGGTGACCTTCTACGCCGCGCAGTTCTACGTGCTGTTCTTCCTCACCCAGTTCCTCAAGATGGACCCCGCCCTGGCCAACAGCCTGTTGATCATCAGCGTGGTGATCGGCGCACCGATGTTCATCTTCTTCGGCTGGCTGTCGGACAAGGTCGGGCGCAAGCCGGTGCTGATGCTGGGCCTGCTGCTGGCCACGGCGCTGTACTTCCCGATCTTCAAGGCCCTGGCCCACTACGCCAACCCGGCCATCGACCAGGCCAGCCGCCAGGCGCCGATCAGCGTCACGGCCGACCCGGCCACCTGCACCTTCCAGTTCGACCCAGTGGGCAAGGCGCGTTTCGACAGCCCCTGCGACAAGGTCAAGACCTTCCTGGTGAAACAGGGCCTGCCCTACAGCAGCATCGCCGCTCCGGCCGGCAGCCCGGTGCAGGTGAATGTGGGTGAGGTGAAGATCGACGGCTTCGACGAGGCCGCCCTGCGCGGCGCGGTGACCCTGGCCGGCTATCCGCAGCAGGCCGACAGCCAGAACGTCAACAAGGTGATGGTGGTGCTGCTGATCGTCGCCCTGATCCTGATTGCCGCCATGTGCTACGGCCCGCTGGCGGCACTGATGGTGGAGCTGTTCCCGACCCGCATCCGCTACACCTCGATGTCCCTGCCCTATCACATTGGCAATGGCTGGTTCGGCGGTTTCCTGCCGACGGTGTCCTTTGCCCTGGTGGTGTACACCGGGGATATCTTCTACGGGCTGTGGTACCCGGTGCTGATCACCGGGGTCAGCCTGGTGGTGGGCCTGTTGTGCCTGCGGGAAACCCGCCATGTGGATATCAACCAGGTCCCATAGGAGCCGGCTTGCCGGCGAAGGCGGTCTTGCCGGCGAAGTTGGGCTTGCGGCCCTCTTCGCGGGCAAGCCCGCTCCTACGGGCCTCAGGTGTTGTTGCAACCCTTGGCGATGGAGTCTTCGTTGGAGGTGTAGGGCCGCGATGGTTCCAGGTTCCATTCTGGCTTGTCGCGGGCAATGTTGAAGTGGCAGACCAGTTGCCGGCGCATGCTGCCCACGCTGCTGTCGCGGTTGTCCGGATTGTTCTTCCACTGGGCGTCCAGGTAGTGGTCACTGGCCAGCTCATTGAAGAAGTTGTTGGTCTGGTTGTCCTTGACTCGGCGCCCGCAGTCGGTGGGCGTCACTTCCAGGGTCATGACCTTCTTGCCGAAACCCGGGTCGTCCCGCTCGATCCACACCGCGCTCTGCACATAACGCTCGCAGCCATTCTTCTCGGTGATGGGCTGGATCACCTGCTTCTTGCTGTCGTAGACAAAGCTCGCGTCCTGCTGCGGGGTCTGCGGCAGTTTCATATTGATCACCGGCAGGTACTGCTGCACCGCCCGGTACCACTGGAGCTGATTCAGCCGCGCGCCTTCCAGGCCCGGTTCCTCGGTGTAGAACAGGGCCAGGATCGATGGCGACTGCGGCGGTTTTTCCTCCCACTTGGCCAGACGCAATTCGTTCTGGGTACCGAAGGATTCGGCGGCGATCTGCGCCATGGCACGGATGCTCTGGTAAAAAGCCGGGCCCGCGGCGCTGTTGCGCTCGTCGCGCACATCGAAAGCGCACTGGCGCGAGTGGTCGCCACGATTCTGCCGGTAGTTGGCGCCCCACTGCTCGGCATTGCTCACACCGATTTCGTGGCAGTACTTCTCGACACTGCCGGGGGTACGTCGCGAGTCGGTACAGCCCTGCTGCGCACGGTCGTCGGTGGCGGCGTCGATGGGGAAGGAACAGAGCACCGCGTAGTCCTGGTGGTCCTTGGGGTTGCCGAAGATGGTGTCGAAGATAAAGCCGCTTTGCAGGCCGTAGGCCAGCTTGCGGAACTTCGAGTCCTTGCGCAGGTAGGACGCCGAGACCCCGCCGCTGGCCTGGCTTTTCGGGCTGATGCTGTAGAACTGGTAGTCGGTGGACGGCCAGGTGGCGCGAAACAGCACTCCGGAACAGAGGAACGCCGGTTTCGATGGGCCGCCGCAATCCTGGCGGGTGTCGTTGTACAGCTGGTTGAGGCGCGCCACCGTGTCGCTGCCCTGATCAGCCTGAACGCCGGGCAACAGGCACAGCGCGGCCAGGCCGACGGCCAGGGCGATGGGGGTTGTGCGTGCTTTCATAACAAGACTTCCCTGTGGTGTGAACAAGCCGGCTGAGGATAGAAGCGGCCTTTTTCCACGGCTGGGTTTTTCCGCCTGCTGTCCCGGAGAGCCGCGGCAAGCCGCGAGCCCCAGGCTCGGGATCTGGCACTTGCCGCTGGCCACCTGCCGTGCCACTGTCTCGGCTCTTTGTGCAGCGGAGACCGAGCATGCTGTTGATCCTTCCTGTGGTGGCGGCCCTGGCGCTGATCCTGGTGTTCTGGCGCCGCCAGAAGGCCCTGGTGGGGCTGCGCCGGGAAGCCTATATCCGCTCCTTCAGCCTGCCTCCCAGGCTGTTCGAGCCCTTGCGCACCCAGCATCCGCACCTCGGCCTCAAGGACTGCCAGCTTGTAGCCCAGGGCCTGCGCCAGTTCTTTCTCGCCTACCTGAAAAGCGGCCAGCGCTATGTGTCGATGCCGTCCCAGGTGGTGGACGATCTGTGGCACGAATTCATTCTGCATACCCGGGAATACCAGGCCTTCTGCGACCGTGCCTTTGGCCAGTTCCTCCATCACACCCCAGCGGCAGTGCTCGGGCACAACGCCGAGCAGCAGAGCGATAACGGCCTGCGTCGGGTCTGGCGTCAGGCCTGCCTGGAAGAAAACATCAACCCCGCCAGCCCCAGCCGCCTGCCGTTGCTGTTCGCCCTGGACGCCAAGCTGAAGATCACCCGGGGTTTTCACTATGTCGCCGACTGCCAGTCGCTGCGGCGCCTGACGGACACCGGCGCCGGTAGCACGCTGATTCATTGCGGCAGCGATTTGCACAGCAGTGCCGTGGACAGCGATTCGAGCAGCAGTGCGGACAGCGACAGCTCGCGCTTCGGCGGTGATGGCGACAGTGGTGGCAGCGATGGCGGCGGCGACAGCAGCGGTTGTGGCGGCGGGGGGTGTGGCGGCGGCGGTGGCGATTGAGCTGGCCTGATTGAAGGTCGGCCAGCAGAGCGGCGCTGGATGCGCCGCTCTGCTGGCGGGTGTCGATCAGGCGATGATGTCGGTAACGGCCGCCTGGCCCACGGTGCCCACGGCGAAGTCCACCGCGCCATGCCCGGTCAGGTCGATCATCAGGCTGGTCTGGTTGGTTTCGGCAAAGTAGGTGAGGATCGCGTCGCCGGCATGGCCGGTGAAGCCGCTGACGAAGTTCAGGGTCGCGCCGCTGGAGGCGAACAGGCCGCTGAGGTCGATCTTGTCCTCGCCGCTGGTGAAATCCATGATCCAGTCCGGGGCGTCGAAGGTCGAGTCCGAAGCCGCGCCGAAGACAAAGGTGTCGGCCCCTGCCCCGCCCCACAGGGTATCGCCACCGCCACCGCCGTAGAGGATGTCGTTGCCGGCACCGCCTTCGAGGATATTGGCCGCCGCGTTACCGATCAGCAGGTCGTTGCCCGAACCGCCGATGGCATTTTCCACGGTCACGCCATGGGCGATGGAGACGTTGCCCACCAGGCCACCGACATCGGAGAAACCACCCTCGTTGAGGTTGATTTTCTGGTTCTGGCTGAAGCCGGAGAAATCCAGGGTGTCGTTGCCGCCACCGTCCCAGACTGCAAACACCAGCTTGTCGGCATTGGAGTGGGCGCTGTAGAAGTCGCGTCCGGTATTGGAGTTGAAGCCGTACACGGTGTCGTCGGCGCGGGTCTCGAAGTTGGCACCGTAGAGTTTCTGCACCGCGACGATATCGTCCAGCAGGGGCGCCGAGGCGTAGGCGCCGCTGCCGTCCTTGCTGAAATCCTGCTTGGTGTTGCTCTCGCTCCAGTAGCTCATCAGGCTGTAGCCGCGAGTGTCCTGGGCGTAGCTGGCGTCCTTGTAGGTGGGGTTGCCGCTGCCGGCGTTGTACACCCCCGGATGGGACAGGCCCAGGGTATGGCCGATTTCGTGGGTCAGGGTCTGGCGCCCGTAGTTGTTGGTGCCCGGGGTTTCATTGACCCGGTACTGGTCGTTGATCAGGTACCAGGACTGGCCGTCGTAGCTGCCGCCGGACGGCAGGTAGGCGAAGGCCGCGCCGCCAGTGCTGACGTTGTAGTTACCGAAGGTCATGTGGCCGTCGCCGCCCTTGTCGGCTTCGCTGAAGCTGACCTTGGCCACGTCCGCCCAGGACTGCATGGAGAGCAGCGCCTGGGCTTTCTGCAGGGAGCTGAACTCGCTGAAGCTGCCCAGCTTCGGGTTGTAGTTGGCCGGTTTTTCGGTGAGGAAGCTGTAGCTCAGGTCAATCTTGCCGTCGCCATTCTGGTCGTGCCAGGACAGCCCCTTGCGCAGGATCGAGTCGGCCGCCTGGTCGGCGGTGTATGAAGGTTTGCCATTGACCAGGGTGCTGCCGCCGCGATCGTACAGGTGGCTGAAGGCCTGAACCTGCAGGTAGGCATCGCTGCCCTGAGCGGCCGCATCGAACTGGTTTGCGCTTGCTTTTGGCATGCTTACGTCCTTGTTCCAGATAAAGAAAATAGCGATAGCGCACACACGACCCCGCCTGCGAGATCGTCCTATCACTCGCCCGTTTGAGGCGCTGGAAACCTGACATATTCGTCAGCATCGAGTCCAAGGTTTTTTTTGTCTGACAAAAGACCGAAAAGGCTCAGCCCCGGGCTGCATTTTTCACTCGCAGCGGCTGCGCGCCGAAGATAGGCTAGGCACAGATCCGCGGTCCGAAGGGCTTGACCAAGCCAGCACGCGGAACCTCTTCACAAGGAGTCGGCAATGCGCAAAATCCTGCTGCTGGGCACTTTGACCCTCTTCACCGGCGTTGCCCACGCCGGCGATATCCCGCTGTTCAATGTCTCCTGCCCGGGCAATCTGGCGGTCAGCGCCGACCAGGGCGGGCCGGTGTACATCAATGGCAAGGTGGTCGCGAGCAGCGCCGTGGATGACCGGCATTTCCAGGTCAAGACCGCTGAAGTCAGCCTGTCCATCAGCGTCGAGGACGACGACTCGGTAACCGTCAAGTACAGCGACAAGCACGGCGCCAGCGGGCTGTGCGAAGCCGTGGACGACTGAGCCTGCCTCGCCGCCCGTTCTCTCAACCTGCCGCAAGAGTCATGCATGCACATTACTGGAATCCCCTTCGCCACCACCGACTGGTCGGCTATCGAAGCCACCGAACACCGTGGTGAAACCGGCAGCGCCTGGTGGCGCACCCGACAGTTCGGCCCGATCCGCGTGCGCATGGTGGAATACACCCCGGGCTACCTGGCCGATCACTGGTGCTCCAAGGGCCATATCCTGCTGTGCCTGGAAGGCGAGCTGCACACCGAACTGGAGGACGGCCGCCAGTTCGTGCTGACCCCGGGCATGAGCTATCAGGTGGCGGACAATGCCGAGCCCCATCGCTCCTTCACCACCGTGGGGGCCAAATTGTTCGTGGTGGATTGAGGCGCCTCAGAACAGCCCCATCTGCCCGCCCACCAGGGTGCTGAAATCGTCCTGCACAAACGGCAGGATGGCGTCCGCCACCGGCTGCAGTTGCCGGGTCAGGTAGTGTTCGTAGTCGATGGCGGCGCGGCGATTTTCCAGGGGCTCGGGGCCGGCCAGGGTCATCAAGTAGCTGATCCAGCCGCCATTCTGGTACTGCAATGGGCGGCCCTGCTCGCGGTTGTAGTCGTCGGCCAGGCGCGCAGCGCGCACATGGGGCGGCACATTGCGCTCATAGTCGTCCAGGGGCCGGCGCAGGCGCTTGCGGTAGATCAGCAGGTCGTCCAACTGGCCGCTCAGGGTGCGTTGCACGTAGTCGCGCACATAGTCCTGGTAGGGCTGGCGATGGAAGATCCGCCGGTACAGCTCCTGCTGGAATTCCCGGGCCAGTGGCGACCAGTCGGTGCGTACCGTTTCCAGGCCCTTGTAGACCATCTCCTGGCTGCCGTCGGCGCGCTGCACCAGCCCCGCATAACGCTTCTTGCTGCCCTCCTCGGCACCGCGGATGGTGGGCATCAGGAAGCGCTTGTAGTGGGTTTCGAACTGCAACTCCAAGGCGCTTTCCAGGCCGTATTCCTGCTGCAGATGTTCACGCCACCACTGGTTGACCTGGGCCACCAGGGTCCGGCCGATCAGGCCTGCCTGTTCTTCGTCATGCAGGCTGCCGAGCCAGACGAAGGTGGAATCGGTGTCGCCATAGATCACCTGGTGCCCCTGGGCTTCGATCAGTTGCCGAGTACGGGCCATGATCTCGTGGCCGCGCAGGGTAATGGAGCTGGCCAGGCGCGGGTCGAAGAAGCGGCAGCCGCTGGAACCCAGCACCCCATAGAAGGCGTTCATGATGATTTTCAACGCCTGGGACAGCGGCGCATTGTGCTCGCGCTTGGCCAGCTCGCGCCCTTCGGCGACCCGCTGGACAATGGCCGGAAGGCAATGCCGGGTGCGGGAGAAACGCGCACCGCGAAAGCCCGCCACTGAATGCTCGTCATCGGGCTGGCGCAGACCTTCCACCAGGCCCAGCGGGTCGATCAGGAAGCTGCGGATGATCGAGGGGTAGAGGCTCTTGTAGTCCAGCACCAGCACCGACTCGTAGAGCCCGGGCCGCGAGTCCATGACAAAACCGCCGGGGCTGGCCTGAGGCGGCAACTCGCCGAGGTTGGGGGCGACGAAGCCCTGGCGATGCATCAGTGGCATGTACAGGTGGGTGAAGGCCGCCACCGAGCCGCCGCTGCGATCGGCGGGCAGGCCGGTGACCGTGGCCCGCTCCAGGAGGAAGGTCAGCAGCTGGGTCTTGGCGAAGATCCGCGTCACCAGTTCGCAATCCTTGAGGTTGTAGCGGGCCAGGGCCGGCTTGTCCTCGGCGAACATGCGGTTGATCTCGTCCATGCGCTGGTAGGGGTTGTCGATCGACTTGCCTTCGCCGAGCAGGGTCTGGGCGACGTTCTCCAGGCTGAAGGACGGAAAGCTCCAGGTGGCCGAGCGCAGCGCCTCGATGCCGTCGATGATCAGCCGCCCCGCCGCTGCGGCGAAATAGTGGGTGCGACTGCCATGCTCGCGCCAGTGCATCTCCGCGCCGTCGCGTCCCAGGCGCAGGGGCACCGCCAGGCGCCGGGCGTGCTCATGGAGTACCCGCAGATCAAACTGCACCAGGTTCCAGCCGATGATCGCGTCCGGGTCGTGCACGGCCAGCCACTGGTTGAGCCTCTCCAGCAATTGCTCGCGGCTGGCGCAGAACTCCAGGTCGAAATCCACCGCGCTGTCGTCCTCCCGGGCCTTGCCGAGCATGTACACCTGGCGTTGGCCGCAGCCTTGCAGGGCAATGGAATACAACTCGCCACGCTCGCTGGTCTCGATATCCAGGGACACCAGCTTGAGCTTCGGCCGGTAGTCGGGCGCCGGCTTCATCTGCGCTTCCAGGATCAGGCCATCGGGCCCCCGCTGGCCGCTGAACTGCACCGGCGCGGTGATGAAACGCTCCATCAGGTAGCGCTCCGGGGGCCGCACATCGGCCTCGAACACCTCGACGCCGGCACGCCGCAGGGTCTTCTCCAGGCGCATCAGCTGATTGTGCTGCGGGCAGTACAGGCCCAGCACCGGCCGTTGGTGGAAATCCCGCAGTTGCAGCGGACGCAGTTGCACATCCGGGTCATCGACCAGCAGCCGCTCGGCCTGGGCACGCTGCGCCGCCGGGACGAAGGCCACTGAAGTCTGCAACGGCAAGCGTATCCGACGTGGTCCCTGGTCGCTGGCCAGCCAGAATTCGACTTCCGTGCCCGCCGGCGTATCGCGCCAGTGCCGGGTCAGGACGAAGCCTTGTTGTACATCCACCGCTGCAACCTCAGAACGTTTCAAGGCGCCGATTCTACCTGCCCCGGGCGGCGATGGGGTGTCTGGATGATGGCTTTGCGGCTTTTGTCAGACAAAATGTAGTGCCTGAAAATTTTCACTACAAAACCGTTGACGAGAGGAATTGGCCTCTTGCATGATGCAGACGTCTCCCCGATCGGGGGACGAGGCAAAGGTGTTATGAGCAAGCTCGTCTGACCGCCGAGCTGTGACCCGGATGTGTACTGCCCACAAGGCAGATTGATGAAACTGACCTGGCATTGATCGTCCAGAACAAGGACGGGAAGCCGGCGAAAACTCTTCAAGATGCTTGTGGTCGATGGTTGGAATATCGGCAGCTTCATCCAGGTTTGCGCTGCTTCTCTTCGTTGTGACGCTATTGCGTAGCAGTTAATCAAGGCAACTACACGCATCAGGCTCTGGGCCTTATCTGTATCCGACAGACACCCTCTGTCGCCCTGTTTCCGGTATCAGGGTTCAACTTACCGACGTAGCAAGATGAATTAGCGAATCAACTTAGATAGATCGACAAATGGTCAAGGGGGCTACAAATGAATCTTAATAACCAACCCACTATTGATGAATTGGCACGTATGTTCGCCGCACAGAAAGACAGCCACGACAGCCACATCCTGTGGATTGCCAAGTCGGGCCAAGTGCATATCGACTGCCTGTCGCCCCATAACCATGAAGCAGAATTCGAGCGCAACAACCAGGAACTCGCGGCCCGCCTGAAGATGTACCGCCGCGGCCAGGGCTACGTCGGCAAGAAAGCCGCCGCCGACAAGGACTTTATCGGTCGGGTACTGGAAACCCTGAAAGCCGAGTGGCAGTCGCTGCGGGGCCAGGCGGAAGTTCGGGTGATTGATCGGTTCTGTTGAGCAAGGCGATCGACTGGTTGAACAAGGGTTGTTGAAATAAGAATAAAAATGGGGCGCTCTTTTGCAGCGCCCCTTTTTATGAGTCAGGAATCAGCAACATTCATTTTCAGGTAAATGACTTGCCGGCCTACTTGCTCTCCTTGGCGATAGTGCCCAGGGCAGCATCCTTGACCAGATAGCGACCTTCCACATCGCTGAGCAGCTTCAAGCTGTTGCGCGCCATGACCAGGCCAACGTCAACCTCCTGCTTGAGGTAGATAACCTCACCCGCCTTGACCGTCACGGTCATGTCCGCCCAGTTTTCAGCCTTGGAACTGATGACGTGCTGACCCGGGGTGACATAGAAATAGATGTACTGGTTGCCACGGTTGTAGCCCATTTCCGAATCGGCTTCCTTGTCATCGAGGAACACATTGAAGCGCACCATCATCCCGACATTACTGGGGCGAACAACATACACCAGCCCCTTGTCGGCAACGGCCGGCTTGGGCAGTGAGTACTGTGCGACTTCAGCCTGCATCTTTTCCATCGACGGCGCCGATGCACAGCCATAAAGCAGGGCCAGTGAAAGAACAGCTGCAGCTTTAAAGATAGTTTTCATAGGGTAAAGCTTCCTTGTGGTGAACAACGTTATTTTCCTGACAACATTTTTTCGAACTACTGTGCTTGGCATGCCGATATTTGATCGACATCCCGTGAATTTCCCACACGGCTGTCAAACCAACCTTTCAGCTCAATCGACCTAGTTCAGCCAGCGTTTGAACATCGGGTCGAGGTGAAGCTGCCCACCCAATATCGAAAAATATCCCCGGCAAACGCCGGGAGTATTTATTTCACCACTAGATAAGATCTGAGTTTACAGGCTAGTTATTCATACACTTTTGCAGCACACAATATCTTTGCAAAAGTTCTCCAGCTAGGGTTGACGACACCTTTATCTCCAGAGTTCTTTGCATACATATCTATTGCCCTCACCCAAGCTTCCATTGCACCTAAAAACCTGTCTAAATCTGGATTATCCCATTCATCAGGAGCCAGTATCAGTTCTTTTCTGAACGCTTCGACAAAATCTGCAAATTCTTCTTTTGTCTGTATATCTTCCACCTGTTCAAAATTCATAGACCCCTCACTTAAAAACGCCTCAAACACAAATAATCGAACCGTTATTTAGCTTGGTCATTTTCCACCCCTCCTCAGCAATTTCTGCGCCGGGGGGAGGGGGGATATTTCTAGTCAAACATTTCGTGCCTGAGCAAATAAAAGTCTGGACCTAACAACAACTTAATCTCCTCAGAGCGAAGAGTCGTATCCACATAAAGCAAAATCGGATAGTCCGAGAACATTTGCTCAACAGACTCTCCATCAAAAGGGTCAATATTTCCTTTCAGAACAAAGCTTTCTGACTCCTTGCCGCCAAACTTATAATAGACCCCTCCTAGGTATGAACTATCTCTCTCCTCAAAATAAAAATTTAACTTTTCCTCGACTTTTGATTTCGCCTCAAAAATAGCCACACCCTTGAAACCATATAAATCATAAGCAGCCATTTTAATCACTTAGGTAAAATAAGACTTGGAGTTCGACTTGTTGCCGAGGATGTCGAGCCATAAATCGTGAAGTTAACATCTCGTCGCTGTTTGTCCTCGTCGCGGACAGTGATTTGCCCATCGGAAACAGCAGCGTAAGTAGTACTGCAGTCATGCCCTTTGTTGTTGGCCCCTACTAGCAGGCGGCTACCCGCATAGAGGTAGGCTTCATTCCCTGCCGTCACCCGGCTGGCGGTCAGTTCAAGATCCTCACCGGCCTTGAGCGCCACATTACCGCCAGCCACCAAGGTCCTGGCAACCTGCTGAACATGATCCTCCTGACTTGTCACCTTCTTGGTCTTGCTCGCCGAATGCTGCTTATCTTCACACCGCCCAACATCTGATTAAGCACACAAACTCAAACCACTCAAGCAAAACAACCATACCTCAAACCAAAACCAACAGATCAAAATATATAACAGTTTTCCGTGCTAACGGTTTCATACCTCCAGGACTCTATGACTCCGCCCCTCGATACCAGAACCGAATACCGGCAATCCCGCGCCCATGTTATATAATATCGTTTACCCATAGCCTCCTCTACAACCCGATCAAACACTCTATTGTAGTTTCCTGCACCCCAGAGCGGCCCCTTACAATCACGAGTACAAATAGTGTAAAACTGCATCAATCTTTATTACGTTCTCTCTCCACTTCAACCAGAGGTCGATACTTATCATATAAAGCCCAATAATTGATAATCAGTGCTGGCGGCATACTTCCAATACTCTCATAAATAGACATTGACGAGTTCTTATAAGACTTCAACCTAACCATCATTCCATCATTCCATCATTCCATCATGCAAAGTCGCAAACGCATTGAGCCCTGGAACGCTATTCAACAAATCACTTACTGGCGTCCCGTAACATATTGAATAAAAACCACCACACCTACTTCCCAGGTAATCATTCAGCCCAATATTCTTTCCCTCCCTTATATTTCCACCCTTCATTTCCCGAGGAGCAAAACCACCCTTTAACGGTTCAAAAATTACGCTTTTTTCTCGATCCACCCTGGCCTAACATCTGGCTCTCGCCCTGCAGGATACTCATACCACTCCATCAACGCCCCAGTCGCCTAAAAAACAAAACAACTACTCTTATCTTCTGTTTCATATCGCCAGGATTTTATGATCCCAGATCCGGAAACCAATATAGAGTACCGGCACCCCATAAGCCATGTAATGTAATAACGAACACCACCCCCCTCATCCACGACCTTATCAAAGGTTGCATTCTTATTACTAGGCGACCAGTATTGGTGTAAACAGTTCGGCATGCATTTTGGAGGCCAAAAATGCGACTCGAATGGAGTACCAACAAGTCCGTCCATCGCACTAACCCAAGTAGAATAGAACGGTGAAGAACAGCCTAGAACAAACATAAAAAACAACAAGCTACTAATTTTCTTTTTCATTATCTCTCACCGACCTTATCAAGGGTCTATATTTTTCAAAAATCGCCCCATAGTTAATGATCAACGCTGGAGGTATGCTACCAATATTTTCAAGAAGACTCATATCGGGCTTCTCCCCCAAAGAACCGCCCAACTGCCATTTCAAGCTTTTCAGCTCAACCAGCCTATTCATCCAGGTATCATGCAAGGTCGCAAATGCGTTAAATCCAGGAGCTTCATTTAAAAAATTACTAATAGGCATTCCATGACAGATAGCTAGTAGTGAGACACATGCTTGGTTTAAACCAACATTATTTCCCTCTCGCACGACCCCACCCACAGTAACGCGCGGTACAAACCCTCCATCCAACTCTTGAAAAACGTTGCTTTCAGGCCTCTTTACCCCAGGTCTAACATCTGGTTCTCGCCCTGCAGAATACTCATACAACTCCATCAACGCCCCAGTCGCCGCAATACTCAGCCAGGTCTCTTTGTCCTTACCACTCAACACACCTTTCAGCACGGTATTGGCTGCATAGGCCTTCAACCGCTCGATGTAATTACCGTCATAAACATAGTTACCTTCCGGTGTTAACGTTCGCCCCATTTCGTTGGTGAAAGCGGCTCCGAAACCGGCAATCGCCGCACTGGACACATAGCCTTTCAAACTGTCTTCGCCGAATACATCCTTGGCCACCCTCCCCAAGTTGCCCTTGTTATTGATGGCGCTGGCTGCGGCCGTGCCCGCCATGGAGGACAGCGCAGCAGTCGCCATCGCATTACCCCAGCCCGCAGCCACAAAGGACCCGGTTGTGGCCGTAATCCCACCTGCGGCCATGGCTGTTCCACTACCGGCAGACCCCACACCCGCAAATGTTGTACCCAATGCTCCACTCGCGGCACCTGCCGTAAATGCAGCGACAACGATGACAATCGCCAACATAGCCCCTTGGCCAAGACTGGAATGACTGTATTTGAAACTGTCGTGAATCTCTTGGACCCTGCGCCAGTCCACATCACCCCGTTGTTCTGCCTCCTTGAGCCATGCCAGTTGCGGGTCCGCCTTGACCATCATGTCAATGCTCTGACTGATGGTGCGTTGGTCGATGTGATTGATATCGATCTTCAGTCCATCCAGTGCCCTGATCGCTACCTTTCCTTGCGCGATCAACGCTGTCTGACGCAAGGTCTCATCGGTACTGCCCTTCCCCTTGGCACTGGTCCAAGCAAGACTGCTATTGCTCTTCTCGTGACTCTCCTGATGCAGGTCCTTTACCCCTGCAAAGGTGATCTCGCCGCCGCTGTCCAGGGTGATGTCCTGGCCACTTTCCAGTTGGGCCGCCTGGTACTGCTGATCGCCCTCGCTCTTGAGCGTCAGGCCAGCGCCCGCGCTGATGCTTGCGCCCACATGGCGGATGTCCGTCTCTTCATCACGCCGGGTTTTCTTCTGGCCCCAGCTGCCGCTTTTCTTCATGTCGTACAGCGAGTAGTCGCTGTCTTCGGCGGCCAGCAGCTGTAGCCTGTCGCCCGCCACCAGGTAGGCTTCATCCCCCGCCGTAATGCGGCTGGAGATCAGCGTCAGGTCCTGGCCGGCGGCCAGCGCCACATTCCCACCGGCCTTGACGCTGCTCTGCACTTGCTGGAGGTGATCCTCCTGCCGCGTGACCTTCCTGGTCTTGCTATAGGCGTGCTGCTCATCCGCCGCGGAAACCAGGCTCAGGTCTTGCGTGGCGCTGATGCCGATATTGCGCGCAGCCTCGATCTGGCTGGCGATGGCGCTGATATCACGCCCTGCGCTGATGTCCAGGTCGCGCCCGGCCTGCAGGCCAGAGCCGTGCTGGGTCAGGCTGAGGTCGTTGTCGCGAACCCCGCGGTGGTTGCCGATCACTTGCTGCACCGACGTCAGGTTGACGTCGCGACCTGCGCTAAGGCGGGCATCGGCACCGCTGCTGAGCAGGCCGCCGCGGTTGTGCAGGTCGCGCCCGGCGTTGAGCAGCAGCTGGTTAGCCGCCTCCACTCGAGCGGCGTTGTCGACGAAGTCGCGCTGCTGGCTATAGCGACCGTTGCTGCTCTGGTGGCTGCTCAGGCTGCGTTCGTTGATCAGGTCGCCACGGCTTGCGCCGAGGCTCAGGTCACGTCCGGCAATGATGCCGCCGGCGCTGTTCACCAAGTGGTTGTCGGCCAGCAGGTCGAGGCGATTGCCGGCTTCCACCAGGCCGCTGTTGACCAGGTTGTGCCCGGCCTGGGCCGAGAGGTTCTGAGTGGCGTGCAGGGTGCCGACGTTGTGCAGGTTTTGCCCGACGATCAGCTTCAAGTCGCTGCCGGCGATCAAGGCGCCGTTGGGTGCCAGGCGACCCTTGGCCTGGGCCAGGTAGAGCACCGGCACCAGCACCTGCTCGCCATTCACCTCGGCGTTTTCCAGCCAGACGATATCGTGGGTCAGGGCCGCCACCTGCTCCGACGTCAGGGTCACACCCACTGCCAGGTTGAGCGCGTCCTTGCTCTTGATGGCGTTGTCCATCAGGTACTTGAACAACTTTTCGTCGGTGTTCTGGCCATCGATAAAGCGCTGGCCAGTACGAGCCACGACCGCTTGCTGGATCAGCTTCTGCTCGTAGAAACCGTCCCCCAGGCGTTTGGCACTGGCATCCGGGTCGTAGCCGAGGTTGGCCAGCAGGTAGTCCGAACTCATGAACTGCTTGAGGTCGGTGAGCGCCGGGTTGGTTTCGATCAGGTATTTGTGCGGATTACCCGGTTCTCCATCGGCACTGGGCAGACGGAACAGCCCGTTGTGCTCGCCGGGCAGGTTGAAGCCGGGCAGCTCTAGCGGGTTGACCTGTTGCTGGGCCAGATCCGGCGGCAGCTGCTGGTTGAGGCTCACCCGGGTGGAGAAGCTGCTGCCCGGCGCTGATGTATCGGTGCGCCGGCCACTGCCAATGTAGCTAAAGCCCGGGCGCACCACGCTGTTGTCGACGCCGTTGCCGGCATTGATGCTAGCCGCACCAGCCGCCTGGATCACCGCGGCGTAGCGCTGGTCGCCAGTGCTGAGCGTTCGCGTTGTGCCCAGGTTGGTCCATTCGCGTTCGGTCATGCCGATAAAGCCGGCCAGCGCCCCTTCCAGGCCACCCAGGTCGTCAGGCGTATAGCCCGCGCTCTGAAACCAGTACTTGTTGTTCAGCGCATTGGCGACGTTGTGCCAGGCCCCGGCATCGGTGGTGCGTTTGGACATGAACACCCGGGTGGTTTCGGTTTCGCCGGTTTCCACGCCACGGTTGAACAGATTGTTGGCCGTGACCGTCAGGTTGCCCGCCGCGGCAATACTGCTGCTGTGGTTCAACAGATCGCCTGCATGGATATTCAGGTTGGCCCCGGTGCTGATGCTCGATGCTGCGCTGGCAGCGGTCACTTCAAACCTGTCGCGCTGGAGGATTTCCCAGGCACGGTTGCGCTTGCCTCCCTTGCAATCGCCGGCGTTGACCCCCTGTATGCAGGCGATCTCTCCGATGCGCGCGGTATAGATGCCGCCGTTGCCGATGGTCAGCACGTCGCGCAGGTTCTCGACGGTGCTGGCGGCGAGCGTCATGGAGCCGTCGCTTTGCAGCGATCCGGAACGGTTGACGATGCTGCTGGCCAGGCTGCCCTGGCCGTCTCGGTCGACGCTCAGGTCGCCCAGGCTGTAGATATCGCCGTAGTGGTTGCTCAGTCTATCGAGGCGCAGGCTCATGTCGCCGCCGCTGAACACCAGCCCATGGTCGTTGACCAGGGCGCCAGTGCTCAGGGTCAGGTCACGGGCGGCACCGAGGGTGCCCTGATTGTTGATGTCAGCGGCGCGCAGATCGAGGTTGGCAGCGGAGGTCAGGCGCCCGGCGTTGTGCATCTGCCCGGCCACCGCGATGCGGCTGTCGCCACCAGCGGCGATGCTGCCCTCGGCCCCCAGGTACAACTGCCCGGCCGCAAGGGCCAGGTTGCCGCGACTGCTCAGCCGGCCATTCCCCGCGTAGCGGCCCCGCAGATCGAGGCTGAGGCTGCCGTCGCTGGCGATCAGGCCATCGTTGTGCCAATCGCCACCGTTGCCGATCAGGGCGTCGCCGGCCAGCAACTGGCCGCTGGCGGTCTGGCTGAAATGATTGACGTTGACAGTCAGGCGCCCGGCCTGGATGACGTTGCTGTTGCTCCAGCTGTCGGCATTGAGGGTCAGGCCGCCACGGGTGACGATGCTGCCACCGGCGCCGGTGACATGGGCGCTGGCAATGTCGAAGGTGCCACGGCCCATATGCAGCAGACTGCCGCCGCCATTGAAGAAGGAGCCAAGCTCCAGGTGCAAATCGTGGTTGGCGCTTTCCAGGGTGCCGCTGCGGTTGTCCAATAGCCCGCCAATCTCGAAGCGGCTGCTGCCGGCAGTGCCCAGGGCGCGCAGCTGGCCGGCCTGGTTGTCGAGGCTGGCGGCCTTGATGCTCAAGTCGCTGTCGCTTTCGATAATGCCCAGGCGGTTGTTCAAGGCACCGCGCAAGTCGAGGTCGATCTGCCGGCCGGCGACCTGGCTGTCATGGCTGCCGCGGTTGTCAGCGCTGTTATCGAAGCTGTCGGCACTGACTTTGACCAGGCCCTTGGCGTACAGGCCGCCATTGCGGTTGTCGAAGTCACCGCCGGTGATCAGCGCGTCGCCGCTCTGCGCGGCAATCCGCCCGCCGTGGTTATCGATGCCGGCCCGGGCCTTGAGGGTCAGATGCTGGGCCTGGATCACGCCGCCCTGGTGATGGCTGTTCGGGTCATAACCGTTTTTCAGCTTGCCGCTGAGCTCGGCTGTCATTACCCCTTGCTGGCTGGAGAGCACGCCACCACGGTTATCCAGGGTGCCGGCAGTGACCGTCACCTGGCGCTGGCCGCTCAGGGTGCCGCCCTGGTTGTTCAAGGCCTGGGTTGCAGTGGCGCTAAGATCGCGGCTGGCCAGCAGCGTCTTGCCGCGGTTATCGAGGTGCTGCGCGGTCAGTATCAGATCGCCATGGGCATTGCGGCTGTCATCAAGGTTGACCCCGGCTTCGATAATGCCCTGGTTGCTCAGTTGCCCACCGCTGCTGAGCTTGATGCTGTCCCGCGCCGCCAGGGTTTTGTGGTTGGTCAAGTCGCCCCGGGTTCGCACCTTGAGCTCGCTGCCGGCGTAGATCGAACCTTGAGCCTCAAGGCTGCCGGCCTTGATCGCCACCGCGCCCTTCTCGGCGCTGGCCTCCACCATGCGCAATTGACCATCGGCATCCAGCTGGATATCGCCGCCGCTGGCAATCAGCTTGCCGTCGAGCTTGACCCCCACCCCGGCCTCGGTGCCCACCAGCTTGATGGCCCCGGCGTACATACCGCCCAGGGCCGAAGAATCGATGGCCAGTTGCGGTGCATCCGCCGGGTTGACGGCCCGCGCCGTGGCTTCAAGAGTCTGGGCATCGACATCGTTGGCCCCAGCGATTACCGCCAGGTGCTTGGCCTGGATTTGCGCATTGATCCTGGCGCTGCGGGTGATGATTTCGAAGCGGTCGATATTGCTGGCATTCAAGCCCGCACCTTCGATGGCCACGCTGCCCTGGTCCACCTGGTAACGCTGCAACTGGCCGTTCTCAATCATCGGCTTGCCGGTGGTCAAGGTGGCTTGCGGCGTGTTGATGAAACCGCAGCCATTGCAGGTGATGCCATAGGGGTTGGCGACGATGACATGGGCTCCCTGCCCCGCCACTTCGGTGTAGCCCTTGAGCTGGCTGGGGCTGCCGCCGTTGACCTCGTTGAGAATCACATGGGCCGCACGACCGCCCAGGCCGCTGTTACCGAGAATGATCCCGCCCAGCTGGGTGGACTGGGTGCGGTTGGTGGCGTTGTTGAGGATCACCCCCTGCTGGCCGACGTTGTAGTCGCTGAACTGGTTGTGGGACAGCCCGCTGCCATTGGGCGCGGCAATATTGACGATGGGCACGCCATTGGCCGCCAGGCCCAGGTGGGTGCCGCTGCCATTGACCACAATGCCGTCGGCCATCACCACCAGCGGCTGCCAGAACATCATGTTGGCCAGGATGAACGCCAGGCCACGCTTGGGCAGCCCGCAGAAGGACTCACGGGATTGCAGGGCAGCCGAAGGCTGGCGAGCCAGGAAGGCAAATTGACCAACGTCCATGTCGGGTGTCTCGGATACAGGGCGAAAGAACAGCGCACGCCCGCAGGTGCACGCAGCCTCGAGGCCAGGTTCGCCAGGCAACGCCTGGCGCTGGCGCACTCTCAGGAAACCGGCGGCGAAGGAATGGGAAAGACGACAGGGCCATGAATATGGCTGGCGCATGCCCTCGCAACCGCGCCGATACTAGGCGCGCGCCGCGGAGCGAAAAATCAGATAGATCCCAAAGTCCTTGGAAAATATCTTGATCAGTTTCAGTGATGGGTAGCCTTGGAAGGCATAGCGAAAGCCTGCTGCCCAGAATCGGGCAGCAGGCTTTTTATCAAGAACAACGAACAGAACAGCTCGACATCAAAAGGCAAAACACGAACAGCCAAACGCCCCCCAGAACCCCTGGAAATCACTCACCGGCACATTCGACAGTCGCGCCCGTTCATGGCCATGGGCATGTACCGTGCAGGGCCCGCTGCATTGGTGCACCTGGTTCTGTAGCGGCGCGCCGGGTTTCCAGTGCCCTGGCACCTTGGCCACCGGCGACCAGTCCGGGGTTACCGGCAAGGTCGGCGGCGCCAGTTTGTCGAAGTCGCCGGCGGCATGCACCACCTTGCCGTCTACCACGGTGAGCAGGGATTCGATCCACTTGATCGCCTCTTCCTCGACGCTGAAATAGTCCGCCGACAGCGCCACCAGGTCCGCCAGTTGGCCAACCTTGATCTGGCCCTTCTTGCCCTGCTCCGAGGAGAACCAGGCACTGCCGTGGGTGTAGAGCTCCAGTGCGGTGTCACGGCTCAGGCCCTGGGGATACAGCTCCAGGCCGCCCACCGTGCGCCCGCTGACCATCCAGTACAGCGAGGTCCAGGGGTTGTAGCTGGAAACCCGGGTGGCGTCGGTGCCGGCGCCCACCGGTATGCCTTCGGCGAGCATGCGCTGGATCGGTGGGGTCATCTCGGCGGCCTTGGCGCCGTAGCGCTCGACGAAGTACTCGCCCTGGAAGGCCATGCGGTCCTGGATGGCGATGCCGCCGCCCAGGGCCCGTACCCGCTCGATGTTTTTCGGGCTGATGGTTTCTGCATGGTCGAAGAACCACGGCAGGCCATTGAAGGGAATGTCGCGGTCGACCTTCTCGAACACATCGAGCATGCGCGAGATGGACTCGTCATAGGTGGCGTGCAGGCGAAACGGCCAGCGCTGCTCCACCAGGTGGCGCACCACCGGTTCCAGTTCCTGTTCCATGCTCTGCGGCAGGTCGGGGCGCGGTTCGAGGAAGTCCTCGAAGTCGGCGGCGGAAAACACCAGCATTTCCCCGGCGCCGTTGTGCCGCAGAAAGTCGTCGCCCTGGCCATAGGTGACGCTGCTGGTCCAGTTTTTGAAGTCCGCCAGTTCTTCCTTGGGCTTCTGGGTGAACAGGTTGTAGGCGATGCGTACGGTCAGTTGCTGCTTGGCCGCCAGCTCGTTGATCACCTGGTAGTCGTCGGGGTAGTTCTGGAAACCGCCGCCGGCATCGATGGCGCTGGTCACCCCCAGGCGGTTGAGTTCACGCATGAACTGGCGGGTGGAGTTGACCTGGTATTCCAATGGCAGCTTGGGGCCCTTGGCCAGGGTCGCATAGAGAATCATCGCGTTGGGCCGGGCGATCAGCATGCCGGTGGGGTTGCCGTTGGCGTCGCGGACGATCTCGCCACCCGGCGGGTTCGGCGTGTTGCGGTCGTAGCCCACCACCCGCAGCGCGGCGCGGTTGAGCAAGGCGCGGTCGTAGAGGTGCAGGACGAACACCGGGGTATCGGGCGCGGCCTGGTTCAACTCCTCCAGGGTCGGCATGCGTTTCTCGGCGAACTGGAATTCGTTCCAGCCACCCACCACTCGTACCCACTGCGGCGCCGGGGTGCGTTGCGCCTGTTCCTTGAGCAGGCGCAGGGCATCGGCCAGGGACGGCACGCCTTCCCAACGCAGCTCCAGGTTGTAGTTGAGGCCGCCGCGGATCAGGTGCAGGTGCGAGTCGTTGAGCCCGGGAATCACCGTGCGCCCCAGCAGGTCGATCACCTGGGTACCGGCGCCGCGCAAGGCCATGGCCTCGGCATCCTCGCCCACGGCAATAAAGCGCCCGTCCTTGATCGCCACCGCACTGGCCCGGGGCTTGGCCCGATCCACGGTGTGCAGGCGGCCGTTGAACAGAATCAGATCGGCAATTGCATTGGCTTGCATGGCATTGCTCCTAAAAAGTGGGAAATCAGCCGGCGCGCTGGGGTTGCAGCCAGCGGCTGAACAGTCGGGTGACCCGGGGCATAAACACATAGACCACCAGCAGCACGATGCTCAGGGTGATCAGCACCGTGGCGGGTACATAACCGCCTAACCAGGGCAGCCAGGCGAACAGCGGTTTCCACAGCTGGGGCACCAGGAAACTCAGCGGCAGGATCACCAGGAAGGTCACGCAGGCCTGTTTCCAGCGCGGTGGTGGAGTGGCCGCGCCGCTGTCCTGGGGGGTGAACCAGAATTCCCGTTCGGCGTTGATTTCAGTCTGGTCGCCGTCGGCCAGCAAGTGCTGGGCCTGCTGCACCAGGTTGCGGCGATCGTCGGAGTCCAGCCAGTGCTGCAACTGCTCGGTGCTGGCAAAGCGCAGCACGCTGGTGAACAGCCCGAGGCCGCCACTGTGGCCGCGCACCACATCGATGCCCAGGTGCCCGGGGTAGCTGCGGGCCTTGGCGATGATCTGCCGCAGCCAGGTTTCATAGGCCTGGTCCTGGCCCTGCTTGATCCGGTGCCGTACCAGCAGGGTGACCACACCGTCGGTGAGTTCGATATTCATCTGAAGGCTCCGCATGTCCGGGAGATGAAGGGATGGCACGGGCCGACTCGCGCCCGTGCCGCACCGTTAAGTTCAGGCCTGGCGCAGGAAGGCCAGCAGGTCCTGGTTGAGCCGTTCCTTGTGGGTGTCGGTCAAGCCATGGGGCGCACCGGGATAGACCAGCAGTTGCGCATGCTCGATCAGTTCGGCCGAAGCCCGCCCGGCGGCATCGATGGGCACTATCTGGTCGTCGTCGCCGTGCACCACCAGGGTCGGGATATCGAACTTCTTCAGGTCCTGGGTGAAGTCGGTCTCGGAGAAGGCCTTGATGCAGTCATAGGCGTTCTTGTGCCCGGCCTGCATGCCTTGGCGCCAGAAGCTGTCGATCATGCCCTGGGACACCTTGGCCCCCGGCCGGTTGAAACCGAAGAACGGTCCGCTGGCGATGTCCCGATACAACTGCGAACGGTCGGCCAGGGCTCCGGCGCGGATACCGTCGAACACCTCCAGCGGCAGGCCGCCGGGGTTGGCCGCGGTCTTGAGCATCAGTGGCGGCACCGCCGAGATCAGCCCGGCCTTGGCCAGGCGCGCGGTGCCATGGCGGCCGATATAGCGCGCCACTTCGCCGCCGCCGGTGGAGAAGCCCAGGAGCACGGCATTCTTCAGGTCCAGGTGTTCCAGCAACTGCGCCAGGTCGTCGGCGTAGGTGTCCATGTCGTTGCCGTCCCAGGGCTGGCTGGAGCGGCCATGGCCACGGCGGTCGTGGGCGATGACCCGGTAGCCGTGCTCGGCCAGGAACAGCATCTGCGACTCCCAGCTGTCGGCATTCAGTGGCCAGCCGTGGCTGAAGACCACGGGCTGACCGCGGCCCCAATCCTTGTAATAGAGTTCGCTGCCGTCGCGGGTGGTGAAAGTGCTCATCTCAAGTGTCCTTGCTGTTTGAGGAAGACGCCGGACGCACCAGGCATCCGGCCTGTCTGGGTGTAGCACGGCGGTTCGGACGCCGCCGTCGACGCAACCGGCCAATCAGGCCCGCCGTTGCGGCGCCTTGTGCACCATGCTGTAGGCGTAGTCCACGCCCATGCCATAGGCGCCGCTGTGTTCCAGCACCAGGCCCATCACCGCGTCGTAGGTGTCCTTGTGTGCCCAGTCACGCTGGTATTCCAGCAGCACCTGCTGCCAGGTCACCGGCACCGCGCCGGCCTGGATCATGCGCTGCACGGCCATGTCGTGGGCTTCCTGGCTGGTGCCGCCGGAAGCGTCGGTGACGATGTACACCTCATAGCCTTCGGCCAGGGCTTCAAGGGCCGGGAAGGTCAGGCAGACCTCGGTCCACAGCGCCGCCATCACCAGTTTCTTGCGCCCGGTGGCCTTCACCGCCTCCACCAGCTTGCGGTCTTCCCAGGAGTTCATCGAGGTGCGCTCGATGGGCTGCTGGCCAGGGAACACCGCCAGCAGTTCCGGCCAGATGTAGCCGCTGAAGCTCTCGGTTTCCACCGAGGTGAGGATGCTCGGCACGTTGAAGATCTTGGCCGCCTTGGCCAGGGCCACGGTGTTGTTCTTCAGGGTCTGGCGGTCGATCGACTGCACGCCGAAAGCCATCTGCGGCTGGTGGTCGATGAGGATCAGGGCGGAATTGGCAGGGTTGAGCAGTTCACGAATGGACATGGCGCGTTTCCTTTTGCAGTCAGAGTGGGGGGTGAACATGACCGGCGGATGGCGCTGCGTGCGCCCTGATGCGTCCGGCTTGGTGGCTAATTTAGGCCCTGGCCGAAAAGGGAACAATTCCCTAAAATCTGGATTCATTGATTCCAATTTGGGGACAATCATGGACCGTATCCAATGCATGCGCGCGTTTGTCGTCACCGTCGATGAAAACGGCTTCGCCGCCGCCGCGCGCTCGATGGACGTACCCCGCTCCAAGGTCAGCAAGCAGATCCAGGCCCTGGAAGAAGCCATCGGCGTGCAGCTGTTGCAGCGCACCACCCGCAGCCTGCACCTGACCGAGGCCGGCGCCGAGTACTACGAAACCGCCCGGGAAGTGCTGGCCGCGGTGGACGAGGCCGAGCAGCGCGCCCGCGACGGCATCGCCGAATTGCGCGGGGTGTTGCGGGTCAACGCGCCGATGTCCTTCGGCCTGCGTCGGCTCGGGCCGCTGGTGCCGCTGTTTCACCAGCAGCATCCGCTGATCGAGTTGCAGCTGGTGCTCAGCGACCAGCAGGTGGACCCGGTGCGCGGTGGTTTCGACGTGACCCTGCGCATCGCCAGCCTGCCGGACTCGTCCATGGTGGCCCGGCAACTGGCGCCGGCACCACGCATCATGGTGGCCTCCCCCGCTTACCTGGCACGGGCCGGCACACCCCAGCAGCCCAAGGACCTGAGCAGCCACCAGTGCCTGAACTATGGCTACCTGCAAAGCGGCGTCAGCCTGCAATTGAGCAATGGCAGCGACCTGCAGCGAGTGCATGTCACCGGCCCCTTGCACGCCAACAACGGCGACCTGCTGGCCCAGGCCGCCGAAGCCGGCATGGGCATCGCCCTGCTGCCCGACTTCATAGTCGAGGACGCCCTGGCCGCCGGGCGCCTGGTGCCGGTGCTGTGCGACTGGCAGGCGCCGCCCATCAGCATCAACGTGGTCTACCCCTCGGCCCGGCGCGTGCCGCAGAAGACCCGGGCCTTTATCGATTTCCTGGTGGGGCACCTGAAGAAAACAACCTCAGACTGATGATCGTTGTTGATATTTATCTTCAGGTTTGGTCTAAAACGGCCGAAATCGATGGAAGCGATATCTGCCTCAAGTAGAGGCTGCGGGCACGTTTTTTCACGGTATCTGGTTCAACATCAACGCAAGGAAGACGTAAATGGCAATTATCAATGGGACAAACGGCGCTGACACGCTGACAGGTACCAGTGGGTATGACGAAATCAATGCCCTGGGCGGGAATGACGTAATCAAAAGTAGTGCCGGAGGGGACAAGATTGATGGTGGTGCCGGTGTCGACACGGTCGACTACTCGGCCTCGCCCGCCGGGGTAACCGTGGAAGTACGCTACGGTACCGGCCCGGCCGGCAAGGGTGGAGATGCCGAAGGCAGCACCCTGACCAACATCGAAAACGTTATCGGCTCGGCCTTCAATGACGTCCTGATTTCCGGCCCGGATCACACCTCTACCGCCATCCGCCTGGAAGGCGGCGCGGGTGACGATATCTACTACATCAACACCGGTGCCCGGCCGACCATTATCGAACAGGCCGGCGGCGGCAATGATGAAGTCCGAGTGACAGTGGCCTATCCGAGCGGCACCTATCTGGCGGCCAACGTCGAGCGCATGACCTACATCGGCAGCCAGGACTTTATTGGTTACGGCAACGACAGCGACAACATCATCACCGGTGGCTCAGGTAACGACACGCTCTACGGTGGCGCGGGGGCCGACCAGTTCTTCGGCGGTGCGGGCCTGGACATTGCCGGCTATACCGACAGCAAGACCGGCGTGACGGTCAATCTCAAGACCGGTGTGAACACCGGCATCGCCGCAGGCGACACCTACTCCGACATCGAGACGATCAAGGGTTCAAGCTACAACGACACCTTTGTCGGCAATGGCTTGGGCATGCATTTCGACGGCGGCGCCGGTGTCGACACCGTCGACTACTCCACTTCGTCCGCCGGTGTGACTGTGGAAGTGCGCTTCGGCACCGGCCCGGCCGGCAAGGGCGGAGATGCCGAAGGCAGCACCCTGACCAGCATCGAAAACGTCATCGGCTCGGCCTTCAATGACGTCCTGATTTCCGGCCCGGATCACACCTCTACCGCCATCCGCCTGGAAGGCGGCGCGGGTGACGATATCTACTACATCAACAGCGGTGCCCGGCCGACCATTATCGAACAGGACGGCGGCGGCAATGATGAAGTCCGAGTGACAGTGGCCTATCCGAGCGGCACCTATCTGGCGGCCAACGTCGAGCGCATGACCTACATCGGCAGCCAGGACTTTATTGGTTACGGCAACGACAGCAACAACATCATCACCGGCGGTTCGGGTAATGACACGCTCTACGGTGGTGCGGGGGCCGACCAATTCTTCGGCGGTGCGGGCCTGGACATTGCCGGCTACACCGACAGCAAGACCGGCGTGACGGTCAATCTCAAGACCGGTGTGAACACCGGCATCGCCGCAGGCGACACCTACACCGACATCGAGACGATCAAGGGTTCAAGCTACAACGACATCTTTGTCGGCAATGGCTTGGGCATGCATTTCGACGGCGGCGCCGGTGTCGACACCGTCGACTACTCTACTTCGTCCGCCGGTGTGACTGTGGAAGTGCGCTTCGGCACCGGCCCGGCCGGCAAGGGCGGAGATGCCGAAGGCAGCACCCTGACCAGCATCGAAAACGTCATCGGCTCGGCCTTCAATGACGTCCTGACCTCCGGTCGTGATCACACCGCCACCGCCATCCGCCTGGAAGGCGGCGCGGGTGACGATATCTACTACATCAACACCGGTGCCCGGCCGACCATTATCGAACAGGACGGCGGCGGCAATGATGAAGTCCGAGTGACAGTGGCCTATCCGAGCGGCACCTATCTGGCGGCCAACGTCGAGCGCATGACCTACATCGGCAGCCAGGACTTTATTGGTTACGGCAACGACAGCGACAACATCATCACCGGCGGTTCGGGTAACGACACGCTCTACGGTGGCGCGGGGGCCGACCAGTTCTTCGGCGGTGCGGGCCTGGACATTGCCGGCTACACCGACAGCAAGACCGGCGTGACGGTCAATCTCAAGACCGGTGTTCACACCGGCATCGCCGCAGGCGACACCTACACCGACATCGAGACGATCAAGGGTTCAAGCTACAACGACACCTTTGTCGGCAATGGCTTGGGCATGCATTTCGACGGCGGCGCCGGTGTCGACACCGTCGACTACTCCAACTCGTCCGCCGGGGTGAATGTGGAAGTGCGCTTCGGCACCGGCCCGGCCGGCAAGGGCGGAGATGCCGAAGGCAGTACCCTGACCAGCATCGAAAACGTCATCGGCTCGGCCTTCAACGACGTCCTGACCTCCGGTCGTGATCACACCGCCACCGCCATCCGCCTGGAAGGTGGCGCGGGTGACGATATCTACTACGTAAGCAACGGCATCACCCCGACCATCATCGAACAGGCCGATGGTGGCAATGATGAGATGCGTGTGACAGTGGTCAACCCAAGTCATACCTACATGGCAACCAACATTGAGCGCCTGACCTTTATCGGCAATGGCGCTTTCACCGGCTGGGGCAATGACCTGGATAACATCATCACCGGTGGTTCAGGTAACGACACGCTGTACGGTGGCGCGGGGGCCGACCAATTCTTCGGCGGTGCCGGTTACGACACGGTGGGGTACCTCGACAGCAAAGTGAGTATGACGCTCAACCTCAAGACTGGCGTGCATTCCGGCATCGCGGCCGGTGACACCTACACCGATATTGAAGCAATCAGGGGCTCCAACCTGAATGACATCTTCTACGGTGGAACTTCCGCCATGGGCCTGGATGGGGCCGCCGGACAGGACCTGGTCAGCTACGAGCTGTCGGAGAGCGCAGTGACCATCGACCTGTCTACAGGAACCAACTCCGGAGATGCGCTGGGTGATACCTACAGCAACATCGAAATCTTCCAGGGCAGCAACTACAACGACACGCTGTCGGGTTCGCGGTTAGGTGACATTTTCATTGGCGGCACCGGTGCAGATGTCATTAACGGTCGTGAGGGGCAGGACAGTGCCTGGTATGTCACCAGTACGACCGGCGTCACGATCAACCTGCAGACCAACGTTAATCAGGGTGGCGATGCCGAGGGTGATGTACTGCTCAACATTGAGCGTGTGGTGGGCAGTCACTTCAACGACAGCCTGACGGGTGATGCAAGCGTCAATTATCTGGAAGGCGGGCTGGGCAACGACGTCATATACGGCGGCGACGGCAACGATTATCTGTATGGTGGGCTGGTTTCGCAGATCGGGCCTTTCAGTCTTGAAGGCCTGAACAGTGGGCCGCAGGCCGATACTTTGTATGGCGGTAATGGTAACGACACCATTGTCACTGCAAGCAACGATCAGGGCAGTCGGGCCTATGGTGAAGCCGGGGGCGATGTCATCACCGTTGTACACGGCATGGCCGACGGCGGTGAAGGTAACGACCTGCTGACGGGCACAGGCCTGGGGTTTTCTCTACTGGGTGGTGCAGGTGATGACCAACTGGTGTTGCGGGCCAGTGGCTGGGCCAATGGAGGCGAAGGTGACGACATCTACACCGTCGATACGCGGGCATTGGTGACTATCCAAGACGACGGTACTAGCCGCGGTGACAAACTGGTGCTGTCGAACATCAAGAGCACCTATTTGCTAGTGGACCGCATCGGCGATGATCTTTACCTGCACCAGTCGAGCTTCAGTGCAGGCCAGACTCCACAGGAGGGTGTACGCCTCAAAGACTGGTTCGCCGGTTACGACACCATCGAGCAAATCCAGACATCTGATGGGCAACTGATCGGCCTGCCAGCTCACACTAATGCGTTCGCTTCGTTCGGTTGAACGACTGACGTCTTCAACTCGTTGAGCTGTCTGGATGAAAAGGGATGGGCCGTTAACGGGCTCATCCCTTTAGGTCCTGTCGATGGCCAATTCGCGGCGTTGACATAGTGTAGCTTGGGCATTTTGGTCAGGAGCATGAAGACTCTAGCGCCCACAGCTGGCGCTTGCTGCCCGGGGTCTACTAGCGCTCGTTAAAAAAAACAGACACCCCATCAAGGGTCAATGCGCCGCTCTGCAACGCGGCTTTGCGCGACAACAGCAGGCTCGGATCAGGGAATTACCGGGCACTCCCCCCCTTACATTGGCTGGCGGATTCTTGCAGTATTGATCCGCCCTGGAGCGCGACGACCACCGATACGTCCCTCCAGTGCCCAGTGCAAAACCACAATAATCACAACGCACTCGACTGCGAGATCACCCGGCACATGCCTTCCCAGAGCCCGTATCACGGATTCGCCAGCGCTACGTCCACAGCCCCGTACAGCGGCTGTGACCAGGCTGTCGACGCTCGCTTGCCGTGCCCTCGCCCAGGTGCCCACCCCGCGCAACCGCCTTATGAGGTCCATGAGGAGCGCATCGCCGTTAGCGGCTGTTACCGGCTCGGCAGGTGCCGCCCATGAAGCTTCTGGTCAACCTGCCCATGGCCCTGTGCCGTTCCCGTCTGCGCCACTCCTCACGTCCTCCGGATAGCTCGCTGCTGGCTTGACTGCGCGTCCCCGCGCGTTCCCTCCAGACCTGATTTCTGCCCTTGCAACCGGCCCGTGCGCGGCGTCGTTGCAGGCCCTGAAAACCTGTGCGCCCGAACGGCGCCAAGCGAGTACATCGATGAATTTTGCCGCCCTAGACGAAGCCCGTGATTTCCTGGCCGCCAACCCCGATATCGACATGATCGAGCTGTTTATCCTCGACGCCAACGGCGTGCCCCGGGGCAAGCTGCTGCACCGCGAAGAACTGCTGGCGGTGTATGCCAGCGGCCGCCCCCTGCCCAGCACCATCCTCGGCCTGACCCTGAATGGCGACGATGTGGAGAACTCCGGCCTGGTCTGGGATGTGGGCGATATCGACTGCCGCGCCTACCCCCTGGCCGGCAGCCTGGTGCGCTTGCCCTGGCGACAGATTCCCACCGCTGCGGTGCAGGTCAGCATGCACCCGCAGGAGGGCCTGCCCGCCAGCATCGCCGACCCGCGCCACCTGCTGATCAGGGTGATAGACGGGCTCAAGGCCGAGGGTTATCACCCGGTGATGGCTTGCGAGCTGGAGTTCTACCTGCTGGACGCCAAGCGCGATGCCAATGGCCGGCCGCAACCGGCGCTGGATGCCGATGGCGGGCGCCCACGTACCACCCAGGTCTACGGCCTGCGCGAGCTGGAGCAGATCGAGCCGTTTCTCGCCGACCTCTACGCCGCCTGCAAGCAGCAGGGCATTCCGGCACGCACGGCGATCTCCGAATACGCCCCGGGGCAGGTAGAAATCACCTTGGAACACGGTGACGCGCTGCAGGCCATGGACCAGGCCGTGCGCTACAAGCGCCTGGTCAAGGCGCTGGCCCACAAGCATGGGATGCAGGCGTGCTTCATGGCCAAGCCCTTCGACCACCTGGCCGGCACCGGCATGCACATGCACCTGAGCATCGCCGATGCCGCGGGCAACAATCTGTTCGCCAGCCAGGACCCGGCCGGCACCCCGCTGCTGCGCCAGGCGGTGGGCGGCATGCTCGCCTGCCTGCTCGACTCGTTGCTGCTGTTCTGCCCCAACGCCAACTCCTACCGGCGCTTCCAGGCCAACAGCTACGCGCCGCTGGCGCCCACCTGGGGCGTCGACAACCGCACCGTGAGCCTGCGGGTGCCGGGCGGCCCGGCCAATAGCCGGCATATCGAACACCGCATCTGCGGCGCCGACGCCAACCCCTACCTGGCCGCCGCGGCCATCCTCGCCGCCAGCCACCACGGCCTGCGGCAACAGCTCGACCCGGGGGAGCCGGTCCAGGGCAACGGCTATGCCCAGGCCAAGCAGCTGCTGCCCACCGATTGGCTGACCTCGCTCGATGCCCTGGAGCGCTCGGCCTGGGCCCGGGATACCCTGGGCAGCGAGTTCCTCGGGGTGTACCTGGCGGTCAAGCGCGCCGAATACCGCCAGTTCATGGCCGAAGTCGGCGAACAGGACTGGCGCTGGTACCTGACCCAGGCCTGACGCCCTTTTTGTGCTGCCGCGCAGGCGCCTTGGCCCTGGCGCGGCAGCGCAAGCACAACCTGCCAAGCGTTGGCCGCGACCTGCACCGCGGCCCGCTCGATCGATTGACCAGGAGCCCTGCATGACTGTCTTCAACCCACAAACCCCGGCCGCCGAGCGTTGCCCCAGCTACTACAGCGCCACCCTGAACCAGGAAACCCAGTACCCGACCCTGCAAGGCACCCAGCAGGTGGATGTAGTGATCATCGGCGGCGGCTTCACCGGCGTCGCCAGCGCCGTGGAGCTGGCCGAGCGCGGGCTGAAAGTCGCCATAGTCGAGAGCCACAAGATCGGCTGGGGCGCCAGCGGGCGCAACGGCGGCCAGGTCACCGGCAGCCTTTCCGGCGATGCCGCGATGCGCAAGCAGATGCGCCGCAGCCTGGGCGACGAGGTGGACGATTTCATCTGGCACCTGCGCTGGCGCGGGCACCAGATCATCCGCCAGCGGGTGGAGAAATACGCCATTGCCTGCGACCTCAAGCACGGCCACCTGCACGCCGCCTACAAGCCCAGCCACCTGCCGGGGCTGCGCGCCGACTATGAAGAAGCACTGCAGCGCGGCCTGGGTGACGAGGTCAGCCTGCTGGACGCGGCCCAGGTGCGCGAGCTGCTGGAAACCGAGCTGTACCACGGGGCGATCAAGAACACCCGCAACCTGCACCTGCACCCGCTGAACCTGTGCCTCGGCGAGGCCCACGCCGCCCACAGTCTGGGGGCGCTGATCTTCGAGCACAGCCCGGTGCTGGAGATTGTCCACGGCCCACGGCCGGCGGTGGTCACCGCCCAGGGCCGGATCGACGCGCGCCAGGTGCTGCTGGCCGGCGATGTCTACCACAAGCTCGAACCCGGCCAGCTCAAGGGCAAGATTTTCCCGGCCATGGGCGGCATCGTCACCACCGAGCCCCTGGGCGACCTGGCCAAGCGCCTGAACCCCGAGGACCTGGCGGTCTACGACTGCCGCTTCGTGCTCGACTACTACCGCATGACCGCCGACGGCCGCCTGCTGTTCGGCGGCGGCGCCAACTATAGCGGCAAGGACTCGCGAGACATCGCAGGCGAACTGCGGCCCTGCATTGAGCGCACCTTCCCCGCCCTCAAGGGCGTGGGCATCGATTTCCAGTGGAGCTGCGCCATGGGCATCGTGATCAACCGCATTCCGCAACTGGGCAAGCTCTCGGACCACGTCTGGTACTGCCAGGGTTATTCCGGGCACGGCGTGGCCACCAGCCACATCATGGGCGAAATCATGGCCGAGGCCCTGACCGGGCACCTGGGGCGCTACGACACCTTCGCCGCCTGCAAGCACATCCGCGTGCCCCTGGGCGACCAGCTGGGCAACCCGATGCTGGCGGCGGGCATGTGGTACTACCAGATGCTGGAGAAGTTGCGCTGAGGACTGGGCCACCCTCCACGGTTCGCTGAAGCGGCTTGCTGAACCGCCCCGTTGTTCAGTAGGCTGCCCGCCCCTCGAAGGCATGGACCGCCGCGACGCCGCGGGCGGTCCCTGTGCTTCGCCGTGTTCAGCCCCGCCCAGGCCCAAGACCCGGGCACAGCGAGACCGCCGTTATCCGAGTCCTCGACCAGGAAAGAATCGACCGTATCAATCAAGACCTGACCCGCGCCTGGAAGGCTGATGTTGAAACCACCTGCGTCCTGTCCGGCATCCTGCTGCTGCCCTGCCTGATCCTCATCGGCCTGCTAGATGGCCCGCTGTTCGCCAAGGTCATCCTCTGCGGCTTCCTCTGCCTGATGGTCGGTGGCTGGTGCACCGCCAAGTGGCTGAACGCCCAGGGGCAACCCAGGGCCGACGTCACCGGAGTGAAGGTGGAGCAGTTGAAAGGCTACTTCGACCGCCGCAGGGTTCGAACCGCTGGCAAGCCCTATGTCGAATACAGTTTTGGCAAGCATTGCCTGCACATCCAGACCTCCGCCAGCAGCTTCTTCAGTGGCGATACCCAGCTGAAGCTCAACCGCCGCTATCGCGTCGACGCCCTGTACCTCACCGGCCGCTCCAGCGACTACACCGGCTACTACCTGCTGGAAGAGACCTTCAAGGAAATCTTCGATGACAGCGACCTTAGCCCCGAGGAGAAAATCCAGGTTGCCGAGCGTGAGAGACGAATCAAACAGGATCTCAAGGAGCAACAGAAGCGCCTCTACCGTCTTTACCGCAACCCCCAGGGCGAGCTGCAAGCGGTGGCCATCGGCTTCAACTTTGCGGCGTGCTTTCTCACCCTGCTCTGGTCGTTCTGCTCCGGCCTGCACGGGGTCACCGGTCTCACCCTGGCAGCCCTGGGCCTGACCCTGCTGATCCCGGATACAGGCAACGGCCACCCCTGGTTCGTCCTGGGCTGGCTGCTCAGCGCCGGGGTGTTTGGCGCCTGTGGCAACCGCTGGCGAGAAAAGCAGCTGCTGCGCAAGGGCTTCGTCCAGGTCGATGCCCTGATGTCCTGCAATCCCGACCAGGCGAAAGTGCAATACAAGCGAAAGATCGAAGAGGCCGCACCGGGATTCGGCCAATAGTGCGGGGTGGTATCGGCGCGGCATGCTAGATTCGCCACGCCAGCACACATTCAGGGAGAACCCAGATGACCGAACAGATCCACCAAGGCGGCTGCCTGTGCGGGCAGATCCGCTTTAGCGCCCAGGGGCCTGCCGCCAATCCCCATACCTGTTCCTGCAAGCTGTGCCAGCGCCATAGCGGTGCGTTGACCCTGGCCTGGGTCGAGTTCACCCGGGATCAGGTGAGCTGGACCGGCCCTGGCGGCGTGCCGGCCACGTTCAGGTCGTCGGACTGTTCGAGCCGGGCCTTCTGCCCGCACTGCGGCAGTTCCCTGGGCGCCATCGACGACGAGCCGACCATCGCCCTGCTGCTGGGATGCTTCGACAACAACCTGGACCCGGCCCCGATGCCGACCCGGCATTCGTTCCAGGACCTGCAGCCGCGCTGGTGGCCTATCGGGGAGACGCCTTGACCGTGGTGGACACAAGCACGCCCCTCGCCGCGAATATCTGGACCTGGTACGGCCAGGACCAGTACCGCTGGATAGTCCTGGTGGCGGAGCTGGGGCCGGTGCTGGAGTTTCTCGCCGCCACGGCGCAGCGCCAGCGGGTGGATATCGGTTGCTGTGCGGAGTGCAATCTGTGGTCCGAGCAGCTGGAATATCTCGAGCGCTTCGTGCAGCAGTTTCCACCGCGCCTGGCGCCGCTGCTGCACAGCAAGCTGCAAGCCCTGCTCAGTGGCGGCGAAGCCCTGAGCCGCGAGGCCTATGGCATGACCCTGGAAGACAACGGCTTTGAACACCCGCAATGGCAGCCGCTACGCGAAGGCGCTCGGGAGGCGCTGGAGCTGCTGGGTTGGTCGCAGGTGCGGGAAGATATCGGCGAACTGGCGGAGGAATGCCGAGCAGCGTTGATCAAGTGGCGGGAGTGAGTGCGTTGGGCTGAAGGCCAGGCTGGCGGAGCGCCGCCCGGCCAGCTCCTGACTAGGTCAGATTGTCGTCCAGCGGGCTACGCGGCAAGGCGCGTTTGTGCGCCGTGCGCCGGTAGGCGCTTTCCACCAGCAGGCGCACCGCCTCGGGCACCGGCTCGCCCATCAGGTAGGCATCGATCTGCTCATAGCTGCAGCCATAGGCCGCTTCATCCAGCTTGCCCGGCGCTAGCTCTTCGAGGTCGGCGGTGGGCGCCTTGTGCACCAGCTGCCCGGGGGCGCCCAGGGCTTGCGCCAGTAGCCGTACCTGGGTCTTGGTCAGGCCCGACAGCGGGGCCAGGTCGCAGGCTCCGTCGCCGTACTTGGTGAAAAAGCCCATCAGCGCTTCCGCGCCGTGGTCGGTGCCCACCACCAGCCCGTTGCTGAAATTGGCCACGGCGTATTGGGCAATCATCCGTGCCCGCGCCTTGACATTGCCCTTGGCAAAATCCGTCAACGCCGCCGAAGGTTGCAGGCCGTCGATGTGCAGCTGGCGCATCAGACCGTCGACGCTGTCGGCGATATTGCAGCTGCTGATGTCATCCGCCCGGATAAACTCCAGGGCCGCCTGGGCATCGCGCTCATCCGCCTGCTCACGGTAAGGCAGGCGCATGGCGATAAAGCGTGCCGCCTGCCCTGCCCCGCGCAGTTGCTCTACCGCCAGCTGGCACAGGCGCCCGGCGACCAGGGAGTCGACGCCACCGCTGATGCCCAGTACCAGGCTGGTGCAGCCGGACTCGCGCAGCACGTGCTGGATGAAGGCCACCCGCCGGGCGATTTCGGCGGCTTCGCCACCACGTACCAGGTGCCGGTCGATGCCCAGTTCCCGGGCGATGCGTGTTTGGGTTTGGCTGCTCATATCAGGCCTCCAGGGGCGAATTGGCCAGGTTGACGTTGAACACCTGGGCCGCGTACCTGAGGAACGACGGGTCTTCGCAGACGTTCTTGATCGGGTCATCGGAGAACTTCACCACCGGTTCGCCATGCACCCGCACCAGCTTCATCACGATGCTCAGGGGCTCGACCCCCTCGACATCGCAGGCCAGGCTGGTGCCCATGCCGAAACCGAATTTCGCCTTGCCACGCACATGGCGCAGGATCGGCAGGCATTTCTCGAAGTTCAGGCCATCGGAGAACATCAGGTCCTTGCTCCTTGGGTCGATGCCCAGTTCGCGGTAGCGGGCCAACACCTTGTCGGCCCAGAGGATCGGGTCTCCGGAATCCTGACGCAGGCCGTCGTAGAGCTTGGCGAAGTACAGGTCGAAATCCTTGAGGAAGAAATCGGTGCTGATGCAGTCGGTCAGGGCGATGCCCAGGCGGCCACGGTATTCGCGCACCCAGTTCTCCAGCGCGGCGTTCTGGCTCTCGCGCAGGCGCCCCAGCTGCTGGTGCACCATCAGCCACTGGTGGGCCATGGTGCCGATCAGCGGCAGGTCGAACTCATAGGCCAGGTGGGCGTTGCTGGTGCCGACAAAGACCCCGGGAAAGTCGCTGTGCATGATCTTCACCACTTCGCGCTGGGCCTTGAACGACAGGCGCCGGCGGGTGGAAAAGTCCGAGACGCGCAGCTCGGCAAGCTCTTCGCGACTGGCGTTTTTCTCCAGCCATTCGAACTTCTGGTAGAGCTTGCGGGTGACGTCCTCGAGCTCGACCTCGGGGTATTTTTCACGGTTGCGCAACTCGCTGACCATGGCCAGCACCGGCTGCTCGAACATGATGCAGTGCAGCATCGGGCCGCGAACCCGAATGCTCAGTTGGCCATCGACCGCCGCCACGTGGATATAGCGCAGGTTGAAACGGAACAGGCCAAGGAACTGCTCGAAGTCCGGGGTCAGGTACTCGCGAAAACGCTTATTGAACAGAAAGCGCTGTTCACCTTCGCGCATCTGCAACTGGGCGAGTTTTTCCAGTTGCTGGCGAATCTCTGGAATCAGGTGCACCAGGGATTCCCGGGAACGCACGATGAACTGGTATTCCACATCGACATTGGGGTGCTGGTGCAGCACCGCCTGCATCATGGTGAAGGTGTAGTAGTCGGTGTCCAGCAAGCTCTGGATCACGCCGTTGTCGCGGTCAAATGCACTTTCCATGATGACTCCTCAAACGCTGGCCAGTCTGGCGGTTGCTTCGCGGCTCGCGGCCACCCTGATACCCGCTTGTTGCATGTCCTCGATGGCCTGGGTGGCGCCCTCGGGGCTGATGGCCCGGCACGCCGGCAGGTGGACGATCACCTGAAAACCGGCGGCGGCCAGTTGCAGGGCGGTGGTCTTGACGCAGAAATCCAGGGCCAGGCCGCCGACTATCACCTGCTGCACGCCCCGGCTGTTGAGGTACTCGATCACCCCGGTGGACAGCTTGCCGTGCAGGTCGTGGTAGCAGGCGCCATAGGGGTGCAGGTCCGGCTCCACGCCCTTCCATACGAAGTAGTCGTAATCGTAGGGCGCGGGCAACTCGTCCAGCAGCGTGAAACCCTCGGTGCCCGGTACGCAGTGGCTGACCCAGGTCAGGTCGGCGTGCGCCAGGCCGGTGGGCTGGAGCATCTGTGCGTGGCTGGCCACCACCCAGGGCGCCTGGGGGCTGTGGGCATCCTTGCTGCCGATGCGCAGGCTGGCCAGGGTTGCGATGAAATTCAGCTCGCCGCCGATACGGTCACCTTCCGCCACCGGCAACTCGTCCGGGCACAGCGGGGTGAAGCTCTTTTGCGCATCGACATCGAAGGAAGCGGTGTAAAGCATTGGCCTGCTCATGGGGTGTCTCTCCTCTGCATGGAACATAAAGTACATGTCATGTACTTTCGTTGCAATCCCCTGGTGAAAATATTCATCTGCACCCTAGCTATATAGATAAACAATGATTGCTGAAGAAGTATTTCCCGCAGATAAAAGCAGTGATAAGGTACACGTCATGTACCAATCAAGGAGATACCGATGTTCGACCTGGCGGTCTATGGCGGCGCCTTCAACCCGCCCCACGCCGGCCACGCTCGGGTGATGCTCGAAGCCGCCCGCCATGCTCGACGGGTGCTGGTGGTGCCGAGCTATCGTCATCCGGATGGCAAGCCCATGGCCGACTTCGAGCAGCGCGCTACGTGGTTGCAGGCGATCACTGCGCACCTGCAACCCGAGTGCTGCGCCGAGCTGGCGGTGAGTCGCCTGGAACAGCAACTGGCCCTGGCCGACCCAGGCCCGGTGTACAGCTTCAGCCTGCTGCAACGCCTGGCCGACGACCTGGCCCTGGACGGCAAGCGCATCGCCCTGGTAGTGGGCGAAGACGTGGCTCTGCGGCTGCCGCACTTCTATCGCGGCGACGAACTGCTGCAGCGCTTTTCCATTCTCTGCATCGAGGAACAGCCCGGGGTGCGCAGCACGGTGCTGCGCCAATGCCTGGCCCGGGGCGAAACCCCGCCAAGCCAATGGCTGGCACCGGGGATGAATCCGCTAAACTACGGCCTCTACGCCGTCCACGGAAGTTGATATGCACGACCGCAACACCCCTACCAGCGCCTACCTGCACACCATCGACCTGTGCCTGCTGCGCTACCAGCGCGAGATCGGCGAGTTGCAGATCCTCCTGCATCAGCGCGACAGCGAACCTTTCGCCGGGCATTGGGCGCTGCCGGGCCTGGTGGTCAACGGCGATGTCGAGGACCGCAGCCTGAATGACGCAGTGGAACGCCTGCGCCGCTCCAGCAAAGTCGACCTGCCCCTGGCCTGGCTGGAACAGGTGGGCACCGTGGGCGATGCCTTTCGCGATCCGCGCTGCTGGTCGTCCTCGACCTTCTACCTGGGCATCGTCAGCGAGTCGGTGCAGCCCGCTGCGCAGCAGGATTTCTTCAGCCTGGCCGAGGTGGCCAGCGGTGCCTTCAAGCTGCCCTTCGATCACAACAGCCTGGTGGCCCAGAGCCGCGAGCGGCTGCTGTCCAAATCCCTCTACAGCAGCCTGCCGCTGATGTTTCTCGGCAACGAGTTCAGCGCCCCCGAGGCGGTGGGCATCTTCTCCCTGGTGCTGCAACGGCCGGTGCTCAAGACCAGCATCCGCCAGCGCCTGCTGAAGATGGCCGAAGCCGGCTACCTGGGGGAAACCGGACGCAAGAAAAGTGGCGATGGCGGCCGACCGCAAGCCACGCTGGAAAATCTCAAGCCCAATGGGCTGTACCTGTTCGATCGCTGTTTTCTGGAGTAATACCGTCCATGAGTGTTGTCGCTGAAAACCAATGCCTGCTGGAAACCCCCTACTTCAAGGTGGTTCGCGAGAACGGCTACTTCATCATCAAGGAAGCCCAGGCGGTGAACGGCGTGGTGGCCGTGCCGACCCTGGCCGATGGCCGGCTGATGCTGGTGAACCTCAAGCGCCGGGCCATCGGCGGCCAGTCCATCGAGTTTCCCCGGGGCGCCATCGATGCCGGTGAAAGCCCCTGCGAGGCGGCGGCCCGGGAACTGCTGGAAGAAACCGGCTCGCAGGCCCGCGAGGTGCGTCAGCTGGGGTTGCTGCACAGCAACACCTCGTTGATCGCCAGCGCCGTGGCGGTATGCCAGGTGCAGATCGCCGAGCAGCAGGCGGCCGCCACCGATGGCGAAGTGGACAACCTGCTGTGGGTCAGTCGCCAGGAGTTGCTGACAATGATCGCCAGCGGCCGCATCACCGATGGCCACACCTTGTCGGCGGCGATGATGTTGCTGGCCAGCGAGTCGGCCTAGCGCCCCCACTTTTCCAGGGCGAACTCGACGAAGCTGCGCAGCTTGGGCAGGCGGTAGCGGTCCTGGGCATAGAGCAGATGCAAGGCCCGCCAGGGCAGTTGATAGTCCTGCAGCACCGGCACCAGCCGGCCCTGCTGCAGGTCTTCCTCCACCAGCGCATCAGGCATCATCACCAGCCCCAGGCCGCCCCGCGCCGCACGGTGCAGGCCCGACGAGGTGTTGGTCAGCAATGAGCCGGACACCGGAATCAGTACGTCGCCCTCGGGCCCGTGCAGCGGCCACTGGGTGGCGGTAGAACTCCACTCGTCACCGGCCGGGTAGGCAAATGCCAGGCAGTTGTGCTGCTGCAGGTCCTCGGGCACTCGGGGCGTGCCGTAGCGCTGCAGGTACTCGGGCGCGGCGCAGATGGTCAGGGTGTAGTTCTGCAGCGGCCGGGCGATCAGCGCCGCGTTGTCCAGGTTGCCCAGGCGGAAGGCCACATCGAAGGTGCCGTCGCTCAAGTCGAAGCGCTGGTTGGCCAGGGTCAGTTCCACCTTGACCTGCGGGCAGCGCTGTCGGAACTCGCTCAAGGCCGGCGCCAGGCGCTCGGTGCCGAAGGTCAATGGCGCGGTGATGCGCAAGGTACCGGAAGGCTCGGCCTGAGCCTGCTCCGCCAGGCGCTCGGAGTCCGCTACCAGCCCCAGCACCGCCAGGCAACGCTGGTAATAGTCGCTGCCGAACTCGGTCAGGCGCTGGCGCCGAGTGGTGCGATTGAGCAGGCGCACCCCGAGGCGCTGCTCCAAGGCCCGCAGGTGATTGCCAACCATGGTGGTGGACATCCCGCATTCCCGGGCGGCGGCGGTCATATTGCCCGCCTCCACCACCTTGACGTACACCGACATCGCCTGGAACAGATCCATTATCAACCCTGACTTGAAGATGATTAAACCAAGCGCGAGTTTATCCAGCCAGGCGGGCTAACGATACTGGCAACACCACGACCTGAGCCGGAGTTACCCGCCATGACCGCCGCCTGCCTGATGAGCACCTACCAGCCTCTGTCCCTGAGTTTCGCCCGGGGCCTGGGCAGCCGACTCTGGGACCAGGCCGGCCGTGAATACCTGGATGCCATCGCCGGAGTGGCGGTGACCGGCGTCGGCCATAGCCACCCCAAGGTGGTGCAGGCCATCAGCGACCAGGCTGGCCTGCTGTTGCACAGCTCCAACCTCTACGACATCCACTGGCAACAGCAGCTGGCCAACCGGCTGACCCGCCTGGCCGGCATGGACCGGGCCTTCTTCAACAATTCCGGGGCCGAGGCCAACGAAACCGCGCTCAAGCTGGCGCGCCTGCATGGCTGGCACAAGGGCATCGAACAGCCGCTGGTGCTGGTCATGCAGAACGCCTTCCACGGCCGCACCCTGGGCACCCTGGCGGCCAGCGACGGCCCCGCCGTGCGCCTGGGCTATGGCCAGTTGCCGGGGGATTTTCTCAAGCTGCCCTTTGGCGATCTCAGAGCGTTGGAATCGGCCATCGCCGAGCATGGGCCACGCATCTGCGCGGTGCTGCTGGAACCGATCCAGGGCGAAAGCGGCATCCATCTGGCGCCCACGGGCTACCTCAAGGCGCTGCGGGAACTCTGCACCCGGCGCAACTGGCTGCTGATGCTGGACGAGATCCAGAGCGGCATCGGCCGCACCGGCCGCTGGTTCGCCTGCCAGCACGAAGGTGTGGTGCCGGATGTGATGACCCTGGCCAAGGGCCTGGGCAACGGCATTCCGATTGGTGCCTGCCTGGCCCGGGGCAAGGCCGCCGAGCTGTTCACCCCGGGCAGCCACGGCAGCACCTTCGGCGGCAACCCGCTGGCCTGCCGGGTGGCCTGCACCGTGCTGGAGATCATCGAGGAACAGGGCCTGCTGGCCAATGCCGAACGCCAGGGCGCGCGGCTCTTGCAGCGTTTGCGCGAAGCATTGCAGGGTCACCCGGAACTGCTGGAGGTGCGCGGCCTGGGGCTGATGATCGGCATCGAGCTGCGGCAAGTACCGCGGGACCTGGTACAGAAGGTCGCTCGCGAACAGGGCCTGCTGATCAATGTCACCCGCGGCCAGACCATTCGCCTGTTGCCGCCACTGGTGATCGATGAAGCCGAGGTGGAGATGATCGTCCAGGGCCTGGTTCGGGCCCTGAACTGGCGCTGATGGATGCCTGGGCCCGGGCTCAGTCGTCCAGGGCCTTGGGCGCCGCGGCGGGTTTGGCCGGCTTGCCGCCCTTGGTGGTGGCCGGCTTGGCCTCGGGTGCCGGCGCTGGAGCCGGGGCGGCCGCCTGTTTCTCTGCCGCAGGCAGTTGGTCGATAGCGGCAAACACTTCCTTGAGCTCGATGGCCCCGGAATGCTCGAGCTTCTTCTCGCCGTCCTTGCCCACCAGGATCACCTTGGTCTGGGCCCCGGCACCCAGCTTGAGGCTACGAATCAGGGCCATGGTGGATTGCGGGTCGATGTCCTTGCCATCACGCTGGCCAATGGTGTTGACCACCGTGTACAGGACCATATTGCGTTCGTTGAAGGCTTGCCGGGTGGCCGGCTCGTCCAGGGACTTCTTCAGGCTCACCAGGGTCGGGTCCACGGTGCTGGGCGCTATCACGATCAGCGGCCGGGACTTGCCCAGCTCCTGAGCCAGGGGGCCGTCGTCGGCGGCCAGTGCCGCACCGGAGACGGCCAGCAGAGTTGCGAGGGTCAATGACCGGATGAACATGCGTCTCTCCTTATATTTTCCACGCAGTAATGATTGCGCATTGCAGCAAAAGGTCCAGGCCGGGGACGCAAAATCTGACATTTTTCCGCAGCCACCCCGCCGCGGCTAAAAACGCGCCACAGGCCGCGAAAAACCAGACATGCCGGTGCTCACGCCGTGAACAGCACTGCCCGGGCCGTTTAAAAAATCTTGCGGCAAGGGATAGACTGCGCGCTTTTCCGGTCAATCCCCCCACCGTGAAGCCTTTCCAGCGCCACAAGGAGTACCGTGCGCATGTCCGAACCGAGTTCGAGCCTTTCCCCCCAGCAGCAGTGGCAAAAAGCCGTGCTGATGTACGCCAAGCGCATCAATCGCTATGTCGACACCGGTACCCGCGACGGCTTCAAGGGCTTGCATCAGCCGCGCGTGCCCGACTCCGAGCACCTGCTGCCGGCCTGGCAGGCGGCCCTGGAGGCAAGCAATCAGGGGCCCCATGATCCAGCCGCGCGCCTGGCCTTTCGCGAGGACTGGCCGCCGGCGCACTTCCCCCTGGTGCCCCGCCTGGAAAGCCAGGGGCGGATGATTCCGACCCTGGCCCTGCTGGCCGACGGCAGCCTGCTGGCACGCATCGGTGCGCCCTACGAGGCAGGCTCAGTGGTGCATATCGACAACGACTCGATCCACACCCTGGAGCAGGTGGAGGGCTTTGGTGTGTGCCCGCAGCGGCGTTATTTCGCCTGGGCGCGAGCCGAGGGCATCCAGCTCACCGACGGTTTCCAGGGCCCGCAGGTGGCCAGCTTCCCCTGGCCCGACCCGCACGCCGACGCGTCCGAGGGCCTGGAACTGGAACCCGCCGAGCGCCCTGACGCCACCTGCCTGATCCCCTTTCCCGACGGGCGCCGGGTGCTGCTGGTGAGTGCCAGGGGCGTGTTCGTGCTGGATGCCGCGGGCGCTACCCGGCTGCTGCCGCGCCTGGAAGATATCCAGCAAGAACTGGCCGAGGGCGTCGAGCCCGAGAACCTGAGCCTGGACCTGTGCATGGAGCATGGCGCGGTATCGCCGGACGGTCAGTGGATCGCCGTGGGCGAACAGAGCGGTTCGCACCTGGTCTACGACGCCCAGCTGCGCCTGGTGGCGCAGATCGGCCCCGCCAGCGAGTACCCGCACTTCGCCTGTTTCAACCAGCGCGGCGACCGCCTGCTGCTCAACGCCTGCCACTTCTATAACGGTGCCAGCCTGGGGGTGGCGGTGGCCGACTTGCCGGGGCTGTCCACCGACTACTACAGCGACGACCCACGCACCCCGGTGCTGCATGAAGGCGCCCGGGTGTATGCCGCGGCGTCACGGGGCGACGAGTTCATCATCGGCGATGCCTATGGCTACCTGCGGGCCTTCAGTGAAACCGGCGAGCAGCGCTGGCAGCACTATGTGGGCTCCAGCTTCAGCGCCATGGACATCAGCCCCGATGGCCAGACCCTGGTGGCCGCCACCTACGCCGGGATCATCGTCAAGATCGCCCTGGATGCCGGGCGCCCGGCCTGGCAGATCGGCACCGGCGAACACCATGAAGTGCAGCGCTGGCTGTTCTGGAAAGACTTCGCCAAGCCGCTGCAATGGTGAGGCTGGTCTAGGCCGGCTCGCGGGAGAAACGCACCTGCAACTGCAGGTGCTGGTCATCGTCGATGGCCCGCAGGTACTCCGCAACGCTCACCTCGCCGGCACTGGAGCGCGCCCCCGGGGCCGGCACATAGCCGTCGAGCAGCTTGCGCACCAGCGCCACCGCCGCACAGCTGGGGATCTCCGGGCCGTGGTCGTGGGTGGCGGTGAGTTGCGCGCTCATCGACAGCGGCTGGCCGTCCAGGCCCAGGCCATGCACATCCACATACATGGCGCTGAGGCCATCGCCAAAGCCTTCGAACCAGGTGCCGCAGCGATGCAGGCGTGCCGCCCAGGGCGCCGGGTCGCGCACCAGCCCCAGCTTCACCGCCTGGGCCAGCAAGGCATTGGCCAGGCCGGCGAGCTTGAGCCCGGCACCGGCCTTGAAGCTCAGGGTGTGGGCGCCGTAGCGCTCGGCGAACAGGTCCAGGTCCGGCACATCGACATTGGCCACCAGCCGCGTGCCCAGCCGGGGCAGCTTGCGCAGGGTCAGGCCCTGCCAGCCGATCACCGGGTGCGGCTGGCCGTCCTTGAGTTGCAGGATGGGTTTGCCGGCATAGGCCAGCACCCCCTGGATGGTGGAGAGGCCGGGCATCTTCGCCGACGAGGAAATACCGTGTTCGATGCGCTCGATCCGGGAAAAGCGTTCACGGTGTTCGTCGATGATCGCCGCCGACAAGGTCGGCACTGAACTGCAACCGCTGAGCAGCGTCACCCCGGCGGCCCGGGCGGCCTCATCCAGGGTGCCGATGCCGCGCACGAACTGCCGGCAGTCGGCCAGGTCGCAGTAGTTGACCCCAGCCTCGATGCAACCCCGGGCCACGGCATAGGACTGCCCCTGGAAGGGCCCGCCGGTATGCACCACCCAGTGCACCCCGAGGTTCTTGAGCGCCGGCACCCAGTGCGCCCCCAGGGCATCGCCGCACCAGCCCTGGCAGTGCTCCGCGCCCTCGGCTTGCAAGGCCGCAACCTTGGCCGCCAGCTTGTGCGGGTCGCGGCCGGAAATCAGCAATTGCACCCCGGGCATTCGGCTCAGATAGCGGCAGACGATGCTGCCGAAATTGCCATAACCACCGACCACCAACACCCTGAGCGTCATTGCCTGCATCCTTGAACAAAGCCATTGCGCGACCCGAAAGCCGCCATTCGAGGCGCGGCAGCTTCCATGATTTGGCCGGCAGCGACAAGCCCGGCAAGGCCCGAAAACTTTCGTCCGACAAAAAATGCCAATGCCGCTTCGGCATAATGCTATGCAAAATCCTCATCAACTAGGGCCTTTGCCCGTGATAGCCTCGCCCTGCTATGTCGGCCTCGCATAATAAACCTGCCGGTCCATCTGGCCGAGCGGGATACAGACGCCTTGCTTCTCCCCTTTGCTGCACCTTCCACTGCCCAATAAACGTTTCGCTGTGAGCCCTTCAATCATCGGCTCGCCAAGGGAACTGATTGCAAAATTTGACTCGACCCCAAGGTCGATCTGTCGATCCTATCTCGGAGCTGTTATGTCCAGGCTTTCCCATCAAGATTTGCGCCGCGGTTTCCGTGAACTGATCGCTTCCAACTCCTGCTACCACACTGCATCGGTGTTCGACCCGATGTCTGCCCGGATTGCCGCCGACCTGGGTTTTGAAGTGGGCATCCTCGGTGGTTCCGTGGCCTCGCTGCAGGTGCTGGCGGCCCCCGACTTCGCCCTGATCACCCTCAGCGAATTTGCCGAGCAGGCCACCCGCATTGGCCGCGTGGCCCAGTTGCCGGTGATCGCCGACGCCGACCACGGCTACGGCAATGCCCTCAACGTGATGCGCACCGTGGTGGAACTGGAGCGGGCCGGCATCGCCGCCCTGACCATCGAAGACACCCTGCTGCCCGCGCAGTTCGGGCGTAAATCCACCGACCTGATCAGCGTCGCCGAAGGCGTCGGCAAGATCCGCGCCGCCCTCGAAGCCCGGGTCGACCCGGAGCTGGCGATCATCGCCCGGACCAACGCCGGGATCCTCCCGGTGCAGGAAATCATCAGCCGCACCCAGCAATATGAACGGGCCGGCGCCGATGCCATCTGCATGGTCGGCATCCGTGATTTTCAGCAGTTGGAGCAGATCTCCGAGCACCTCACGGTGCCGCTGATGCTGGTGACCTACGGCAACCCGGCCCTGCGCGACGATGCTCGCCTGGCCGAGCTGGGAGTGAAGATCGCGGTGGACGGCCATGCCGCCTATTTCGCGGCGATCAAGGCCACCTACGACTGCCTGCGGGAACAGCGGCAGATCTTCACCCAGGCCTCGGACCTGAGCGCCACCGAGCTGGCCCACACCTACACCCAGCCCGAGGACTACATTGTCTGGGCCAGGGAATTCATGAGCGTCAAGGAGTAGCACCGGCAATTGGCCGGGGTGAGGCGCAACGCCTCAACCCTGGGCCGATTTCAGCGCACAAGCCCTGCAGTCGAGAATCCGCCATGGAATTTGATCCGCAACGCCTGGCTCGGGCCCGGCACTTGGTGGTGTTCACCGGCGCCGGCGTCTCGGCGGAAAGTGGCATCCCGACCTTTCGCGACGCCCTCAGCGGCCTCTGGGAACACTTCGACCCGGCGCGCCTGGCCACCCCGCAAGCCTTTCGCGACGACCCGACGCTGGTCTGGGGCTGGTATGAATGGCGGCGCCTGCAGGTGCGCAAGGCCCAGCCCAACCCGGCCCACCTGGCCATCGCCGAACTGGCCCGGCGCCTGCCGCGCCTGACCCTGATCACCCAGAACGTCGACGACCTGCATGAGCGGGCCGGCAGCCTTGACGTGCTGCACCTGCACGGCAGCCTGCACCAGCCCAAGTGCTTTGCCTGCAATCGCCCCTATAAGGGCGCGCTGCCTGATGTGCAGATGCCGCAACAGGGCGCACGCCTGGAGCCCCCGCGCTGCGGCGGCTGCAATGGCAAGATCCGTCCCGGCGTGGTGTGGTTCGGCGAAGCCCTGCCGCAGGCGATCCTCAAGCAGGCCTTCAAGGCCGCCGGCGAATGCGACCTGCTGCTCTCCATCGGCACTTCGGGGCTGGTGCAGCCGGCGGCGCAGATCCCCCAACTGGCCCTGGAGCAAGGCGCCGCGGTGCTGCATATCAACCCCCAGCCCCAGGCTTGCCTGGCACCCGCGGAATACCAGCTCACCGGCCCCGCCGGGCAGCGCCTGCCGGAACTTCTGCGCCAGGCCTTTGCCTGACGCCGCAACGGTTCAAGCCGAGCCGCCGATCTTGATCAAGGAAGCCTTCAGATGACCGACATCCCCACCTGCTCATGGCTCGAAGCTGCCTGGGAACAACGCGAGGAGCAGCTCTACCGAGAGCTGTTCGGCGATCTCGGCCCTGGCATCTACCCCCTGGACATGAGCATTTTCAGCGAGGTATTCGGCCAGGCCGAGGTCGACCCGCGCTGGCTGACCCACGGGGTTTTCGAAGTCGCGCCCAACGCCGGGCGCAATAGCTGGCTGTACGTGACCTCAGGGCTGTCCAATGCCTGGGAGGATGAGCAGCCCGAGCCGGACGGCTGGTCCGGGCTGGGCCAGGAGCTGCTGCTGGAAACCCGTGAACAGTCGCCCTGGGCCCTGCGCCTGCTGCGCAACTTCTGTGGCTACCAATTGCTACTGGCTGCCGGGCGCTATGGCGAGCAGGAGCCGCTGCAAGCCTGGGACCGGATGCGCACCCGCGAGCCCATCGACGGTGCCGACAGCACGCTGCAAGCCTTGCTGTTCATGCCCGCGCCGAACTTCGGCGGCACCCTGCAGCTGCTGTCCGGGCGCTTCGAGTTCCTGCAGATTCTCGGCCTGACCCCGGCTGAACACGCCTGGGGCCAGAGTCACGGCTACCCGGCCCTGGTGGAACGCCTGGCGGCAGCCGGGGTGTCGCCGGTCAATGACCCGCAGCGCCCCAGCCAATGCTGAGCACCCAAGAAAAAAATCGCCGCGACCAGGACAAATCGTCATTTTTCCCGCCACAGCGCTCTGGCATAAGGTAGATTCAGACAGCGAATAACCGCGCAACGACCTTTGCTTTCTCGCCCTGGCGCTGGAAACCAAGCCCCGAATCGGTGGCGCTGTTCACTGCCCCGCTGTTTTTCCGCCACTGCCGGCCCGTGCTGCAGTGGCGCCGCTTTCAGGAAATGGATGAATGCCGCAAAGACAAGTGATCAATGCTTCGGTCAGCCCGAAAGGCAGCCTGGAGACCCTCTCGCAACGTGAAGTGCAACAACTGAGCGCCGCCGGCTCCGGCAGCATCTATACCCTGTTCCGCCAGTGCGCCCTGGCCATCCTCAATACCGGCGCCCATGTCGACAACGCCAAGACCATCCTCGACGCCTATCACGACTTCGAAGTGCGCATCCACCAGCAGGACCGCGGCGTGCGCCTGGAACTGCTGAACGCCCCGGCCGATGCCTTCGTCGACGGCGAGATGATCGCCAGCACCCGCGAGATGCTGTTCAGCGCCCTGCGCGACATCGTCTACACCGAGAACGAGCTGGGCAGCCAGCGCATCGACCTGGACAGCTCCCAGGGCCTCACCGACTACGTCTTCCACCTGCTGCGCAATGCCCGCACCCTGCGCCCAGGCGTGGAGCCGAAGATGGTGGTGTGCTGGGGCGGCCACTCGATCAACACCGAGGAATACAAGTACACCAAGAAGGTCGGCCACGAGCTGGGCCTGCGCAAGCTGGACATCTGCACCGGCTGCGGCCCGGGCGTGATGAAGGGGCCGATGAAGGGCGCCACCATCGCCCATGCCAAGCAGCGCATGACCGGTGGCCGCTACCTGGGCCTGACCGAGCCGGGGATCATCGCCGCCGAGGCGCCGAACCCCATCGTCAACGAGCTGGTGATCCTGCCGGACATCGAGAAGCGCCTGGAGGCCTTCGTCCGCGTCGGCCACGGCATCATCATCTTCCCGGGTGGCGCCGGCACCGCCGAGGAGTTCCTCTACCTGCTGGGCATCCTCATGCACCCGGACAACCGCGACCTGCCCTTCCCGGTGATCCTCACCGGGCCCAAGAGCGCGGCGCCCTACCTGGAGCAGCTCAACGCCTTTGTCCTGGCGACCCTGGGCGAGGCCGCACAGCAGCACTACCAGGTGATCATCGACAACCCGGCCGAGGTGGCCCGGCAAATGACCGAAGGCCTGAAGACCGTCAAGCAGTTCCGCCGCGAGCGCAACGATGCCTTCCACTTCAACTGGCTGCTGAAAATCGACGAAAGCCTGCAACGGCCCTTCGACCCGACCCACGAAAACATGGCCAACCTGCAACTGAACCATGCCCTGGCGCCCCATGAACTGGCGGCCAACCTGCGTCGCGCGTTCTCCGGCATAGTCGCCGGCAACGTCAAGGACCAGGGCATCCGCCTGATCGAGCAGAAGGGCCCGTACAGCATCCACGGCGACCCGGCGATCATGCAGCCCCTGGACCAGTTGCTCAAAGCCTTCGTCGCCCAGCACCGGATGAAACTGCCCGGCGGCGCGGCCTATGTGCCCTGCTATCGGGTGGTCAGCTAAGCCTCCTGCACAGTACCAGACGCCGCCTTCCCTGATCGGGAACGCGGCGTTTTTTATGCTTGGGTGGCGAGGGAGCTTGCTCCCGTTCGACCGACCGACGCCCCGATCCACAGCAATGCTCCCTAGTCTGTCGCAGGCTGATGAGCCAGCGCCCGCTCAGGGATCCCAGCCCGTGCCGCCCCCCTGCTCCACCAGCGGCAATGGCTCCTGCAACTGCGCCTCGATCTGTCGGGCCAGGTAGTAGACCCCGGCCATCACCCCGTGCTCGGGGTCATCCAGCTGCTTGCGCCAGGCCTGGTCGAAGGCCGTGCCCAGGTCGCGTCGGGTCTGGGCCTGCAAGGTCTCGCGGTCGTTGCTCTGCACCAGCGCCCGCACCCCCGCCACGCCCACCGAAAGCAGTGCCCCGGCCACCCGACCCACCGCCGCCGCCACAGCGCCGGCCACCCCGCGGCTGGCGAACTGGGCCTGGAGCTTGTCACTGGTAACCTGGGCCACCTGGGCGACTCCTTGCGCCGCGGCAGCCGCCGGCTCGGCGTGAATCCGTTGCAACAGCGGCGCATAGGCCGGCAGGCGGGCCACCGGCTCGACCTGCAACAACTGCTGCAGCGAGGCGCGCTGCTCGGCTCCCGGCCCCAGGTCGATGGCGAGCACCTGGGCCAGGTGCTGATCCAGTTGCGGTGCGGGCAATCGATAGCGTGCGCTACTGAGTGCGACCTGCTGGCGCAGCAACTGCACATAGAACTCCATGGCCTCGCCGGTGATGCCATCGGCATCGATCTCCAGCGCCACCGGCGCCAGCACCCGCTGCTGGTACTGCTGCTGCAGGTAGCCGGCCAGGTGCCGTGAAGCCTGGGTGTCGTCGCCACCATTGTTGAGGGCATACCAGCCGACCTTGAGCGACAGCCATTCCTGGGTCCAGTAGCCACTGAACCAGGGGATGAAATTCTCGTCGGTCTGCTGATAGATACGCTCGCGCCAATGCTCCATGGAGCCCCGGGCATAGACTTCGGCCTGGTCCGTGGCGGAACGTGAGGCCACCAGCAGTTCGTTATCCAGTTGGCGCCAGGTGGCCGCTGCGACTGGAACCGGCGCCGGCTGTTCAACCCTGCGCCCGGCGCAACCGGCGAGCACCAGCAGCATCAGCCCCAAGCTGAGGTAGCACAGCCCCGAGCGAGCAGAACGCAGCAGCACCGAGCACAAGGCAAGTCCCTCCCGGCAAGCCGGCCAGGTTCGTCAATCCGCCCTGGCCCGTTCTCAGTATAGGTAGGGCGACACCTCTAGCCTGAGGCTGTTGGCCAGGCCGCAGAATTGCCACGCACAAAGGTTGCGGCCTCGGTATATTGCCCGCGGCGCTCGCGCCACGGACCTGCCTCTGCCCACAAGGAACCCCCATGCTCTACCGCATTGCCGCCGACAGCCTGGTGCTGTTTCACCTGTCCTTTATCCTCTTCGTGCTGCTGGGCGGCCTGCTGGTGCTGCGTTACCCCAGGCTGATGCTGCTGCACCTGCCCGCGGCGGCCTGGGGCGTGGCAGTGGAAGTGCTGCACCTGGAATGCCCGCTGACCCGCTGGGAGAACCTGTTGCGCCATGCCGCCGGCCAGGACGGCTACGGCGCCGGCTTTATCGAGCACTACCTGATCCCGCTGATCTACCCCGCCGGCCTGACCCCGGGCATCCAGCTGTGGCTGGGCAGCCTGGTGCTGCTGATCAACCTGTCGGTCTATGGCTGGCTGATCCGCCGCTGGCATCGCCGCCGCAACTGATGCCCCTGGCTGCCGCCACCCCGGGTTGCGGCAGCGTCCCCCCCTTTCAACCACCGCAACGCCAGACGGCAGCAGCTCGGCCAGGGCTTTCGCTATATACTTTTGTATATTGCGAATTCGATCCACGGGATGCCCTTCATGCACCACCCCTTACCCAGCAGCGCCGCCCTGCCCCTGCCAGCCCTGGCGATGGCCCCGGTACAGACCTCAGCGCCCGCCCCGGCCACCCGCGAACGTCGCTCACGGGTGCGCCATCGACAGCTGATTCTCGACGCGGCCCGGGACGAATTCGCCGCCCGCGGCTTCAGTGCCTGCCAGACCCTGGATATCGCCCTGCGTGCCGGGGTGCCCAAGGCCAACCTCTACTACTACTTCCACACCAAGGAAAATCTCTACGCCGAGGTCTTGCAGCCGCTGCTGGAACCCTTGCGCCAGGCCTCCCTGCTGCTGCATCAGGACGCCGACCCAGCCCTGGCGCTCAAGGCCTATATCCAAGCCCGGATGCAGATAGTCCAGGGCTTCCCGTTGCGCTCGAAGATTCTCTGCAGCGAGCTGCTGCACGGCGCGCAGCAACTGCCGGCCACGTGGCGCGCCAGCCTAGAGGAGCAGAACCGCAGTGAAGTCGCCTGCCTGCGCAGTTGGGCCGAGCGAGGCCTGATCGCCGCGGTCGACCCCGGGCACCTGCTGTTGTTTATCGGCGCGGCCACCCAGACCTACCCCACCCTCGGCTGGCAGATCGCCCTGCTCAACGGCCAGGCGGCCCAGGCCGCCGACTTCCAGGCAGTGGCCAACACCCTGACGCGCATGGTGCTGGCAGGCGCGCTGCCGACGTCGCACCCGGGCTCCATTCAGGCAGCCCGGCCCCTGGCGATCTAGCCCGGGTCGCTTGCAGCCAGGCTGGCGCAGGCCTGGGTCAGGGCCTGCCAGGTCTCCGGGTCGGCCGGTATCAGGTGCTCGATGCGCAGCGAAGCCACGGTGATGTCCTGGGGCATGCCGAAGGTGGTGAAGGTGGATAGAAAGCGCAGCTCACCGCCAGCCGTGCGGACCCGGGTCAGCAGCAAGGGCGTGGCCAGGCTCGGGGGCGTCGGCGACTCCCCAGGGCATGGCAGCCGAGCCAGCAACGCTGCCAGCCCCGGGTCATGGGCGGCTTCACGCAGGGCCCGCTGCCAGGCCACCTGGCGGATCTCCTCGGCGTTGATCAGGCAGTCGCCGAAACCGCCGGGGGCCAGCAGGCTCGCCAACAGGTTGAAGCCCTGGTCGATAGCCTCAAGCGGCAACCCCAGAAGCTGGAACAGTGCGCCGGTGGCGCTATTGGCCGCCAGCACCTGCCAGCTACTGTCGATAACAATGGCCGGTGCCGGATTGTTGGCCTGCAGCAAGTGCTGCAATGCCGTGCGCACAGGTGCCAGCTCCGCGGCATCCAGGGGCAAGGCGGCGTAGCGCGGCGCATAACCGGCGGCGAGAAATACCCGGTTGCGCAACTCCAGCGGCGTATCCAGGGTGGTCAGCAGGCTGTGCAGCAAGCTCGGACTGGGCTGGGCGCGCCCGGTTTCGACACAGCTCAGGTGGCGCTGCGAAATACCGGCCTGCAAGGCCAGGTCGAGCTGGCTCAGGCGCGCCTGGCGGCGCAACTCACGCAACTGCGCGCCCACCGACAAGTCCTGTGGCGGCGCAGCGGCAAGGGCTTCGAACATAGAGAGGGTTATCCTTGGCACGGGGCGGCGAGTGGCGTGGGGATCAACCAACAGCCTTGCAGAAGATCAGTTCCGGGTCGCCTTCGTCCAGGTTCTCGATCACCCCGCTGGGCTGAAAACCGGCCTTGGCGAACAGCCGTTGGGCCGCCTGGTTGGAACGGTTGGTGGAGGTGAACAGCCTGGCCGTGCGGCACGCTTGCTGCGCAGCACCCAGCAAGCGCAGTGCCACACCTTGCCGCTGCTGCCCGGGCGCCACCACCACCAGGGACACAAAGCCCTGGCCGAAGAAGTCATGCCTGAGCAGCAAGTAACCGGTCACCTGCTCGTTGCACATTTCAACCCAACCCTGGCCCTGCTCCAGCGCGATGCGCACTTCCTGCTCGCGCTCGGCATGAGCCTGGGCATAGCTGTCGCACTCGAGCATGGCCACCAGGTCCCCGGGGCCGGCCTTACGGATGCACCTTGCACTGCTGGGTTGTAGCGCCGGATCGGCCTGGCTCATGAACGTCATTCCTTGCAAGTGGGGGTCGCACGGGGCGCAGCAAAGCGTATCTGCCACGGGCCTGTCTATGACCTGCCAGGTCATTGAGCGGCCACGGGCCTGCCACTTAGCCTGTTGGCTCAACGTTGTTCAAGGAGTTTCGCCGTGAAACCAGCTGTATGGATGCTCTGCCTGGCGTTGTTCGCCGGGCATGAACTGGACGCCGTGGTGCAAGCCGAATGGCGCCTGCTGTATGGGCTGCGCGCCCTCGACCCCGCACTGGGCCGCGACCTGTTCATCGCCCTGCATGTACCGCTGTGCGCGCTGCTGCTCTGGCTCTGCAGCCACCCGCGCGACGCCGTGCGGCACAGCAGCCAGCGGCTGTTGGCGGGATTTGCCGTGGTGCATGCCGGGCTGCACTTCAACCTGCGCCAGCAACCGCTGTACCTGTTCGACTCGTTGCTGTCGCAGACATTGATCTTCGCCTGCGCCGCCGCGGGCCTGCTGTTTTTGCTGCTGGACCTGGGGCAGCGCCCCGGCACCCGCCACTGATGCCCTTCACCATCAAGGAAACCGCCATGCGCCGTCCCCGCCTTGCCTGGTTCTGCCTCACCCTGCTGACCCTGCTGGCGTTCAGCGCCTACACCTTGTTCACCCTGCTCCAGGCCGAACAGTCGCTGCTGCAATTCGGCCTGCAACTGCTGTCGCGGCCCGACACCGCGCAAGTGGTGATCGACCTGTACCTGATGGCGCTGCTGGCCTCGGCCTGGATGCTCGACGATGCCCGCCGCCGGGGGCGCTCGGCACTTTCGGTGCTGCCTTACCTGCTGCTGACGGCGGTTTTCGTCTCCATCGGACCGCTGCTGTACATCGTGCTTCGAGGCTGGCGTCGGGAATAGTCGCCCCCATCCACCCCACGACGGCGCATAGCAGCTGGCCCATGATTCGTGGACAGCCGTCGAAGAAATATCACCAGCCCGAGCCCCGCGCCGACAGCTCCAGTGAGGTTCTGCGATGCACGGCCGAGCGCGCTGTTGCCAGGCCAAGCCCTATGCCCTGGGCGCTCAGGGCCAACTTGCCAAGCTGAAGAAAGTATCGGAGCCATGGCGCAATGTTCGACACACACTTTTAGACCAGCAAGCCCATTGAATAATCATTGATGCACGTCATGAACCCCGTTCATCTGAAACTACAGGATCAGGCATTTTATTTTTATTTACTTAACTAACAAACGCACTAACACGCAACTTTAAACTCTGAAATATAAATTTCAGCAACGCCCTTGCACTCCTAATTTCCTGTGCTAGAAATAGGTGCTTCCATCACTTGCCGCAACTGAGGAAGACCTATCACTAGTTGGAAAAACCGACCCCCAACGAAAAGACCCGCTCTTAGCAAATAACCAATGAGTGTTTTACCCTTACACCGCCATCCACACGGATGAGCATTTCAAACAAGGATGTTGTATGAAAATTGTAGGACTTTCAGGAATTCTTCCTTCGCGAATCGTTACCAACCAGGATGTACTAGACCTGGTTGAAGAACACTCGAAAAGTACCTTTCAGGATGACTTGCCCAAAACACTGAAGACCATAGGCAAACTGCTCGACAAGAGTGGCATCGAAACCCGGCACTGGTCAGCGGCCGGAGAAAAACCCATGGAGTTGATGGCCACCGCCTTTGACTCAGCGTTGGCCCAGGCCAATATCAACAAGGCAGACCTGGACCTGTTGATTTACCCCAACGTTACCCGGGGCTTCATTGAACCCGCCAACAGTACCTTCATCGCAAAGGCCCTGGGCCTGAACTGCAGGAACTTCGACGTGGTCGATGCCTGTAATGGCTGGGTGACCGCCATGGACGTGATCAACAGCAAGATGGAAGCCGGTGAAATACGCTACGCGGCCATCGTCAACATGGAGTTCGGCATGTCTGACGGCGGGCCCGTGATGCCCAAGAACTTCTCCTTGCAGTCGCCATCGGAACTGGCCTACAAGTTCCCAAGTTTTACTATTGGCGAAGCAGTAACGGTCACCATCCTCAGCAATGAGGCACCTGGAAACTTCAAGTTCTCTTACATCAACCGACCTGATCTAAGCGATTTGTCGACCATTTCCCTGCCGGACTGGAAGCTGTTTTGCAACGAGGAAGATACCCCTCGCATTTCACCCACGGGCGGGCAATATCAATTCAACTCCTACGCTGCCGCCCTGCATGAAGATGGCCGCAATGAAGCCATTAAAGTGTTCAACATGCATAAGGTCAGCGGCGCGGACATTCATAAAGTATTCATTCATACCGGTTCACCCAAAATGTGGGAACACATTGGCGAGCTGATTGGCATCGATCACAAGTTGCATCACGTCGGACACAAGACGGGCAATATCATCACCGCCTCGATACCTTATGGAATCTTCGATGCCATGAGTCGCGGTGACGCTGAAAAAGATCAGTTCTGCATGGGCTGGGCGGGAAGTGGCGGGATGGTGTTTTCGGCCCTGTCATTCCGATTGTAAAGCGCCCCGGTCAACTTGCCGCGACCCTGCGGCAAGTTGAACATAGCCTGCCGCTCAGCGCGGTGTATCGCCCTGTGCTAAGCCCGCCACTGTGCTGTACCCCACAGCGCGCCATCATCCAACAGCAGCCAGAACCTGCACCTCTCAGATCAGGCGCTGGATCGGCTGGTGGCGCCACACCAGTTTGAAATAACCGACTTGCAACAGCAGCATGCTCAGGTAGGCCACCGGGAAGGCCATCCACACCCCTTGCAGGCCGAAGTGCGCATCCAGCGCATAAGCCGCCGGCACCTGCACGCCAATGATGCAGAAGATCGAAATCGCCACCGGCATCAGCACCGTGCCGCTGGCGCGCATGATGCCGCCCACCACCGCCTGGAAGCCAAACACCAGCAGGCTCCAGAGCATGATGTGCAGCAGGTGGGTGGCCTGTTGCAGGGCCGTCGGGTCGATGATGAACAGGCCCAGCAGCCAGTGGGAAATCAGGTAGCCGAGCAGCACCAGGGCCCCGGTCAGGCACAGGTTGATCAACAGGCCGGTGCGCAGGATCGGCGACAACCGCTCCAGGCGGCCGGCGCCGATGGCCTGGGCGCCGAGGATCGACGCGGTGATGGCAATCGACAGCGCCGGGAACTGCACATAGTTGACGATCTGGGTCACCGCGCCGTAGGCCGCCGTGGCCTGGGAGCCGTGGCGGTTGACCAGGGCCAGGATCACCAGTTCCGACAGCGAGATCACCACCATCTGCACCCCGGTGGGCAGGCCGATGCGCAGCACCTTGGCGAGGATCGCCCGGTCCAGCCTGAGTGCCGCGAGCAAGGTCCGATCGGGCGCCAGCGGGTGTTCCCGGCCGCGCAGGCGCCAGACCAGAAAGCTCATGGCAATCACATTGCTCGCCAGCCCGGCGTAGGCCGCACTCTGGATGCCCATGGGCGGCAGGCCGAGCCAGCCGCGAATCAGCGCCGGGGTCAGCAGCAGGCCCACCAGGGTCGAGACGCTCAGCGCCAGCAGCGGCGACAAGGTGTCGCTAACGCCCCGCAGCAACTGGGTGAACAGCACGAACACCAGCAGCAGCGGCATGATCAGCATCATCACCCGGGCATAACCCACGGCGTCATCCAGCACGTCCACGGGCGTGCCCAGGCCCTGCAGGGCCGGCCGGGCAAAGAGCATGCCCAGCAGCGCCCCGAGCAGGCCGATCAGGGCCCCAAGCAACAGCGTACTGCCAGCCACCGCCTTGACCGTGCCCAGCTCCCGGGCGCCCCAGGCCTGGCCGATCAGCACCGAAGCACCGGCCCCCAGGCCGATCACCAGGGCGATAAAGAAGAACACGATAGGGAACATTCCCGACACCGCCGCCAAGGCCTGGGTGCCCAGCATCTGGCCGATGTAGATGCCATTCAGGGTGCCGGAAAACGACTGCAGGAAATTCGACAGCACCATGGGCAGCAGAAAGATCAGGTACAGCTGCCAGAGCGGACGCTGGGCGGGAATCGACATGGGAACGGGCAACCTCGGTTCAAGGACGCAGGAGCGCAATCGGCCCCAAGACTGTGGCGACCGCCGTGATCAGGCTCGGCGGTTCGGCCGTCACGCCCCGAATACGGGGCGCGGGCAACCCACAGGGTTTATCTCAACGGTTGACATCCACCACCACGCGCCCGCGCACCTTGCCCTCGAGCAGGTCATGGGCCACGCCTATGGCTTCGCCCAGGGTCACCTCGCGGGTGATCTGCTGCAGGTGGCCGAGGTCGACTTCGGCCGCCAGGCGCTCCCAGGCATGCACCCGCTCGTGGTACGGGCGGGTCACGCTGTTGATCCCCAACAGGCTGACCCCGCGCAGGATAAAGGGCGCCACCGAGGCCGGGAAATCCATGCCCTGGGCCAGCCCGCAGGCGGCCACCAGGCCATCGGCGGCGGTGCCGGCACAGGCATTGGCCAGGGTATGGCTGCCCACCGAGTCGATCGCCGCGGCCCAGCGTTCCTTGGCCAGGGGCCGCCCCGGCTGCGACAGCTCGGCACGCTCGATGATCCGCGAGGCCCCCAGGCCCTTGAGGTAGTCGGCCTCCTCCGGCCGCCCGGTGGCGGCGATCACCGAATAGCCCTGGCGCGCCAACAGGCTGATGGCGAAGCTGCCGACACCGCCGCTGGCGCCGGTGACCAGCACCTCGCCGCGTTCGGGGCTCAAGCCGTTACGCTCCAGGGCGATCAGGCACAGCATGGCGGTGTAGCCGGCGGTGCCAATGGCCATGGCCTGGCGCGGCTTGAATGCCTCGGGCAAGTGAATCAGCCAGTCGCCCTGCACCCGGGCCTTCTGCACCAGCCCGCCCCAATGGCTTTCGCCCACGCCCCAGCCATTGAGCAGCACCTGCTCGCCGGCCCGAAAGCGCGGGTGACTGCTGGCCTCGACAGTGCCCGCCAGATCGATCCCGGGCACCATGGGAAACTGCCGCACCACCGGGCTCTTGCCGGTGATCGCCAGGGCGTCCTTGTAGTTCAGGGTGCTGTAGGCCACCCGGATGCTGACATCGCCCTCAGGCAGTTGCGCTTCTTCCAGCTCGGTCAGTTGGGCACGATAAGCTGCGGGGTCTTGGTCGATCAGAATGGCCTTGAACATCTTCAGCTCCGGAACAGGACGAGGGGCGATCATCGCGCCAGCAGCAGGTGCGCGGCGCAAGGTTGGCAGACACTACCCCGGGCCGCGGCGCGCCTCAAGCGGCAAAAGCCAGCGCCGGGTGGTTGACCAAGGCCTGGGCAGCGCCTGCCAGCGGTAATGCCTGGAATGGCCGCGTCGATTTTGCCCGCGCATGGCGCCAGGCCGTTCTGGAGCGCTACCATGGCGCCGTTTTCCGCCCCTCCGAATGGATTCCCGATCGTGTCCCACCTACTGGAAAAAGCCGCTGCCCGCGGTGATCTCGCCGCCCTGGAGCGTCTGCTGGACGCCGGCGCCAACCTGGAATGGCAACACAAGGGCACCGGCCGCAGCGCCCTGCTGGCAGCCACCATCGCCGGTCATCCCGCGGCCGTCAGCCTGCTGCTGGAGCGCGGCGCCAATATTCACCAGCGCTGCACGGCACTGGGCTACAACGCCCTGACCTGGGCCGCCTACAACGGCGACCTGACCATGGCCCGACTGCTGCTCGAACACGGCGCCGAACTCGACCCGGCTTCCCCCGAACTGCAACGCACCGCACTGATGACCGCGGCCCAGGCCGGCCATGGGCCCATGGTCAGCCTGCTGCTGGCGGCCGGGGCCGACCCGCATCGGCTGGATTTCCAGCAGCGCAATGCCTGGTCCCTGGCCGAGGAGAAGGCCCATGCGGCCGTCATGCAACTGTTGCAGCAAGCCGGTAGCCAGGCCCCGCCCGCGAGCGTCGAGCCCGCCGTACTGCCCTGGCCCGAACCCCTTGCCGACGAGGCCAGCGATGCCGACCCGGTGGCCCAGGTACGCGCCTATACCCTGGCCCTGGCGGCCTGGGAACAACGGGGCAATAGCTTGGGCCACGAGGCGCTCGACGCCGGTTTCTGGGCCGAACCGCAACAGCTTATCGAACGTTTCTGTACCCAGCGCCCACGGGCCTATGCCCGGGCGTCCTACGGTTATCCCAGCACCTATTCGCCAGCCGATGAACTGTTGGCCTGCGCACAGCTCAAGCCCGCCCAGGCCGAAGTGCTGATCCGCGACCCGGCCGCTCGGGCGTTGTGCTACGAGCATCGTTTCCTGCTCAAGCGGATCGCCGGGCAATGGCGGATCGACAGCGTCAAGCGCCGCCTGGCCGGTACCCAGAAATGGGCCAACGCCATTCTGTAACAAGCCAGCGACTGGCGACCTGGCACAGCATGGGCCGGCCGCGGTACGTCGAGTGAACGCCGGGGCAAAGCCCGCGGTTGGCGGATGCAGATTCCGCTTCGCCAGTCGCGCCTGGGCGATACCGCGACACAGCCAATCCGCGTCGACGGCCATGGCTATCTGCATGGGCCTGCCCGTGGTTAAATGCCGCCCCCGAAAAATGACCGGCCCCGCTGATGACACCTCTCGCCCTCGCCACCCTCAACCAGCACCTGCTCACCGCCCTGGCCGACGTGCCCGCCGAAACCCGACGCCTGTTCCATGGCCGTGGCCGCTGCTGGCCGGGGCTGGAACAACTGACCGTGGACTGGTTGCAGGGGGTGCTGCTGGTGTCGCTGTTCAAGGAGCCCGAGCCCGAGCAGCTCAGCGCCCTGGAACAACTGCTGGTGGACCTGGGCTCGACCGCGCAATGGGCCGCCAGCGGCGCCCGCAGCCTGATGCTGCAGCACCGCTACCTGCCCGACAGTCGCGGCGACTGGCTGCTGGGGGCGCCGGTGGAGTTCTGCACCATCACCGAGGAAGGCCTGCGCTACCAGGTGGACCTGGGCAGCAAGCAGAACAACGGGCTGTTTCTCGATATGCGCTACGGGCGCAATTGGGTACGGGCCAATGCCCAGGGCCAGCGGGTGCTCAACCTGTTCGCCTACACATGCGGTTTCTCGGTGGCGGCCATGGCCGGCGGTGCGGCCAAGGTGGTCAACCTGGACATGTCGCGGGCAGCCCTGAGCCGCGGTCGCGACAACCACCGGCTCAACGGCCACGACACCAGCCGGGTGGGTTTTCTCGGCCACGACCTGTTCAAGTCCTGGGGCAAGGTCAAGCAAGGCGGCCCCTACGACCTGGTGATCATCGACCCGCCGTCGTTCCAGAAAGGCAGCTTTGTGCTGAGCAAGGACTACGCCCGGGTATTGCGCCGCCTGCCTGAATTGCTGACGGAAAATGGCTGCGTGCTGGCCTGCATGAACGACCCGGCCTTCAGCGTGGAGTTCCTGTTGCAGGGCATGGCCGAGGCGGCGCCGCAGCTGCGCTTCGAACAACGCCTGGAGAACCCGCCGGAATTTCCCGATGCCGATCCGCAGTGCGGCTTGAAGGCCCTGGTATTCCGCCAGGGCCAATGACCGCAATGACTCGGTCGGGCGCGCCTACAGCGGCATCTGGTACTCGATAAAGCCCGACTTGGCCGCTACCCAGTCGTAGAGTTTCTGCGCACGCTTGTTGCTTTCATGGGTATGCCAGTACAGCCGTGCACAGCGCTGCTGGCGGGCAAAGTCCTGCACCCACTCGATCAGTAGTTTGCCGGCGCCAGTGCCACGCACCTGCGGCGCCACGTACAGGTCCTCCAGGTAGCAATAGTCGCCCGTGGTCCAGGTGGAACGGTGCAGCACCGAATTGACGAAGCCGATCAACTCGCCATTTTGTACCGCCACCGCCGAGTACACCGGCTCCTGCGGGTCGAAGAAACGCCTGAAGGTCGAAAGGCTGGTCTGCTCATCCAGGTTCACTTCATAGAACTCCTGATAGCCCAGCCACAGTTGCAACCACTGCTGTTGATCGCCCGGCTCGATTGGCCGTACCTGTACTGCTGCTTGCTGCTCGCTCATTGCGCACTCCTGTTGAAGATCCAGATCGGGCATCCGCCCCTGAGGGTTGATGGGAGCCAGTCTAGATCGCCAACGGACTGCCCGATCCGGCCAATTTCACTAGTGATGGCAGACCACTCTTACCCGGCACTTCAGCTCAAGGCTCGGCGAACCAGTCACGCGGCGGGGGCTTTTTCATCGCACCCGGACGCTTGGGTAGCAAGCCACCCTCGGCCAGGCCATCCACCAGCCAATCGCTGAGCTTGCCGTACAGGCTGCCCCTGGAGATCACAACCCCAAACTTGATGTACCAGCGCTGATACCATTTCATGCCGGAGCCATCGACGCCGAGCTTGATCAGCTTGTCCAGCCGCGCCTTCAGTGCCGGCTCGATGCTGCTGATGCGAAACACATCGTAAGGCCAGTCGCCCAGGGCTTCGGCGCGCCCCTGGCTAAGGCCGCCGCTGAGCTCGCCGGGCAACAACTCATCCATCAAGGGAATGATCGGCAGCTCCAGCACTCCCCCTGCACCCTTGCGCACCCATTTGGCCCCAGCAACTTTCTGCGTCGGGTCCAGGGAGGTGAACAAGGAATTGCTCACCGGCAGGGTAAAGATATCCGAGAGGAATTTCTGCGCATTGCGCCGCCCCAGCAGGTAGTCATGCTGGCGGAAATCCTGGCTGAAAAACCCCGAGAAACCGCCAAGGGCACCACACGCCAGATTGGGCTTATCCGGATCGCCGCCGCCACGGGACGGCGCAATCAGGTAGCGGCTGTAGACCTTTTCATCGGCCGCCAACGCCAGATCCTCGGGTTTGAAGCGCGCTTGGTTCTTCCAGGCCCCCAGCAGGCCGCCGATCACCGAGAACAGCTCGGGCGACTGCCCGGCCAAGGTTCCAGGCACTTGGGTAGGCGGATCGGGAAAGGGGTCGATCATCAGCAACGCCCGCCGGGTATCGACCCCATTACGTTCATTGCGCCCGATCAGCCCCGCCAGCTCCTGGCGGGCCAGATCCACCGGTTCATTGTTCATGGTGCCGCCGTCGACCACAAAGCTCTTGAACAGGCCCGGAGGCAGGATATTCAAGCAGTGCTGCAGGTTCACTGCCTGCGTCGGCTGGCTGTTGGTGCCGGGCAGCACCACGAAGCGGAAGTTGTAATCCGTGGCTAGCCGAATCATCGGTCGCGCGGCCAGCCCCACGGGAAAGGCCCCACTGGATAGCGCCGTCAGCCCCAACAGCGGCCATTGCCCGCTGCCCCGATTGCCCCAGTCCAGGGCAATATCGTCGCCCCGCAAGACGCGCGCGCCGCCGCCAAGGCTGTAACTGAGGGTGAAACTGCGGTAGTCGCGGTGCATCGACATTTCTAGCCCAGAGCTGTTCTGGGCGTTGAACGGCAGGAAATAAGGGACTCCGCGCAAGTTGGCCAGGGTGAAGATATAGCGGGTTGGGTCGCCCATGTAGGAACGATGGACCACGCCCTTGCCGGTGAACGCCAGGCAGTCATCGGTGATGCTCTGCAACACCGTACTGTCCAGCAACGAGCGCAGGACACTGTCCTTAGCGTCCAGGTCGCGGGTGGTCAGCAGTTGGTCCATGGAGATGTCCTGGACCCAGGCCTTGAAGAAGGGGTTGCGCCGGCCTTTGTTGAAAGCCGCGGTGCGCTGGCTCAGGGGCTGTTTCGAATAGCACTCGACCCCCAGTTCCGCGCTGCCCACATGCTCGAAATCATGACGGGCGGCCACCGCCATGATCGCCGCGCTCATGCTGCCGGCCGAAGCCGCCGCCACCACCTTGATCACCACCTGGTGCTGCGGCACCTGGTTCTCTTCGGCGCTGCCCTTGACCCGGGCCTTGGCCGCCTCCCAGGCATCCAGCGCCTCGAACAGGTAGTCCAGCGCCCCAGCCTCGTAGGCCCCGGCGGAAATCGCCCCGGCCATGACCAGGCCGATTTCGAAAGGCCCGTCCTGCGGTTGCCCGGTATCCAGCACGTAGTTGCCCAGCAGTTGATTGTCCATGGAATTCACCTGAGCTAGGGCGTCGCCAAATCGGACGCCTTCGACAGACTAGTCAGTGCTCGGGTAAACGCACGCCGTGATCAACGCCTCAACCAGGCAACTGGTGGGTCACGCAGTGAATGCCGCCGCCACCGGCGGCGATCGCGTCGATATCCAACTGCAACACCTTGCGTCCGGGGTAGAGGCTGGTGAGCAGGTTCAGCGCCTTGAGGTCGGCCTGCGGGTCGCCGAACTGCGGCGAGATCACCGCGCCATTGATCACGAAGTAGTTGATATAGCCGGCGGCGAAATCATCGTTGCCGCGGCTGAAGCGGCTCTTGCGCGGGTTCAGCGGCGGCGACAGGGTGTGCACCTTGAGTGTGCGGCCGTCGGCGTCGGTGGCCTTGCGCAGGATCTCCAGGTGCTTGAGGGTGACCGCGTGGTCGTAGGAGTCGGGGTCGTTGTCGAGGTTGGCCACCACCACTCCGGGCTCGACGAAGCGTGCATAGAAGTCGACGTGGGCATCGGTGATGTCACGGCCCTTGATTCCCGGCAGCCAGATGATCTTGCGCAGGCCCAGGCGCGCCTTGAGTTCTTCCTCGACCTCGGCCTTGCTCCAGTCGGGGTTGCGATTGCGGTTGATCCAGCTGCTTTCGGTCATGATCCCGGTGCCGTGGCCGTCCACCTCGATACCGCCACCCTCGCCCACCAGCTCGCTGCGCTGGTACACCGCCCCAGCAGCCGTGGCCATCTGCCGCGCCAGGCGTGCGTCATTGGCGTGGCGCTGCTTGTTGCCCCAGCCGTTAAAGTTGAAGTCCACCGCCCCCAGCCGGCCCTGGTCAGTGGTCACGAAGTTGGCGCCGATGTCGCGCATCCAGATGTCGTCCAGCTCGGTGATCACGTAGCTGACGTTGCGGCTGCCGCAGAGTTCTTCTGCCAGGTCGCGCTCGTGCTCACGACAGAACACCGTCAGCGGCTGATAGGCGGCGATGGCCCGGGCAATGCGCCCCTGGGCCTCTTGCACATCGCCAGTGAAGTCTTCCCAGATCGCATCCTGGGCACCGAAGGCGATAAAGGCCCGCTGTTGGCGTTCGCCTTCGTCGGGCATGAACCAGCCCTCCTGTTCATTGGCCAGGGCACTGCGGCTATTGAAGCCCAGGCCCAGGGAACTGATGGCGGTGACACCGGCCAGCAGCGAGGTCTGCTTGATGAATTGACGTCGGGTGGGCATGGGGATTTCTCTCACTGGGGGTTTGCTCAAGGTAGTACAGCGGCAGGCAAGGCTCACGCCTGCCTGCCGGGTTTCAGGGACGGCTGACCGTTGCGGTCTTGAACTGGGTCCAGACCCGCATGCGCGCACGCATATCGGCCTGGGGAATGTCACGACCGGGTATCAGCCGTTCGAAGGTGGCGGCATCCGGGTAGATATCCGGGTTGTGGCGCATCTGCGGGTCGACACTGGCTCGGGCCTTGGCGTTGGCCGTGGGGTAGCCGGTGAAGTTGCTGATGGCCGCCATGTTCTCGGGCCGGGTGACGAAGTTGATAAAGGCATAGGCGTATTCCGGGTGCCGGGCGTCCTTGGGGATGGCCATGGTGTCCATCCACACCGTGGTGCCCTCGCGGGGAATGCGGTACTGGAAGCTCACTGGCTTGCCGGCGGCATCGGCGGTGCGCTGGGCCTGGGTCATGTCGCCGCTGTAGCCCAGGGACAGGCACAGGTTGCCATTCACCAGGTCGGTCACCGGCTGCGACTGGAACTTGCGGATATAGGGCCGCAACTGCCCCAGCAGCTCGGCGGCGGCGCGCAGGTCCTCGGGCTTGGCGCTGCGCGGCTCGCGCCCCAGGTAGTGAAGGGCCACGGCCAGCACTTCGTCGGGCGAATCGATAAGCGAGATCCCGCAGTCGGCGAAGCGCGCCGCCAGCTCCGGCTTGAACAGCAGGTCGAGGCTGTTGACCGGGGCGTCGGGCAGGCGCTGGGCGATCTGCTGCGCGTTGTAGGTCAGGCCGATGGTGCCCCAGGTGTAGGGCACCGTGGCCTGGCTGGCACGCGGATACTGGCTGCGCAACTGCTTGAGACCGGGTTCGAGATCCTCCTGGCCGGTCAGCTTGGCCGGGTCGAGGTTCTGCAGGCTGCCGGCACGCATCAGCCGTTCGGCCACGGTGTCGCCGGGGAAGATCAGGTCGTAGCCGCTGCCGCCGGTCATCAGCTTGGCCTCCAGCACCTCGCTGCCTTCCATCACGTCGTAGATCACCTTGATGCCGGTTTCGGCGGTGAAACGACTCAGGGTGTCCGCGGCGAAATAGTCGGCCCAGTTGTACAGCCGCAGGACCTTTTCCGGTTCTTGCGCCTGGGCCTGGCCGGCGATCAGGGTCAAGGCCAGCAGCCCGCCGAGGGGCCGCTGCCAATATGTGCCTATGCGTGGCATATCATGCCTCCCGAGGGTTCCAGCGTGAGTGGATGCGCTGGCCGTCGAGGCTCAGCAAAGGCCCGTACATTTCCGGCCGGCGGTCGCGGAAAATCCCCCAGGTGCGTCGGTCCTCGGCCATCGCCGCCAGATCCAGGCGCTGCAGCAGAATCCCGCTGCCGCTGCGGTCGGCCTCGGCCAGCATCTTGCCTTTGTGATCGCAGATAAACGACGAACCGTAGAATTCCATGTGCAGCTGCGGATCGCTGGTGGCCACTTCGCGACCGATGCGATTGGCCGCCACCAGCGGCAGCAAGTTGGCCGCGGCATGCCCGCGCATGGTCATCTGCCAGTGATCCCTGGAATCCAGATCCGAGGCCCCCGGCTCAGAGCCGATGGCGGTGGGAAACAGCAGCACCTCGGCGCCCTGCAAAGCCAGGCAGCGGGCGGTTTCAGGGAACCACTGGTCCCAGCAGATGCCCAGGCCCAGCCGGCCGAAGGCGGTGTCCCAGACCCGGAAACCGGTATCGCCGGGGCTGAAGTATTCCTTTTCCTGGTAGCCCACGGCGTTGGGAATATGGGTCTTGCGGTACACCCCCAGCAGGCGCCCGTCGGCATCGGCCACGCTCAGGGAGTTGAAGAAGGCATTACCGGCGCGCTCGAACCAGCTCAGGGGCAGCACCACCCCCAGCTCCCGGGCCAGGTCGGCAAAACGCTTGAGCAAGGTGCTGCGGCTGTATTCCTCGGCCAGGTCGAGGTGCTTGTGCTGCTGCTCGATGCAGAAGTACGGGGTGGCGAACAGCTCCTGCAGCAGTATCACCTGGGCGCCCTGGGCCGCCGCCTGGCGCACCAGTTGCTCGGCCCGGTCGAGGTTGCCCGGTAGGTCCCAGGTGCAGGGCATCTGGGTGCTGGCGATGATCAAGGTGCTCATGCCGACACCTCCAGGGGCCATTGCGGCTGCTGCTGGGTGATGCAGTGCACGCCACCGCCGCCATGGGCCAGGGCGTTGATCCGTACCGGCACCACTTCGCGCCCGGGGAAGGCCCGGGCCAGCACGGCGGCCGCCTGGTGATCGGCCTCGATACCGTAGGCCGGCATGATGATCGCGCCATTGGCAATGTAGAAGTTGGTGTAGGACGCGCAGAACACTTCGGCCCGGGCATCCACCGCGGCCGTGGCCTCGAACAGCTCGATCAGCTCGAAGCGGCGCCCACGGGCATCCCGCGCCAGTTCCAGGGCACGGCGGTTCTCGCGCACCACTTCGGCATACACCGAACCCTGGTCGTGGGTGGCATCCACCAGCAGCACACCGGGGCGAGCGAAGGCGCACACGCCATCGACATGGCCGTCGGTCATGTCGCCGGTGACGTAGTCCGGGTCTCCTGGCAGCCAGATGGTTTTCTCGATGCCCAGCAGGCGGCGGAAGCTGTCCTCGATCTCGGCCTTGCCAAGGCCCGGGTTGCGGTTGGGGTTGAGCAGCACCGACTCGGTGGTGATCAGGGTGCCCTCGCCGTCCACATGGATGGCCCCGCCTTCATTGGCCAGCGGGCTGCCGAAGCAGGCCAGCCCCAGGTCGTCGAGCAGGCGCCGGGCCAGGCTGCGGTCCAGGTCGTGGGCTGATTTGCCGCCCCAGGCGTTGAAGCGCCAGCTGACCCCGGCCAGCCCCTGCTGCGGATGAATCACGAAGCTTGGGCCGGAATCGCGGCACCAGCTGTCGTTCACCGGCTGCACGATCAGCTCGACAGCCTCGACACACAGCGCACGGGCACTGTCCAGGGCCGAAGGGTCGACCACCAGCTTCACCGGTTCGAAACGCGCAATGGCATTGGCCACCCCGGCGAAATCCGCCTGCACCTGGGCCAGGGTCATGCCCCAGACCGACTCCCACAAGCCCTGGTTGTGTGGCCAGACCATCCAGGTCGCGGCGTGGGGCGCCCACTCGGCGGGCATGCGCCAGGCGCGGGTTTGATTGTCATTGCTGTGCATGGGCCTTGAACCTCTCAAGTAAGGTTTTGTTATCAGTCGTTAACAGGTGCCGTACAACAGGACCCATGCTATGGCTTTGAAAAACCGCCAACAAACGATATATTTAGCCCATTTCTGATTAGCCGAACTTATCGATCATGTTAAAACACTGGCCTCCCCTGAACGCCTTGCGAGGCTTCGAAGCCGCCGCCCGACTGGGCAGTTTCCACAAGGCCGCCGAAGAGCTGCACCTCACCCAGTCGGCCATCAGCCAGCAGATCCGCAGCCTGGAGACCTTCCTCGAACAGCCGCTGTTCTATCGCAGCGGTCGCGCCGTGAGCCTGACCGATGCCGGCCACGACCTGCGCAGCACCACCCAGTCGCTGCTGCAACAGCTGGCGGTGGGCATCCGTCGCCTGGAGCAGTACCGCAAGCCCAACCAGCTGGTGGTCAACACCAGCCCGGCCTTTGCCCGCCACTGGCTGCTGCCGCGCCTGGGGGAATTCAACCGCCTGCACCCGGAAGTCGACCTGTGGCTGTTCACCAGTTTCGAGCCGCCGGACATGGCCACCCAGACCATCGACCTGACCCTGCGCGACGACCTCAGCGCCCAGGCCGAATGCAGCTACCTGGAGCTCTACAGCGACCGCCTATACCCGGCCTGCCACCCATCCCTGCTGGAGCAACCCCGGGAGTTGCGCACCACCTTGCATGGCGAGCGGGAAATGGACTGGAGCCACTGGCTGGTGGAAGGCGGCGCGGACATCGGCCAGCGCAGCAACGGGCTGAATTTTTCCGACCCGGGCCTGCTGCTGGACGCCGCCTGCGCCGGCCACGGGATTGCCCTGGTCAGCCAACTGCTGGCCCAGCAAGCTCGGGCCCAGGGCCTGCTGGCCCCCTTGTGCGAACACAGCGTGCGCGGCCCGACCTGGGCCTGGCTGGTGCACCGCGACAGCGAAGCCAGCCCGCTGACCCGCAGTTTCTGCCAGTGGCTGCAGGGCGCGCTGGAGCACGGGGCCGAAGCCTGAACACGGCGCTGCAAAACCGCTTTGCATTTGTGCCGCTAACCGCACCGCAGGTAGCGCCTTAAGCTGGCGCCGGTGCAATCCGCACCGCTGCGAGGAGTCGCCTGTGTTAGCTGTTCTCGACATCAACTGGCCGCTGTGGCTGTCCACCATGCTGCCCATGGCGCTGAGCGCCGGCCCGGGCAACCTGACGGTGGCCAGCTGCGGCGCACAGAGTGGCGTGCGCCGCTCGCTGCGCTTCATTCTCGGCCTCGACCTGACCTACCTGCTGCTGGCCCTGCTGGTGGGCCTGGGCCTGTACCACAGCCTGGCCAGCCAGCCGCGGCTGCTCTGGGGCCTGCGGGTGGCCGGCAGCCTGTACATTTTCTGGCTCGGCCTGCGGCTGTTGCTGCGGCCTCTGCGCAAGCCCGGCGAGCGGGCCGTGGCCCTGCAGTTTCGCCATGGCGTGATGCTGCAACTGGGCAATGTCCAGGGCCTGGTGATGTTGCTGGTGATGTTCTCCACCTTCAGCCCGGGGCGCGAGGCCGGCAGCCTGGCGGTGCTGGCGCTGAGTGCCGCGCTGATTGCCCTGAACCTCTGCGGCCACCTGCTCTGGGCCTGCCTGGGCTCAAGCCTGCAACTGCTGCTGCGTGAACGCCCGCGGCTGCTGCTGGCGCAAAACGCCCTGTTCGGCCTGATGCTGATGGCCGTGGCGGCCTGGCTGCTGCTGCGCCAGGGCGCGAGCTAGGCAGCGTGGTTCAGTCGGGCTGCAGGCCGTGGCGCTGCAGCAACTGGTCGAGGAACTCCACCACCCGATCGATGCGCTCATGGCCCAGGGTCGCCAGGTTGCGCAGCAGCCAGATCTCGCCACGATGCGCCGGGATCTGCGTCAGCACCCGGTGCAAGCCCAGGGATTCGGCGATGTACACCGGCAACGCGGCAATCCCCAGCCCTGCCTGCACCGCCTGGAGTTGCGCCTGCAGATTGCCGGTGCGCATCCACAAGGGCTGGCCGCCACTGAGCTGATCCAGCCAACGGGCCAGCGGCAGGTGGGCCAGGTCCTGATTCCAGCCGATCAGCGGGTGCTGGCACAGCTGTGCCACGTCCTGCGGGCAACCATGGGCCGCGGCATAAGCGTGGGAGCAGAACAATGCCTGGGTCAGGGCGCCCACCCGGCGTAGGGTGAAGTTGCCCGCTTCAGGGCGCTGCAGACGCAGCAGCAGGTCGCTGTGACTCTGGGTCAGTTTCACCGAGCGCGCCGCGTTGACGAAATCGAAGCGGATCTGCGGGTGCTGCAGACGAAACTGCGCCAGGGCGGGAATGATCAGGTGGCTGCCCATCAGTTCCGGACAGTCGATGCGCACCACCCCCGCCAGGCGCGCGCCGGGCTGGGACATCTGGCGCTGCATCAGCCTGAAGCGTTCTTCAGCCTCCAGGGCCATGGGCAGCAGGGCCTGGCCGGCCTCGGTGAGGCAATAACCCTGGGTGGTCTTGAGGAACAGCAAGGTGTTCAAGGCCTGTTCCAGCACCAGGATCTTGCGCGAGACCGTCGACGCGGCCACCTGCAGCGCCTGCCCGGCGTCGGTGATGTTGCCGGCATTGGCGACGGCAATGAAATACCGCAGATCGTCCCAATTCACCCTTGCCTGCCTTATGCATAAAATCCCAGGCCGGGGATCTTATGCGAAATTGCCACCACTGCGGTCAGGGTTTTCTCCGGTACAGTACCCCGAGCCTTAGCTACCAACGGATCTGGAGCCCCCATGCTGGAACTGCATAGCCCTCGCCTGCACCTGCGCCCCCTGAACACCCATGACTGGGAGCTGTTCCTGAGACTGCACAGCGACCCGGAAAACCTGCGCTATGTCTGCGACCCGCTTTCCCGGGAGCAGATCGAGGAGCGTTTCACCTCGCGCCTGCCGCACTGGAACCTGGATTCCAGCCACTGGTTGTGCCTGGTGATTCGCGACCGCCAGAGCGGCGAGGAACTGGGTTTCACTGGCCTGCGGGTGCATGACCGGCTCAGCGCCGAAGCCGAAGTGGGCTACCTGCTGGCCCCCGGTCATCAAGGCAAGGGGCTGGCTACCGAGTCCCTGCGTGCATTGATCCAGTACGCCCGCCACAACCTTGGCCTCGAGCGCCTGGTGGCCACAGTCACCGACGGCAATACGGCCTCCTGCCAGGTGCTGGAACGCTGCGGCTTTGTCTTCCAGCAGCGTGACGAAGGGGCCTTCCGGATGGGCGGCAAGGATTACGACGATCTGATTTTCAGCTGCCATCTGCACGCCTGAACCCGCCCCCCGCCAAGGCTGCCCAGCACTGCGCCGTGGGTTTTTCTTGACAGTGAAAAATCCCAACGGCTATTGTCTGACAACCTGACTACCAAGGTTTTACCCTCCCATGCTTGAACTCCAGCGACCCGACTCTCTCGTTGTGCGGGTGGTCAATGCGCTGCGCCGCGAGATCGATTCCGGGCGCCTGGCCCCCGAATCGCGCCTGCCCACCGAGCAGCAGTTGGCCGAGCAACTGAATGTCAGCCGCTCGGTGGTTCGCGAAGCCATTGCCCAGCTCAAGGCCGACGGCGTGCTGATCGCCCGGCGTGGCCTGGGTTCGTATATTTCCAAGACCCCGGCCGGCACGGTGTTTCGCTTCCCCCACAGCGAGGGGCGGATGGCCGACCTGGCACAGATGTTCGAGATGCGCCTGTGGATCGAGACCCAGGCCGCCTCGATTGCCGCCCAGCGCCGCGACGCCAACGACCTGCAACGCATGCAAGCGGCCCTGCAGACCATGCACGACCAGCGCAGCGACCTGGAAACCGCGGCCCTGGCCGATGTGGCCTTCCACCGAGCCATTGCCGAAGCCGGCAAGAACGATTATTTCGTGGCCTTCCACGACTTCCTCGGCAGCCAGCTGGCCAGCGCCCGCAAGACTGCCTGGGAAAACTCGGCCCTGCCCCAGGTGGGTGGTTCCGCCGATGCCCTGCAAGAACACCAGGCGCTGTACCAGGCCATTGCCGAGGGCGACGCCCTGGCCGCCGCGGCCTGCGCCGATGCCCACCTGCGGGCTTCGGCCAAGCGCCTGGGGCTGGAACTCAACAGCAACGCAGCAACCTAGATTCAAGCCACAAGCTTGCAGCTACTGGCTTGAAGCTTGTCGCTGCTTTTTTATCGGATTAGTTAGTCTGACAACCTGATAACCAGACCGAACAGATTAGACGCAAGGTAACCAAGAACAATGATCTACGACTATTGCATCATCGGCGGCGGCATCGTCGGCCTGGCCACGGCCATGGAGATCCTCAAGCGCCAGCCCGGCGCTTCGCTGGTGATCCTGGAAAAGGAAACCAGCCTGGCCAAGCACCAGACCGGGCATAACAGCGGGGTGATCCACGCAGGCATCTACTACGCCCCGGGCAGCCTCAAGGCCGACCTGTGCAAGCGCGGCGCCGAGGCCACCAAGCAGTTCTGCAGCGAGCACGGAATCAAGTTCGAGGTGTGCGGCAAGGTGCTGGTGGCCTCCAACGCCCTGGAGATGCAGCGCATGGACGCGCTGTACCAGCGCTCGCAGCAGAACGGCCTGAAGGTCGAGCGCCTGGACGCCGAGCAACTGCGCCAGCGCGAACCGAATATCGTCGGCCTGGGCGGGCTGTTCCTCGATGCCACCGGCATCGTCGACTACCGCCAAGTCTGCGAGACCATGGCCCAGGTGATCCGCCGCGCCGGTGGCGAGATCTGCCTCGGCCAGAGCGTCACCGCGATCCAGGAATACCCCGACAGCGTCAGCGTCTGCAGCCATGGCGGCGCCTGGCAAGCGAAGAAGCTGGTGGCCTGCGCCGGCCTGCAATCGGACCGCCTGGCAACCCTGGCCGGGGTGCAGATCGAACACCAGATCATCCCCTTTCGCGGCGAGTACTTCCGCCTGCCGGCGTCGAAGAACAACATCGTCAACCACCTGATCTACCCGATCCCCGATCCGGAGCTGCCGTTCCTCGGCGTGCACCTGACCCGCATGATCGACGGCAGCGTCACCGTCGGCCCCAACGCGGTGCTGGGCCTGGGCCGGGAGAACTACAAGAAGTTCTCGATCAACTGGCGCGACGTGGCGCAGTACGCCAGCTTCCCCGGGTTCTGGAAAACCCTCTGGCAGAACCTCGGCTCCGGCACCACGGAAATGAAGAACTCGCTGTTCAAGTCCGGCTATCTGGAGCAGTGCCGCAAGTACTGCCCGTCCCTGCAAGTCGAGGACCTGCTGCCCTATGAAGCCGGTATCCGCGCCCAGGCGGTGATGCGCGACGGCAGCCTGGTGCACGACTTCCTGTTCGCCCAGACCCCGCGCATGTTGCACGTGTGCAACGCGCCCTCGCCCGCCGCCACCTCGGCGATTCCCATTGGCTCGATGATCGCCGACCGGATTTTCCAGGCCGACTGAAACCCACGCGCCACTGAAGCCTCGGGCCGTATCCGGATACGGCCACGCGGCCCCGTGTCGCCGCCATACCGCCAGCGCCCCACAACGGGCGCCCGGCAAGACTCGCGTCAACTCGACAATAAATACAATGATTCAAGAGGATGTACGGCTATGAGCGCAGTTGAAACCAGCAGTACTGCAGCGGAAACCCCAGCACAAACCAAGAAACGCCTGCGCAAGGTCGCGGCGGCCACCATCTTCGGCTCGATGCTGGAGTGGTACGACTTCTACCTCTACGCCACCATGGCGGCCATTGTCTTCTCGAAGATCTTCTTCGATAACAGCGACCCGAAAAGCGCCACCCTGATGGCCTTCTCGACCTTTGCCATCGGCTTTATCGCCCGCCCCTTCGGCGGCATCCTGTTCGGCTACCTGGGGGACAAGTTCGGCCGCAAGCAAGTGCTGGTGCTGACCTTCTGCCTGATGGGCGTGTGCACCGCGCTGATCGGGCTGATTCCCAGCTATGCCTCGATCGGCATCTGGGCGCCCATCCTGCTGGTGGCGATCCGCATCATCCAGGGCCTGGGGGCCGGCGCCGAACTGTCCGGCGCGGCGGTCACGTCCTATGAGCACGCCAGCGAGGGCAAGCGCGGCAGCCAGGGCGCCTGGCCGGCACTGGGGCTGAACCTGGGCCTGCTGCTGTCGTCGCTGACCATCTACCTGCTGACCATCAACGGCAACGAATTCCTGCTGGCCGGCGGCTGGCGCATTCCCTTCGTGTGCAGCATCGTGCTGGTGGCGGTCGGCCTGTGGGTGCGCAACAGCATTCCGGAAACCCCGGAGTTCAAGGAACTGAGCCAGGAACAGCAACCAGCCAAGGCCTCGCCGCTCAAGGCGCTGCTGCAGAATGACCTCAAGGGCCTGGCGGTGGTGTTCTTCGTGGCCATCGGCTACAACGCCCTGAGCTACATCTTCAAGACCTTCTCCCTGGCCTACCTGACCCAGTACAAGAACGTCGATGTGCATGTCACTTCGCTGTCGGTGACCATCGCCAGCCTGGTGGCCATCGTTGCCGTGCCCTTCTTCGGCTGGCTCTGCGACAAGTGGAGCAGCAAGACCGTGCTGATCCTCGGCGGCCTGTTCTCGGCGCTGTTCGCCTACCCCTTCCTGGCCCTGCTGAATACCGGCGACAGCCTGATGATCTACCTTGCCATCGGCGTGGGCACCGGCATCCTGGCGCCGATGATGTTCGCCCCCCAGGGCTCCTTCCTCAGCCGCCAGTTCCCCACCGCCACCCGTTCCTCGGGCTTCGGCACCGGGCGCGAGATCGGCACCGCCATCGCCGGCGGCCTGGCGCCGCTGGGCGCGCTGTCGCTGGTGACCGCCTCGGCCACCCACTCCACCGACGGCGTGGTGATCATCCTCGCCGTGGCGGCGGTGCTGGTGGTGGCGTTCGCCCTGTGCGACCAGGGCCACAGGCATTCGGCGTTCAAGAACTGAGTGACGCTTGAAGATTCGATCGCCAGCGTCGGCTGGCGGTCGAACCCGCGGCCAGCGAGCCTGCCGCTATCCAGACAGAGGCTAGCTAGCCGAACGCCGCGCCAACCTGCAGCACCTCGATTCCCTGCCGACGGTAATCCTCGATATCTCCGGTGATCACCTCCTGCTCGGTAATCAGCCGCTGCAGGCGGTTGCAGGGCACCACCACAAAGGGCTCCATGGCCCCGAGCTTGTCGGCGGTGGTCACTGCTATGACCTCGCTGGCGCTGTCGAACATCGCCTGCTTGAGCGGCACTTCATCGAAATGCAGGGAGCTGAGGCCGATCTCCGGGTGGATGGCGCAGACCCCGGTGAACAGCAGGTCGGCCTTGATGCCCTGGATCATCCGCAGCGCCTCGTGGCCACTGACGCACAAGGTCGCCGGATTGAGCTGGCCACCCACCAGGATCACCTTGACCTTGGGGTGTTCGGCCAGGGCCACGGCGATCAGCGGCGAGGCGGTGACCGCGGTGAGGTTGAGATCGCTGGGCAGCGAGCGGGCGATCTGCAAGGTGGTGGAGCCAGAGTCGAACATCAGCGTCTGCCCCTCCCGCACCCACTGCACGGCGTAGCGCGCCAGGCGCGCTTTTGCCTCATTGGTTTCACTCACCCGAGCGAAGTAGTCCTTGCCGCTGTCCTTGGGCCTTGGCAGCGCGCCGCCATGCACCCGCTGCACCAGGCCGCTGGCGTCGAGCTCGGCCAGGTCGCGGCGGATGGTGTCTTCGGACACCGCGAAATGCCGGCTCAGCTCGGCGGCCATGACCTTGCCGTCGCGCTCCAGCAGCAAGAGGATCTTTTGTCGACGCAAAGATGGCAGCTCGGCCGCCGGATGCTGGTTTTGCATGTTGATGCCCGCTATTGCGTGTTTTCGCGAGATTAAACAGCCAACCAGGCGAAAACAAGCAACATCAATCAGCGGATCAACTGCGGCGCTCGCGAGCTGTACAGGGCGACTTCACCCAGGCGCTCGCGCACCAGGGCCTGGGCCTGGCGGGTGAGCTGGTCCAGGTGCCGGTCGCGTTTTTTCTCCGCTTCCAGCATCGCCTTGCGCCCGTGTTGGGCCAGTAGGTAGCTGTGGATCTGCCGCACTTCCAGCGACTGGTAGATGGGCGCCACATCCAGCACCGCCAGCAGGCCGTCGCTGCTGTGGTCACGGGTGTTCATCAGCACCTGCGGGCCACGGGCGCCCACCAGCTGGAAGCCCAGGGCCTCGAAGCAGCTGACCTTGGCCACGTTGCAGGCCAGTTCCGCGTGGGGGTAGCGCACTCGCATGGCTTGCAGCATCTGCCGGGCGATGCCCTGGCGTCGCTGACCTTGCAACACCGCCATATAGGCCACGGCGCAGGCCTGGGGATCGTCCTTGAGCGGCAGGTAGAGGATGAAACCCAGTACCCGCTCCGGCTCCAGCGGGTCGCTGGCCACCAGCAGCTCCACGGCCAGCTCCCGGGAACCGTCCATGGCTTGCAGATACAGGTGCACCTCGAAGCCGACGCCGTACTGGTAGAGGTTGTACAGCAGGTTGCTCGGGGCGATGGCCACCGCGCTGATGTCGCTGATGTAGTCCACCACCATCTGCTGGATCTGGCTCTGGATGGCTTCGGGCGGCGGGGCTTGGAACAGGGTGATGCTGGACATCGAGGCGGTGACTCCGAGGATTGGGGCATGCCCGGCTACGGCGGGCGCGTAATGATAACCCGGCGCGGCGGCGCAGGCGCACAACCGGGCAGCCTATAGGGCACGCCGGGATGGCAAACAAACAGGAGGGGATCGAGGGAGAAGCGAGCTACAGGTTGCGACGACATTCGAACTGCCGTCACAACCGGCAGAAAAGACGGATGCGCAGCGGCATCCGCGGTGCCCCACCCGACGAGAGCGGGTGGGGCCGCAGCTTACAGCGCCATGTCGGCCGCTGGGTTGCTCTGTGGCTTGGCCATGCTGGCCGGAGCCTGCGGCGCTGCGCCCTTCACCGCCGGTGGCGGGGTCAGTTGCAGCACTTCGGCGGTGTAGGCCCATTCTTTGGCCACACGCTCAGGGCTGTCGTTCAGGGCAGTGCCGTAGCTTGGGACGATCTGCTTCAGCTTCTCCTGCCAGGCCGGGGTCGCTACCTGGTCCTTGAAGACTTTCTGCAGCACGCTGAGCATGATCGGCGCGGCGGTCGAAGCACCCGGGGAGGCGCCCAGCAGGCCGGCGATGCTGCCGTCCTGGGAAGCGACGATCTCGGTGCCGAGTTTCAGCACGCCACCCTTCTCTTCGTCACGCTTGATGATCTGCACGCGCTGACCGGCCTGCCACAGGCGCCAGTCTTCTTTCTTGGCGTTGGGGAAGTATTCCTGCAGGGCGGCGAAGCGGTCGTCATCCGACAGCATCAGCTGGCCGGCCAGGTATTCCACCAGCGGGTACTGTTCGATGCCCACTTTGGTCATCGGCCAGAAGTTGTGGGTGGTGGTGCTGGTCAGCAGGTCGAGGTACGAGCCTTCCTTGAGGAACTTGGTGGAGAAGGTGGCGAATGGGCCAAACAGGATCACCCGCTTGCCGTCCAGAACCCGGGTGTCCAGGTGCGGTACGGACATCGGTGGCGCGCCGACCGAAGCCTTGCCGTAGGCCTTGGCCAGGTGCTGCTCGGCCACAGTGGCGTTGTCGGTCACCAGGAACGAGCCGCCCACTGGGAAGCCGGCATATTCGTTGGCTTCAGGAATGCCCGATTTCTGCAGCAGGTGCAGGGCACCGCCGCCAGCGCCGATAAACACGAACTTGGCGTCGGTCTCGGTTTTCGAACCGTCTTTCAGGTTCTTGTAGGTCACGCGCCACGAGCCATCTTGGTTGCGCTCGATTTCCTGCACTTCGCTGGACAGTTTCAGGGCGAAGTTAGGCTGGGCTTGCAGGTGGGCGACGAACTGGCGAGTGATTTCGCCGAAGTTGACGTCGGTGCCGATCGGGCTCCAGGTCGCAGCGATCTTCTGCGCCGGATCACGACCTTCCATCATCAGTGGAACCCACTTCTTGATCTGCTCGGCGTCCTCGGAATACTGCATGCCGCTGAACAGCGGGCTAGCCTGCAGGGCTTCGTAGCGTGCCTTGAGGAACTTGATGTTGTCATCGCCCCAGACAAAGCTCATGTGCGGCGTGGAGTTGATGAACGAACGCGGGTTCTTCAGAACACCGGCCTTGACCTGCCACGACCAGAACTGGCGGGAGATCTGGAAGGCTTCGTTGATCTCGATGGCCTTGGCGATCTCGATCTTGCCGTCCTTGCCTTCCGGGGTGTAGTTCAGCTCGGCCAAAGCGGAGTGACCGGTGCCGGCGTTGTTCCAGCCGTTGGAGCTTTCTTCAGCTACGCCATCCAGGCGCTCGACCATCTCCATCGACCAATCCGGTTGCAGCTCATTGAGCCAGACCCCGAGGGTCGAACTCATGATGCCGCCGCCGATCAGCAGCACATCCACTTTCTTCGGCTCAGCCGCTTGCGCGGTCGTGAGACCCAGGGTCATCGCCAGCCCGATCAGGGCCGTGTTCACTTTCTTCAACATTCTGTAGTACCTACGATAGAACGCCATCCGCCGTCCGATCCTCGATCCTGCTGGCTCAAGGGCTATGCGAAACAGGCATTTCGCAGATCCTGAATGAGCGCATTCAAAAAGAACTGGAGGGTGGGCACACAAGGCCGACGAGACAGGCTCGACCTCAGTTTTATATCGCTCCGGCGCTGACTTCTTGTCGTTTTTGGCTTCAGCTACTGTGAGTGACAGTTGTTACTCGGGGGCTGGTCACGGGGCCCAACCACAGGCAATGCCGCCCCCTGCCCGCCGCCAACCGAGCGACGCGCAAGCCTGGCGCCGTGAGCACGGAGCCAGCCGCATTAAGGAGAGGTCGGGTTCAACCCAAGAAGGTCAAGACACTGCCTGGTATAACGTTCGGCCGTTTTGCCCAGACAGCCTCACCCTCTTGCAAGAGCCTGCCGAGGTCTCTTGAAGCTAAGCATGGGGGAGGTATTTCTGCACAAACGATGAACCGATTCAGCGCAAGAATATCATTACGGCATCAGCCTGTCTTGGCCGGACCGGCTCGTCGCACCTGGAAATACCTCGCGCGGCAATACGACATTCGCCGCAGGCAATGCGTCACAACGCCGCTGGCCAGAGGCAGAACTTGCCCGCCCTTGGCGTGCAGGCGCACCACGGGCATCATGGGTGCCCGCTGCACCGGCCAGGCCCGATGCCCGGCAACGCCCACAGTCAAGGACAAGAAGAACAACCATGCACCCGACTTCCCTGCAAGACCGCACCGCCCCCGAGGGCGTGTGCTTCGGCTGCGGCAGCAGCAACCACCACGGCCTGCATATCAAGAGCCACTGGCACGAAGACGCCGTGCATGTGGTCGCCGAGCACCTGCCGGAAGCCAAGTACTGCGGCTGGCCGGAACTGGTCTACGGCGGCCTGATCGCCATGCTGGTGGACTGCCACTCGAACTGGACCGCCATGGCCTACCACTACCGCAACGAGCAGCGCCAACCCGGCAGCCTGCCACGCATCGACTGCGTGACCGGCAACCTGGGCATCAAGTTCATCAAGCCCACGCCCATGGGCGTGCCCCTGACCCTGCGGGCCAGGGTCGAAGGTGAAGTGGGCCGCAAGAGCCGAGTGATCTGCGAGGTGTATGCCGGTGATGTGCTCACCGCGGTGGGCGACTCGATCTTTGTCCGGGTCGACACCTCGCAACTGGCCGCCTCGGCCCATGGCCGCGAAGGCTGAACCGGCCCAGCGCCCTGGAGCAGGCGTTGGGCACAGGCTTTCGGGTCATTCCAAAAGCCGCGGCCACCCCCATGGTGATGTACGAGCACGCACCGGCAATCAGGCCCTGCATCGGGCACGCGGTTCTTGTAAGATCCGCGCGCCCTCTCCCACACAAGGACGCAGTACCCGACCATGGACATTCAGGACATCCAGCAACGCCTGGCCAAACCCGCACTGGAACTGATCGCCGGCGGCTTTCGCCCCAGCCACAGCGACCAGGAAAGCTGGCTGGGCCGGGTCTTTCTGTTCCGTGAAGAGGAAGAGCTGCCACGCAACAGCGCCGGGGAAACCCTGCTGCCCTATGCCCAGCTGTACCTGCCTGCCCTGCCCTGGCACAGCCCGCTGCTGGAGGGTGTGCGGCTGCTGACGGTGTTTATCGCCGAGCCCTTTCCCGACGTCTTCGAGCCCATGGGCGAGCGCTGGCTGGTGCGCGAGTACCGTGACCAGGATGTGCTGGTGCGCAAGGAACTGACGGCTCCGGGGGCCTTCCTCAAACCCCTCCCGGTACAGGTGCAACCGATCGCCGCGGACTATCCGCTGTGGGACGGCGGCGGCGTGCCCGAGGATGTGGAACAGGCGGTTCTGCAGCTGGAGCGTTCCGGCAGCATCGAGTGCTACTACGACCTGATCGAACACTGCTACGGGCACAAGTTGGGAGGCTATCCATCCTTCTGCCAATCGGGCGTCGACCCGGGCGAGGGCTTCGAGTTCGTGATGCAGATTTCGTCCGACTCCACCCTCGGCCTGAACGTGGTGGACAGCGGTAGCCTGATCTTCTGGAAACATCGCCAGACGGGTGAATGGGCGCTGTACTACGACTTCCACTGAGGCGCCGCGACTGACCGCGATTTCATCCAGGCCCTGATGAAAAGCCCCGGCGCCGGGTGCATCATGGGCGCAGTCTTTTTTCGGGAGAGGCCCATGCCCATGCGTTCATTGCTGTTGCCTGCCGCCGTGCTGTCCCTGGGCCTTGCCGGCCCTGTCAACGCCCTGGCCAATGATCAGTCGCAGTTGATCGAAGCGATCAATGCTTACCGCAGCCAGCCACAACGCTGTGGCAAGCAGGCCTCGCCCGAGCTGGCGCCGCTGGCCAGCGATCCACGGCTGATATTGCCGGTGGAGAATCTCGGCGACCTGCAGCAGGCCCTGGCGCGGGTGGCCTATCCGATGGTCAATGTGCAGGCCATCAGCCTGTCCGGCCCGCGTGATGCCCAGGCGGCGATGCAGGCGGTGCGCGAGAGTTTCTGCCAGGTGGTGCTGGACCCGCAGTTCGTCGATATCGGGGTCAATCGCCTGGGCACTCAGTGGCGCATCGTCCTGGCGCGGCCGCTGCTGGCGGCGCGCCTGGGCGACTGGCAAGCCGAGGGCCAGCAATTGCTCGGGCAGATCAACCTGGCCCGCAGCCAGCCCCGGCAATGCGGCGGCCAGGCGTTCGCCGCCAGTGCGCCCCTGGCCTGGAACGCCACGCTGGGCAGCAGCGCCGAGGACCACAGCCGGGCCATGGCCAACCAGAACTATTTCGATCATCAGGACCGTGACGGCCGCACCCCGGGCGACCGCGCCGAACTGGCCGGTTATGCCGGGCAGCAGGTGGGCGAAAACATCGCCGCCGGCCAGGACAGCGTGCGCAAGGTGGTGGACGGCTGGCTGGCCAGCCCCGGGCATTGCGCCAACCTGATGAACCCGGCCTACCGCGAGCTGGGCGCAGGTTATGCCGTGGACCCGAAAAGCGATGCCGGCATCTACTGGACCGCGATGTTCGGCGCGCCCTGAACCAGGTGACCAGCACCGGGATCGCCTGAGCCTGGCCAGGGCGACCTCGGTTCTGGGGATTATCGAGCCGGGCATTGTCAGGCCAATGGCGCCTGCCGATAATCGCGCCCCCTGCCTCACTCACTCACTCACTCACTCACGCAAGGAAACGCAGTGAAGAAGTCTCTATTGTTGGTCCCATTGCTCGCAGTGCTGCTGCAAGGTTGTGGCGTGACCATGACCCGCTACGAACCCAGCTACGACAATGTCCAGCGCCTCAAGCAGCAGCAACCCCTGCAAGCCATTGGCACCCCCCAGGTAACGGCTGCGGCGGGCCAGGGCTCGTTGTCGGTGCGGGCCAATCCGATCCGCTCGCCCAGTGGCAGCATCAGCCAGCATATCCAGCTGGCACTCAGCGAAGAGCTGCGCCGCGCCGGCATGCTCGACCCCCAGGCACCACGCCAGTTGCAGGTAGTGATAGTGAAGAACCAGCTGGAAGCCGGTGTCGGCAGTGGCAACGGCCAGCTGGCCGCGCATTTCACCCTGAGCAAGGACAGCCAGGTGCTCTACGACGCCACCCAGGAAGTCAGCAGCCGCTGGAACAGCAGCTTCTTTGGGGCGGTTGCCATTCCTAACGCCGCCAATGCCTACAACCCGCTGGTGCGTGAACTGCTCAAGAGCCTGTACAGCGATCCGCGGTTTATCCAGGCCCTGAAATAGCCGTCCGCGTGCCGTGAACCATCAGCCTGCCCCGAGGGCAGGCTGACTCAGCAGCCGCCCTCTGGCGCTGGCGGCTCGGGAAACCCCGAGTTCCCTTTGCGCCAGAGCGGCCGCGCCTGTTTCAGCCGCGGTTCTCCATGACCTTGAGCGACGAGTACTTGAGCTGGTTCTTCTCGACCATCTGCTTGAGCAGGGCATTGACCTGACGACTGAAGGTATCGGTCACCGCCTCTTTCGGCGTGTAGGCCACCATCGGCAAGAACAGCAGCCCCATCCAGGTGTTGATCCCATCCTGGTTGCTACCGGTGCCCAGGGGTTGGCCCTGTGCATCCAGTACTTCCAGGCTCATGGTGTATTTGTCGCTCGCCACGGCCGGAACCACCATAAAGGTCAGGCCACTGATAAAGGCGAATGCCAGCTGACCACCACCAGGCGGATGGTTGTAGACCTTCAGGCGCAACTGATAGTCACCCGGTTGTTTCTGGAACTCGTCCAGGGTGACCCGGCCAAATAGCCCGGAATCGCTCAGCAGCTTCTGCAACTGCGGCTTGAGTTCATCCCGGGCCTGGGGCAACTCCAGCGCGGAAGGGTTTTGCGGCAAGCCCTGATAAAAGGCGAAGTCGACAAAGACATTCGGTTTGTTGGCGTAACTGGACATCGACGGCAGCGTTACCGGCGCCACTTGGTCCTTGGTGAAACTGGCGCAACCGCTCAGCATCAGTGCCAGGCTGAGGCCCAGAATCTTGGCGAATTTCATGACTACTTCCTTGGTAGATTGCACGGCATCGCCATGACCGGAGATGCTCGGGGCGGATTCTAGAGATCAGCGAGCAATAGTAAAAGGCCATCATCGAGCATCGAGCAATTCTCAGCCAAGAAAAAGCCCCGAAGATTCGGGGCTCGTTCAGGCCGGCTTGCACTTCACTGATTGGTTGCCACCTGCCCCGCTTCCTGATTGACCAGGGCTTTGAGCGATGCATCGAACTGCTTCAGCGCATCGACCTGCAACTCGGTCTGCTGGTTGATCTGCGCAGCGATTTCCGGCGCCGCCTTGCCCCGCACCCAGACCGAAGGCAGGTCCTTGGCCTGAATCCCTTCTGCCTGACCGATATATTGCAGGTTGGCGTCATAGAACTTGGCGATAAAACGCGCCTCCACCCGGCTGTTGCGCTTGGTCACCAGCTGGCTGTAGGTGTCGAGCATCACCACCACATCGGGGTGGGCCTGGACCACGGCATCGATGCTGTCGTAGACGGTCACGGTAGCGAAATGCTTGTGCAACGAAGCCATCAGCCAATTGATCGCCCGCTGCGGGTCGGAGCTGTCGACAAAGGCCGCGCTGATGCGTGGATCGAGGCCGGCATTTTTCGCCCCATTGAGCGCCACCGAATGGTAGTGCTCCAGGTACTGCAGGGTACTGACGGTGTTCTCGCTGTACAGCACGCCGACCGACTGCGCCTGTTGCAGGTTGGCGCCGCTGTCGCTCATGGGCAGGAAATGGCAGGCGTTGTCATCCGTGGCGAGGGCCATCGCAGAAGTTCCGTTTCCCGCAATCAAGACCAGCGCCAGGGCCAAAAACGTCGAGATTCTCATCGGGTGATTCCTTCTGCAGCAACACGGTGTAGGCATCATCTTCCTCTTTTAGCAGAAAAACGGAACCTGCACTTTTTGATGATAACTATCGATTGCAGCAATGGTGTAAGGCCGCTCGCGGGCGAGCGGCAGCTGCAAGCTGCAAGCTGCAAGCTGCAAGCTGCAAGCTGCAAGCAAACTTGATGCTCGAAGCTTGCAGCTTGTCACTGCCTCTATAGAATCCGTGCTCCCCCCTTCTGCCCTGCGAGTTCGAACCATGGATGCTCACTCGATCCTGACCTACACCTTGGTGGCGGCGATCGCCATTGCCAGCCCCGGTCCCGCCACCCTGGTGGCGCTGCACAACAGCGTGACCTATGGCGCCAAGTCCACCTTGTGGTCCTCCCTGGGCAATATCAGCGGGCTGTTCTGCATGTCCGCCGCGGCCATGCTCGGCCTCGGGGCGCTGATCGCCAGTTCCGAATGGGTGTTCAATGCGGTGAAGATCCTCGGCGCCGGCTACCTGTTCTACCTCGGGGCCAAGCAGTTGCTGAGCAAGAGCCCGTTGCTCAGCGAACGCAGCGCGCAGCACAAGCTGGGCACGCCGCCGCGGCTGAAACTATTCAAGTCGGCGTTCCTCACCGCCGCCACCAATCCCAAGGCGACTATCTTCTTCACCGCGCTGTTCCCGCAGTTCATCGACCAGCATGCGCCGCTGCTGCCACAGTTCTTCATCCTGACCCTGATCTTCATGGCGCTGTCCCTGGGCTCGCTGACGGTCTATGCCCTGCTGGCCTCGCGGGCCAAGGGCGTACTGACCCGCCCGGCGCTGTCGAAGTGGGTCAACCGAGTCGTGGGCTCGACCTTTATCTTCTTCGGCAGCAGCATCCTGGCCATGCGCCGGCAAGCGGTCTAGGTCATCACGCCATGCAGATCGATCTGCTCAACGAAGGCATGCTGGGCCACTGGCAGGCCCGCGCCGGAGTCGAACAATGCGAGTTCCAGTTCGGCACGCGCCTGATCTATGTCCAGCATCCCCAGGGCCAGCCAGAGACCCCATGGCTGACAGCGGCGCAGCAAGTGGTACAGGCAACCTGGGATGACATGCCGACCGCCATGGCCTTCGCCGTAGAACAGAGCAAGGCCACGATGCCCGAGCTGTGGAAGCTCTACGAGAGGTTGTCGTGGGCCCCACCGCTGTTGCTGATCTATTCGATCCACTTCGATCTCGACAGCCCCTACCCGTCCTACTGCATTTCCGAGAACCCGGATTTCGACTGGGATCTACAAGTGCAAGTGGAAGACCAACCGGGGCAGGACCACTTCCGAAGCTTCGCCCAATACCAACCCGGTGATCACTATTGGCTGACCGTCCGGCGCCTGGGTGCCGGGCGCTTCGAGCTTGACCGCTGACAAAGCCTGCAACTGATTCGCGGCCTCAGCCCTTGCCCTTGCGCAAGGCCTTGAGCCGCGTATTGGCCCGCTGCACGGCGGCCATCTTTTCCGGGCGCTTCATGCGCTTCCAGGTGCGGATCTCGTCCTTGCTGCGTCCGCAGCTCACACACAGATCACCGCGCAGCTGGCACAGGGCGATGCAGGGGTTGTCGATTTCCTTGGCCATGCTTCAGGCCCGCCCGGGGCGCAGGCGCTTCAGGCGTTGGGCCCAATCACCACCATTGATTCGCTGGCACTGTTCTTCACTGTCGAAAAACACATGGGCCGCCACGCGCTCAAGCTGCACATCGGCTTCCGCCAGGGCTTGGGCAGTCAGTTCGATCAATAACGCGCTCTGCCCGGCTGCCAGGGCCTGGTCCTTGTGCGCCTGGGTTTCGAATACCCAGACCACCACCAGGCTGGTGGGAAAGGCGGCGTAATCCACCTCGTGGGTCAGCCAGGAAAAGCCGACGACTTCCGCTTTGGCGCTCTCGCAGGCCCGGGTCAGGGTGCTGGCCAGCAGCCGCTCCATGGCGGCCTGCTGGCGTTTGTTCAATGGCATGGCAGGGTCTTGAAGAAAAAAGGCCGCACAAGATACCCGATACGGCCGCCAGGCGCGCCGTTGCCGAGTCGCCTGAGCGGGTGTGGCGAGGGAGCTTGCTCCCGCTCGGGCGCGCAGCGGCCGCAAAACCTCAATCCGCGATCTACCTGACAAACCACGGACTCAAGCCTTGGCAAGGCTGCGCCTTGCAGCGCGAGCAAGCTCGCTCGCCACTGGGCTTGTACCTCCGCTTGCGGCTGACAACTTGCCGCTTGCAACTGCCCTGCTTCAGATCTTGCCGCCCAGGGCGCTGGACAAGACTTCGTCATGCCCATAGATATCCGGCGCGTACAGCAGTTGCCCGTGGCTGTCGGCTTGCACCGTCCAGTAGCTGAGGAGGATCGGCACCGGCTTGGCCAGGCGGAACTCATGGGTCAGGCCGGTGGCCAGCAGGTCGTTGGTGCGCAGGCGCTCGGCCGGGCTCAGCAACCAGTCACGCAGTTGCAGCGCCTGCTCGACCCGCACGCAACCCGAACTGAAAGCCCGCGGCCCCTTGCTGAACAGGGCCTGGCTCGGGGTGTCGTGCAGGTACACCGAAAACGGGTTGGGAAACCGAATGGCGATGCGCCCCAGGGGATTGCGCGGGCCGGCGCCCTGGCGCAGGAGGATATTGCCAGGGCGTTCCCAGTCGATGTCTTCAGCGGCCAGGGGCTGGCCATTGGCGTCCAGCACCTGCAGGTTCTGGCGATTGAGGAAGCCCTGGTCGCGACGGATCTCCGGCAGCTTGTCTTCCTTGAGGATGGTCGGCGGCACGGTCCAGGTCGGGTTCAGGGTCAGGCGCGTGACCTGGGACTTCAACAGCGGCGTCTGGCGTTCGGCACGGCCGACCTGGGTGCGGGTCTGCCACACCACTGCGTCGTGCTGGTAGAAGGTCAGCTGCGCCGCGGCGACATTCACCAGCACGATGTTGGCTTCGAAATCCTGGGCCAGCCAGCGCAGGCGCTCGAGGTTGATGCGCAGCTGCTCGCGGCGCAGCGTGGGGCTGACATTCAGTTCCTTGAGGGTGCCCGCCCCCAGCACTCCGTCCGCCTGCAGCGAGTGGCTGAGCTGGAAATTCTTCACCGCGCTTACCAGCGCCTCGCTGTAGGTGTTGTCCCCATCGACGCTGGGGCTTGGCAGATAACCGCCGTGGTAAAGACGCTGGGCCAGGTCCGGCACGCGCTTGTCCTGCATGGCCGGGCGCAGCAAGGGCCCACCGGCCACCGCCGACCAGCTCGGCAAGGGTTGCTGGCGCAGCCGGGCATAGGCCTGGCGCAGATTGCGGTATTGCTCGAGACCGGGGCGCGCCTGCTCGAAGGCTGCGGCGAGGTTCGCCAGGCCCGGCCCGGCGATCGCCAGCAACCGCGCCTGACGATCATCCGGCAGTGGCTGGGCGCGCCACAAAGGCTCGAAGCGGCTTTGCGCCAAGCGGCCATAATGCAGGTCCTGCAAGGCTTGCAGGTACTGCTGGCTAATCTGGATATCGCTGCACAAGTCGTCCCCCGCCGCCCCCTGAGCCGGCAGGCGATAGCGCCCCGGGTCCAGGCCATCATCGACCAGTTGCGCCAGTTGCTCCTGCAACGCGGTCAGCCGCCCTGCGGCCGACCACAGCGGCTGTTCACCCAACTGCTGATAGAAACTCTGCAACAACTGCCGGCTGGCGGCGTCCAGGTGCAGTGCCGGACAAGCCGCCGCCCAGGGGGCCGCTGGAGCTGATTGCGGGCTCGCCGTCGTGGCAGGCAGGTCCTCGGCCAGCGCGACCAATGGCGCTGCGAGCAAGCACAGGCTCAAGTAACATGCGGTTTTTTTGAACAACTGCTTTACTCCAATCCGTGGCCCGGAGGGCCAAGCCTTACGGCAGATGCAGAAACGATCAGGCCTGGGGATTAAACATATAGACCAGACTGCCGGGAAAACGACAGGACGTCAGGAGCCAAAGTGACCATGGGGATTCTCTATACATGTTGACCTTCTTGCGCCGATTCTGCCTGGCGGCCATTGCCCTGGGTACTGTTTGCAGTCCTTCCTTCGCCGCCAGCAAAGCTCACCCCAGCGCCAGCCCGGCACTCTACGCCAGCCTCACCCACGCCGCACCTGAACTCAATCCCCTGGCCCTGAAAAGTGCCCTGAGCGCCATGCAATGCGCAGTGGCCAGTGGCGCTCGACAAGCCCGTCACCTGGCGGTGATCGACTACTCGCAACCCTCCACCGCCCGGCGCCTGTGGATCTTCGACCTGCGCAGCAAGAAGCTGGTGCTGCGCGACCTGGTGGCCCACGGGCAGAAATCCGGGGAAAACTTCGCCACCCAGTTCTCCAACCGCCTGGGCAGCTACCAGTCCAGCCTGGGCCTGTTCCGCACCCAGGAAAGCTATGAAGGCAGCCATGGCTACTCCCTGCGCATGGACGGCCTGGAGCCCGGTTTCAACGACCGGGCCCGGGACCGGGATATCGTGATTCATGCCGCCGACTACGTGAACCCGCTGTGGAGCCAGCGCCAGGGCCGCATCGGCCGCAGCCAGGGTTGCCCGGCGGTGCGTCCGCAAGTGGCGCGCCAGGTGATAGACAAGCTCAAGGACGGCCAGTTCATGTTCTCCTGGTACCCGGATAAACGCTGGCTGAAATCATCGGCCTACCTCAACTGCCAACCGCGCCAGGTGGCGAGCATTCTCAGCGCCACCGATGGCTGAGCAGCAGGCGGCAACGCCCGGTATAGAGGCTCCGCTGTAGCACAAGGCGAAAAGCCGCAGGCTTTATCCGGGCGCGATCAAGTGGCACACTGCAAGCCCCATCAAGGACCGATAAGGCGCGAGCCCGGCAGCGGCAGTCGCGCCGCTTCCCGTGCTGTTCCGCGCCTCAGGCAGAGCCCCATGACCGCACCGGCAATCGATTATTTCCCCGACTTCATCAACCACCCGCAGCACCTGTTCGAGCACCTCAAGCAGTCGGTGCTCTGGGACGAACGCATGCGCGCACGCAAGACCGCAAGCTTCGGCGCGCCCTATGACTACTCGCAGATCAGCTACCCGGCGGTGCCCATGCCCGAGGCCCTGGAGCAACTCTGCGAGCCCATCGAGCGGCTGCTGGGTTTTCGCCCCAACAACTGCCTGCTCAACTATTACCCCGACGGCCAATCGTCCATGGGCTTTCATTCCGACGACAACCAGCAACTGGTAGCCGGCACCGGGGTGGTGATCGTTTCCCTGGGCCACCCGCGCGCGATGGTCTATCGCCACAAGCTCAGCGGCGCCAAGTTCGACTACAGCCTGGCCAGCGGTTCGCTGCTGCATATGTCGGACGAGTTGCAGAAGGAATGGCTGCACGCGATTCCCAAGCAAGCCGACGCCGGGGAACGAATCAGCCTGTCGTTCCGCCAACTGCAACAGCGCTAGTGCTGGACTCGGTCCGGATCGACCCTTGACTCAGGGCTGCGGCTGTCGACAATGCCCGCCTGTATTCAGCGCATCCGCCGAGGCCCCATGCAGTTGCTCCCCTGGTCCCATCCGTGCCCCGAAGGCTTCACCCTGCGCGGCCTGCGCTCGGCGCCCTCGGGCAAGCCGCTGCTGCACTTTCTCCACGGCAACGGCTTCTGCTCCATGGCCTACCAGCCAATGCTGGAACTCTTGGCCGAGTCGTTCGACCTGTGGCTCAGCGATGTCCAGGGTCACGGCGATAGCGACCACGGTGGCCCGTTCCTCGGCTGGAACCGTACCGCGCAACTGGCGACCGAAGCTTTCGAGGCCGGGCGCGGAGCCTATGGCCCGGTGCCCTGCTACGCCGTCGGCCACAGTTTTGGCGCCGTGCTCACCTGCCTGATCGTCGCCGAGCACCCGCAGCTGTTTGCCAAGGCGGTGATGCTCGACCCGGTGATCTTCACCCCCTCGATGCTCGGCTCACTGAAACTGCTCGGCGCCCTGGGCCTCAATCGCCGACATGCCCTGGCGCGCAAGGCCGCCAGTCGCCGCCGGCATTGGCCCGACCGTGTCGCGGCCAAGGCCGCCCTGGCCAACCGCGGGATCTTCAAGGGTTGGAGCGAGGAAGCCCTGAACGCCTATGTCGAACACGGCCTGCGGGACGAAGGCCAGGGTGTGGCGCTCAAATGCGCCCCGGAGCGTGAAGTGGACATCTTCAGCTCGGTGCCGCGGCGCCTGTGGCCCTCGCTGCGCCATCTGAGCACCCCGAGCCTGGTGCTGCACGGGCGCGACAGCTACCCCTTCGTCGCCCGCTCGATCAAGCGCTGGGCGGCCCTCAACCCGCACCTGCGTACCCGTGAAGTCGCGGGCCAGCATTGCTTTATGCAAGAGAGCCCGGCTACCAGCGCCAGCTTCATCACCGGCTTCCTCAAGGCACAAGCTGACTGATCAGTCGCCGCGCAGCAATATCACTGTGATATCATCGCCCGGTTTCCCGGCCGGGGTCGTGCACCCTGGCACCCCGGGATCACCCGCAATACAAAGGCGCCGCCTAGATGCGCCTCCCGCCTGCCTTGTGTGCAAACGACCGTCGGCACCCGGAGCCTGCTCCACAACGTGCCGTACCGATACAAACCGCGACTCGCCTCGCCGGTTGTAATTTTTGCTGCCACAAGGAACAGCGTCATGCTCTTGAGAACGATGAACATTTCCCGCCGCGCAGGGCTCAGCTTTGCCCTGATCGCCCTGCTGGCCCTGGGCCTGGGTGGTTTCTCCCTGCTGGAAATGCAACGCATGAACCAGCAGTCCCTTGAGGTCGACCAGAACTGGCAGCCGTCCATTGTGGCGGCCAATGCCGTGGCCCTGACCAGCACCCAGATCCGCACCATCACCCTGCGCATGCTGGTGGTGCGCGACAGCAACGATGTCCAGGCCCTGCTGACCCGCCTTGGCCAACTCGACCAACAGCTCGAGCAACAGCAGGCCGACTACGAAAAGCTGATCAGCGCCCCCGAGGAACGCACCGCCTACGAGCGTTACCTGAGTGCCCGCACCGCCTACCTCAAGGACCAGCACCAGGTGCTGGAACGGATGCGCCAGGGCCAGAAGGAAGCGGCGATCGAAATCGTCGACGGCGGCCCGTTCCTGGCCAACGCCGACAGCATGCTCAAGGAGCTGCTGAGCATCATCGATATCAACACCCGTGGCGGGGTCGCTGCGGCGGCGCAAAGCAGCCAGGTGTTCCAGAATGCCAGCGCCATGGTGCTGCTGATCATGCTGGTGGTGGCGGGCCTGACCATCGCTCTGGCACTGCTGCTGACCCGCAGCATCGTGCAACCCCTGGGCCAGGCTGTGCAGGTGGCGGAAACCATCGCCAGTGGCGACCTCGGCCAGAACATCGCGGTCAGCGGCAAGGATGAGCCGGCGCGCTTGCTGCAAGCCCTGCAGACCATGCAGGCGAGCCTGCGCAGCACCCTGCAGCGCATCGCCGACTCCTCCAACCAGCTGGCCTCGGCTGCCGAGGAACTGCACGCGGTCACCGAGCACTCCAGCCAGACCCTGCACCAGCAGAGCAATGAAGTGGAACAGGCGGCCACCGCGGTCAACGAGATGACCACCGCCGTGGAAGAAGTGGCGCGCAACGCGGTCAGCACCTCCGAGGCCTCCCAGGAAACCGACCGCACCGCCCATCACGGCCGCGAGCAGGTGCAGCACACCGTGGACTCCATTGGCCAACTGGCCGAGGACGTGACCCTGACCTGCGAACGGGTCGAGCACCTGGCGGTGGACGTGCGCAATATCGGCCAGGTGCTGGAGGTGATCCGGGCGATTGCCGAGCAGACCAACCTGCTGGCCCTCAACGCCGCCATCGAGGCCGCCCGGGCCGGGGATGCCGGACGCGGTTTCGCCGTGGTCGCCGACGAAGTGCGAGCCCTGGCCCACCGCACCCAGCAGTCGACCCAGGAAATCGAAAGCATGATCAACACCATCGAGGAAGGCACCGAAGGCGCGGTGAGCGCCATGCGCACCAGCAACGAACGGGCCCACCTGACCCTGGAAGCCGCCCGCGCCTCGGGCCTGGCCCTGGACCAGATCACCCAGGCCATCACCGCGATCAACGAACGCAACCTGGTGATCGCCAGTGCCAGCGAAGAACAGGCCCAGGTGGCCCGGGAAGTGGACCGCAACCTGGTCAACATCCGCGACCTGTCGACCCAGACCTCCGCCGGCGCCCACCAGAGCAACGCCGCCAGCCAGGAACTGTCACGCCTGGCCGTGGACCTCAATGGCCTGGTCACACAATTCAAGCTCTAGAAGCAGCAGAGAAGCAGCTACAAGCGGTAAGCTTCTAGCGGCAAGAACAGGGCAAAAACAGCAGCAAGCTGCAAGCGACAAGAACGGCGGCAAGTGTTTGCTTCTGCTTGCAGCTAACCACTTGCCGCTTGCAGCTGCTGTCAGAACGCATAGCGGGCGATGACTTGCCTGACCTTGTCCAGGGCCGGGCCCAGGTGCTCCAGGTCCACCGAGCCCAGGGCCAGGCGGATGGCGTGGGGCACCGGGGCGGCGCTGACAAAGGGTGCGGCGGTGGACACCGAGATGTTCTCCCGCAGCAAGGCCATGGCCACCTGGTCGGCGCGCACTTCCTCGGGCAATGGCAACCAGAGGAAGTAGGAATTGGCGTGGCCCACATAATCCAGCCCCGCCAGGCGCTCGCGAGCCAGGGCTTGGCGGCGTTGCGCATCCTCACGTTTTTCCTGCTCCAGGCGCCCCACGGTGCCGTCTTCGAGCCAGCCGCAGACCAGGGTGGTCATGATCCCCGGGGTGTTCCAGGTGGTGGCGCGGATCGAGCGCTCCAGCGGCGCGACCCAGGCCGGCGGCGCCACCAGGAAACCGACCCGCAGGCCGGCGGCCACGCTCTTGGAAAAACCCGACACATACACCGTGGATTCCGGCGCCAGGGCGGCCAGGGGCGCCGGTGGCTGCTCGGCCAGGTAGGCGTAGGCGGCGTCCTCGATAATCAGCAAGCCATGCTCGCGGGCAATCGCCACCAGGCGCTGGCGCCAGGCCAGGTCCAGCACCCAGCCCATGGGGTTGTGCAGGGTCGGCATGGCATACACCGCCTTGACCCGCCGGCGCCGACACAATGCCTGCAACGCGTCGAGGTCCGGCCCCTCGGCAGTCAGGGTGATGGCCTGCAGCTCCAGGCCGTGGGCATCGGCCACCACCTTGAAGCCCGGGTAGCTCAGGGCATCGACGGCCACCACATCCCCCGGCTTGAGCAAGGCCATCACCGTGGTCGCCAGGCCATGCTGGGCGCCGCTGACCAACAGCAGGTGTTCTGCGCTCACCGCCAGCCCGCGACTGGCCAAGTGCCGGGCCACCGTGGCCCGTTCATGGGCGCGACCGGCGTGGGGCTGGTAACGCAGCAGGGCTTCCAGGTCGCCGGCCGAGGCCAGCTGGCGTAGCGCCGCCCGCAGCAGCTCGGCCTGCCCCGGCAGCGCCGGGTAGTTGAAATTCAGGTCCAGGGTGCCGGCGGCGGTGGCTTGCTGGTCCACGCCCTGGCCCGGCGGCAAGGCGCTTTCACGAACGAAGGTGCCACGCCCGGTCTCGCCGCTGACCAGCCCCATGGCCTCCAGTTCGGCGTACACCCGCGAGGCGGTGACCAGAGCCAGGCCTTCCCGTGTCGCCAGCTCGCGATGGGTGGGCAGGCGGCTGCCGGGGGCCAGGGCCCCGGTGCGAATATCGGCGGCAAAGGCATCGACCAACTGCTTGTAACGGGCGCGGGCCATAGGCAAATGTATCCATGACAATTTTTTGATTGTGCTGATTCTGAAACCTAGGATAAGCGCCATGCAAGCCTGCCCTCCTCCTGACGAGCCTCTTTCCATGTCAAGCACCTCCAACCTGCAATCCACCACGCTGGGCAACCCTGCCGGCGGCTGGCTCAACGGCTTTATCGGCGTGCTGATTTTCAGTGGTTCGCTGCCGGCGACCCGGGTCGCGGTGCTGGAGTTCGCGCCGCTGTTCCTTACCGTGGCTCGGGCCAGCATTGCCGGCGTGCTGGCTTTGGCCATCCTGCTGCTGTTCAAGCAACAACGCCCGCAGCGCTCGCAGCTGCTGCCATTGGCCATAGTCGCCCTGGGGGTGGTGCTGGGCTTTCCCCTGCTGACCGCCCTGGCCCTGCAATACGTGACCTCGGCCCACTCCATCGTGTTTCTCGGCCTGCTGCCCCTGGCCACCGCGGTGTTCGGCGTGCTGCGTGGCGGTGAGCGCCCACGCCCGGTGTTCTGGCTGTTCTCGCTGCTGGGCAGCCTGCTGGTGGTGGGTTATGCGCTGTCCCAGGGCCTGAGCGCCTCGCCGCAGGGCGATGGCCTGATGCTGCTGGCAGTGCTGGTCTGCGGCCTGGGTTATGCCGAGGGCGCCAAGCTGTCGCGAACCCTGGGCGGCTGGCAGGTGATTTCCTGGGCCCTGCTGCTGTCATTGCCGGTGATGCTGGCCCTGACCCTGTACAGCGCCCCGCCAACCTTCAGCGGCATCAGCCTGCCAGCCTGGGGCAGCCTGGCCTATGTCTCGCTGTTCAGCATGTTGATCGGCTTTGTGTTCTGGTATCGCGGGCTGGCCCAGGGCGGCATCGCCGCAGTCGGCCAATTGCAATTGCTGCAACCCTTCTTCGGCCTGGCCCTGGCCGCCGGCCTGCTGCACGAACAGGTCAGCCTGGGCATGCTCGGGGTCACGGTGGCGGTGATCCTCTGCGTGGCCGGAGCCCGGCGTTTCGCCAAATAAGCCTGATGCCGTGCCTTAGATCGGCACGGCAATCAGCCCGATCACCGTGGCATGGGCCACGGTCGCCGCCAGCACGCCATAGCGCACCCGCAAGCCGGCGCACAGCAGCCCCTCCAGCAGGGTGAACAGCAGTACCGGCCAACCGGCGCGGGTCACGCTCAGGGCCAGGAACGAATGGCAGGCGGCAAAGGCCAGGGCACTGAGCAGCGCCGCTCGCCAGGGCGAGCAGAACTGCTCGAGATGACCCTGCAAAAAGCCGCGAAACAGCACCTCCTCCAAGGCATTGCCGCCCAGGGCCAGCAACGCCATCGCCAGCAGCCAGAGGGCCCCGGCCTGTCCCCAGCCAATCCCCGAATGCCACCTTAGGGGCAAGCCCAGCGCACAGCCGGCCAGCAACCCCAGCAGCAAGCCCAGCGCCAGTCCGCCCTGCTTCCACACCACCAGGGCCCAGAGCTCCGGGGCGACCCGCGCAAGGCCGGCCACCGCAGCCAGGGACATCAGCCCCAGCGCCGCCAGCACCAGCGGATTGGCGATAAAACCTATCTGTGCGCCGGCACCCAGGGACCAGAACTGCAACGGCGTCATCACATCGCGCATCAGCACGAACCCCAGCAACAGGATGGCGATGCGCAGCCCGGGCAGGCTCCTGGGGGTGAGGCCAAACCACAGGGCGAACAGTGTGAGGCCGGGAAGCAGATAGATCAGGTAATCGCCGATCAGGGCGAAGGCCGCGGCCATCAGCAGGGCCACCGAAACGACCGGGCAGCGCCCGCGACGAAAAGAGTGCGGGTCATGCCAGCAGTCCATTGCAGGAAGGGGCTGCAAGAATGGCGCAATCGGGGGTTGCAGCACAATGCCCGGTCAAGCCCGCAAGGGCCCCGGGGCAACACTCGTCAACCGAGAAATGGCAGCGCGCAGGACGGCGCAAGAAAGGGATGGGTGGCGCGCCCACCGGGCGAACCACCGATGCTCGGGCCGAGCCCGGCTTCAGGTCGGGGAGATGGTGGCCAGCGCGCCGATTGCAATGGTCAAGGCCAAAAATCCAAACAAGAAAAACGCCATCTTAGTCATCAGGCCTCCTGAACATTAGGGATGCGGTGCAGCGGGCCCGGGCTTTTGCGCAAAGCCTGGGCGGGCGCGCCATTTTCAGACCGCGGCTGTTCTGATTACAGAGGCAGATAGGCGATAAAAATACGGATCAGATACCTGGCTACAGCGCCAGGAACCGGAGCACCCTGCCGTGCTCCGGTTGCAGGTGTTGCCAGCCAGGGATCAGGCCAGTTCCTTACGCAAATGACGGGCTGCAGCGACCATATGCACCAGGGCCGCTTCGGTCTCCAGCCAGCCGCGGGTCTTCAGGCCGCAGTCCGGATTGACCCACAGGCGCTCGGCGGGAATGCGCTGGGCCGCCTTGCGCAGCAGGTTGGCCATTTCTTCGGCATCCGGCACCCGTGGCGAGTGGATGTCGTAGACCCCCGGGCCGATCTCGTTGGGGTAGGCGAAGGCTTCGAAAGCATCCAGCAGCTCCATGTCCGAACGCGACGTCTCGATGGTGATCACGTCGGCATCCATGGCGGCGATGGACTCGATCACATCGTTGAATTCGCTGTAGCACATATGGGTGTGGATCTGGGTTTCATCACGCACGCCACAGGCGCACAGGCGGAACACTTCGGTGGCCCAGTCCAGGTAGTGCTGCCACTGGGCACGGCGCAGCGGCAGGCCTTCGCGGAACGCCGCTTCGTCGATCTGCACGATCTTGATGCCGGCAGCTTCCAGGTCCAGCACTTCGTCGCGAATCGCCAGGGCCAGTTGCCGGGCCTGCACCTCGCGGGACACATCCTCCCGCGGGAAAGACCACATCAGCATGGTCACGGGGCCGGTGAGCATGCCCTTCATCACTTTGCTGGTCAGGCCCTGGGCGTAGCGGATCCACTCCACAGTCATGGCTTTGGGGCGGCTCAGGTCACCGTAGATCACCGCCGGCTTGACGCAGCGGGAACCGTAGCTCTGTACCCAGCCGAAACGGGTGAACACATAGCCCTCCAACTGCTCGGCGAAGTACTCGACCATGTCGTTGCGCTCGGCTTCGCCGTGCACCAGCACGTCCAGGCCCAGGCGTTCCTGCACCTGCACCGCATGGCGGATTTCGCTGTGCATGGCTTCGGTGTATGCGGCGGCACTGAGCTTGCCCTGCTTGAACGACTGGCGTGCCAGGCGGATCGAAGCGGTCTGCGGGAAGGAGCCAATGGTGGTGGTGGGAAACAGCGGCAGGTCGAGGCCGGCACGCTGCTTGGCGATCCGCCGGGTGAACGGCGATTGGCGCTGGCTGTCTTTGGCGCTGATGGCCGCCACCCGAGCCTTGACCGCCGCCTTGTGGATGCGTGGCGAGGCCGCGCGGCTGGCCTGCACCGCACGGCTCTGCTCCAGGGCCGCGAGCACCGCCGGGGCCTCCGGCTGGTTCACGGCCTGGGCCAGCAGCGCCACTTCCCGGCATTTCTGCACGGCGAAGGCCAGCCAGCTCTTGAGCTCGGCATCCAGCTGGTCTTCCCGCTCCAGGTCCACCGGGCTGTGCAGCAGCGAGCAGGAAGGCGCCACCCACAGGCGCTCGCCCAGACGCTCATGGGCGTGCTGCAGGGTGGCCAGGGCTCGCTCCAGGTCACAGCGCCAGACGTTGCGGCCGTTGACCAGGCCCAGGGACAGCACCTTGTAGGCCGGCAAGCGGTCGAGGATGGTCGGGTATTGCTCGGGGGCACGCACCAAGTCGATATGCAGGCCGTCCACCGGCAGATTCGCCGCCAGGCCGAGGTTCTCTTCCAGGCCGCCAAAATAGGTGGCCAGCAGCTTTTTCAGCGGATCGCGCTGGATCTGGTTGTAGGCGCGCTCAAAGGCGTTTTTCCAGTCCTGGGGCAGATCCAGCACCAGGATCGGCTCATCGATCTGCACCCACTCCACACCTTGCTCCGCCAGGCGCTGGAAGATCTGGCCGTACAGCGGCAACAGGCGATCGAGCAATTCCAGCTTGTCGAATTCGGCGCCCTTGGCCTTGCCCAGCCACAGGTAGGTCAGCGGGCCGATCACCACCGGTTTTACCTTGTGTCCCAGGGCGCGGGCTTCCTCGACCTCTTCGAAGAGTTGCTCCCAGCCCAGCTGGAACTGCTGCTCGGCGCTGAATTCCGGTACCAGGTAGTGGTAGTTGGTGTCGAACCACTTGGTCATTTCCTGGGCATGGGCACCGCCACAGCAGCTGTCGCTGACGCCACGGGCCATGCCGAACAGGGTGTGCAGGGTGGCCTGGCCGTTCTGCGGGCGGAAACGCTCGGGGATCACGCCAAACATCAGGGAGTGGGTCAGGACCTGGTCGTACCAGGCGAAATCGCCCACGGGCAGCAGCTCGATACCGGCGTTCTTCTGCAGCGCCCAGTGAGCCTTGCGCAGTTCACGGCCAACGGCACGCAGGCCGGCTTCGTCGAGTTCGCCCTTCCAGAACGCCTCTTGCGCTTTCTTCAATTCGCGGTCGCGGCCTATGCGCGGAAATCCCAGGGAATGAGCCAAAGCCATGACATGCAACTCCAATGAATTTGATGGGAGCCATTGTCGACATTCGCCGCCAAGTGAGACAAACTCATTTTAATCCTGATCAACACAAGTTCTATTCATAATCAAATGATCGATATCCGTCACCTGAAAACCGTCCAGGCCATGCGCGACACTAGCAGCCTGGTGGCAACCGCCGAACGCCTGCACCTGACTCAATCCGCCATTTCCCACCAGCTCAAGGAACTCGAGGAGCGCCTGGGCATGACCCTGTTCCTGCGCAAGTCCAAGCCCATGCGCTTCACCAGCGCCGGCCTGCGCATGCTCAAGCTGGCCGATGCGGTGCTGCCGCTGCTGCGCGAGGCCGAGCGCGACTTCGGGCGCCTGGCCGAGGGCAGCGCCGGCCGCCTGCACATGGCGATTGAATGCCACAGCTGCTTCCAGTGGCTGATGCCTACCATCGATGAATTTCGCAGCGAATGGCCGGAAGTGGAGCTGGACCTGGCCTCGGGCTTTTCCTTCGACCCCCTGCCCGCCCTGGCCCGGGGCGACCTGGACCTGGTGGTGACCTCCGACCCGTTGCAGATCAGCGGCATCACCTATGTCCCCTTGTTCACCTACGAAGCCTTGCTAGCGGTGGACAACCAGCATCCACTGGCGACCAAGCCACTGATCCTGGCCGAGGACCTGGAGCCACTGAACCTGATCACCTATCCGGTGGAGCGCGACCGGCTGGATATCTTCACCCGCTTCCTCGACCCCGCCGATATCGAACCGGCGCAGATCCGCACCTCGGAGCTGACGGTGATGATGATGCAACTGGTGGCTTCCGGGCGCGGCGTGTGCTGCCTGCCCAACTGGGCCATCCATGAATACAGTTCACGGGGCTACGTCAGCGCCCGCCGCCTGGGTGAAAAGGGCCTGTTCGCCACCCTGTATGCCGCGGTGCGCAGCGATACCCTGGAAACGCCCTACATGAGCGATTTTCTCCTGACCGCCAAGGACACCTCGTTCAACACCCTGGAAGGGGTCAGCGCGGTACGCGAATGATCAGCTCGGTTCCAGCCTGGGCGGGACTCTCGATGAACTAGCGACGGGCCAACTTGTACCTCAGGCAGTCATCGTAAAAGCCTTTGCGCAACGCCTCGGGCTTGATCCGTGAAGGGCTGTCGTAGGTCTGCTCGGTGATGCCCAGGGCCATCATGCGCATCCAGCCCTTGCTGAACTTGTAGCGCTGGATCTTCTGCCGCGCCGCATACAGCGACACCCCGGACAGTTTCAATTCCTGGGCCCTGGCAGCAGTACCGGCACCCCAGCTGCAAACGTAACGATCATTGGCCTGCAGTTCCCTGGCCTGGGCCATTCCGACCCCACCCAGCAGGGCCGAGGACGTTAGAGCAATCAATACACGGCGCATTTAGCCTTCACCTAACCACCTGAAAATGAAGTGATTTTGGCGATATCTCGGGCACTGCGGGGCCAGTACTCGGCGCGTTCGATCAAGGCAAAATGCCTGCCCATGCTGGCCAGGCATGGGAGCCGGCAACCACCGCCCTGCTCGCCCCACAAAAAATGCACAAACGCATAACGTCGCACCGACATAAAGTCAGTGCGCCGTGTGGTTGCTGTGCTTGCCCAAGGCAAAGGCAAGTGCTGCTCGAACCTGTCGAACAGCAACTTGCTCAACCTCCGGCAAGTAGCGAAGTTGCCTTGGCTTAAAGGGAGTGAAGATAAAAGTTAGTTAGTAACCTTTGCTCTTGGCATAGTCGATGCCCGCCTTGACCCAAACCTGGTCCACCGGATCGTCGCCATAGGGCGCTTCGGCCCAGAACTTCTGGAATTCTTCTTTCGAAGTACCGGCCAGGGACTGGGCCGCACCTGCCGCGCGCAACAGCACCTGCTCGGAAATGCCCGCGGCCGCGCCGACGGCGCCGTAGTTGAAGTTGCCGAACTCCTGGAACTGGGCACCCTGCTGCTTGTAGTCCCACGGTCCCTTGTTGCGCACTTGCTTGTAGAACCAGCTGAAGAGGAACCCGTCGCCACCATGGCTGAAGTAGTCCTTCTGGGCCTTGGAGGCTTCGAGGTTGCCATCCAGGGAAACACCGGCCGGAATCACCGGCACCTCCTTGCGTGCGGCGCGTTCCTGGGCCTGGCGCAGGGCCTCCGCGGCCAGGCGTAGCTGCTCCAGACGCTTGTCCTCCTGAGCCTGGGCTGCGGCGACGCTGGCGGCTAGCGCAGTGGATTTTTCCGTGAGCCGGCGGATCTTCTCGGACAGCAGATTGCTCTCGTAGGCCGCACCATAGGAGGTGACGAAGTCCTGATAGGCCTTCTTGAAGTCCAGCGGACGGCGCTTGTAGTAGGTATTGGAGAAGTCCACGGCATTGGCCTTCATGTCCTTGCCCAGGGGGTTGCGGCCAAAGAAGGCGTTGGCGGTTGCCGTGCTTTTGCCCAGCGCTTGCTGGTTGCTGGCCAGCAGGCCATCCACCAGGGCTTTCTCCTTCTTCAACTGGTCCAGGGGCGACAGGGCTTCGCTGCCCATGGCCGTGGCAATCTCGGCATCCAGTTCGGCAGCCACGGCAGGCAGGTGCGCAGCATAGGCGTCGGCGATCTGCTTCTGCGTGGTAGCGGCGAGCACCACTTGGGTCATGGTGCTTTCGGGGTGGGCAAAGTTGACCCGCTTCATCAGCTGGTCGATGTTGGAAAAGTCGCTGGTAATGCCATTCCACGGCAGTGGCTTGGCGATATAACCGGGGTTGATCACCGGTGGCAGCGGAATGGGCGGCAAGGGCGTCGGTGGATTCGGCGTTACGACAATCGGTGGCAAAGTGATGGAATTGGACATGAGTTTCTCCGCAGCGTCATGAAGGGTCATGACACTTTGATCAAGTATTGAAAGGCCAAATTGCTTTAGCGGTTATTGCAGTTCGCCAGTCACCAGAGGGCACTTGCTGCCCTCGGATCAGGGTGCTGGCGCAGCGGAGTAACTGTATATAGACACAGCTTTCGAGGCAAGAAAATTATGCATTAATGCATATCAATTCAATAACTTATGCATTGACGGTTGCCGCTCAGCAGCTAGCCCACATGCTGGCCAGCGCCCGGGCCAATCAAGTATTCCAATGAGGAATACGGGCATAAAAAACCTGCATTGTATTTATTCTCCAGGTTCTCTTAGCGTGTCTCCTCCCCCTTTCGGAGATCATGCCGTGACCGCTTCCCGCCCGCGCCTGTACGTCGATGCCCAGTTCACCAGCCCCTACGCCCTGTCGGTGTTCGTGGCGCTACGGGAAAAGGGCATCGACTTCCAAATGTTGCCCCTGGACCTGGATGCCGAGGCCCAGCACGCCCCGGACTACGCCCGGCTGTCCCAGACCCAGCGGGTGCCGACCCTGGTGCATGACGGCTTCGCCCTGGCGGAGTCCTCGGCCATTGCCGAGTACCTGGAAGAGCTCTACCCGGAGATTGCGGTCTATCCGCGCGATCGCCAGTTGCGGGCCAAGGCGCGGCAGGTACAGGCCTGGCTGCGCAGCGACCTGCTGCCGATCCGCCAGGAACGCTCGACCCTGGTGGTGTTCTATGGCCAGCGCGGCGGCCCGCTGTCGGCCAGCGCCGAAAGTGCGGCACGCAAGCTGATCGACGCGGCACAGGCCTGGCTCGGCGACGGCCGCAACCACCTGTTCGGCCAATGGTCGATCGCCGACCTCGACCTGGCGTTGATGCTCAATCGCCTGATTCTCAATGGCGACCCAATGCCAGAGAACCTGGCCAACTACGCCCGGCGCCAATGGCAGCGGCCGGCGGTGCAGGAATGGCTGGCCCTGGCCCGGCCGCCGCTGTAGGCGCTGCGCCCCACCCGGCACAAAAGCCCTCCCGGTGACCCGGGAGGGCTGCTTGGATTGTTCGGTCGCGAGCCGTCAGGAGGCGTGCAGGGGCAACGGCTCACCGTTCATGACGGCCGCAAGTAGGCAAACATATGCTGGGCATACTCGGCCTTGCCCAAGGGCACGCCGTTGTGCCGCAGAATGCTGTAGGCGGTGACCAGGTGGAAATAGAACTGCGGCGTCGCCCAGTTACGCGCGAACTCCTCGCCGGTCATGTCGAAGGCAATGCCGTTGTGCAGCTCGATGGCGATGGCCCGCTGGCCACTGCTGTCGATCAGCTCGCGGTCCGCCGCCGCCAGGAACGCCAGGGTGTCTTCGATCAGTGCCGTGGCCTCGACCAGGCTGGCCGGCGCCGGCAGTACGCTCAGCGGCTGCCCGCTCAGGCGCTGTACCGCTTCCCGGGCCTGGGTGCAGGCAAAACGAACCTGGGCCGCCAGGTCGTACATATCCGGTGCCAGCCTCGACTGCAACAGCACCTGGGACTCGAAACCCAACTCCCGCGCACGCTCCTCGCCCTTGGCCAGAAAGCCCTTCAGGGCGCGCAACATCTGGGCGAAACAGGGGACGGTGATGGCATAGACCGACATGGGTGTTCCTCGATGAGATAAAGACACCGGGGCCGGTTGCTGCCCGTCGCCCCGCCGCAAACGCCGATGGATCCTAGCAGATGCCTTCCCTCCTTCAACGCCAGAAAAGTACCCCTGGGCCAATCCGGCTGGTATGGTGCGCCCCTTGAGAATTACACCGCCTGACAGTGAGGAAAATGACCTTGAGCAGTGAAGCAAAAATGACCGGCGACCTGTTCGAAGTCGACAAGCGCCTGGCCCTCAAGCCCATCGTCGATTTCAACACCTACCTGCGCGCCGCCTTTGCCGACGGCCCCTGCACCTGCGGCCGCTGCGTCGCCAGCCAGGGTGATGAAAGCAGCTACGAGCACAAGCACAATTTCACCTTCGCCGGCCACACCTGCCACCGCCGCTTCGCCAGCACCGCCGGCAGCGATGTACTGCAGGCCCTGAAGAAAGCCTGGCTGTCCTACACCAAGGCCGAGCTGCCGGGCAGCGGCGAGCTGGACCTGCCAACGGTCAAGGAATTCGTCGAGCCCGAGCTGCACCAGCGCTTGCTGCCACTGTTCCTGGCCAGCGGCCTGGTGCTGGACGTGGACGGCCAGTTGCAGCTTCAGGCGCAGGCCGCCTGAGCGAAGGCCTAAGGCCCTAGAGCCACTAGAGCCAGCGCCGCACCTGCTGCCGATAGGCCGCGAACTCGCTGCCGAACAGCCGCCCCAGGGCCTGCTCTTCCGCGGCGATCTGCCAGCGGTTCATGTACAGGATAAAACCCGCGACCCCGAGCAATGCCAGCGGCGCCGCCAGGTACAGGCCCCAGGCGGTCAGTACCAGGGCGAAGCCCAGGTACATGGGGTTGCGGGTGTAGCGGTAGATGCCAGAACTCACCAAGGCCGAAGCCGCCTCGGGCTTGAGCGGGTTGACCGTGGTCCGCGCCTGGCGGAATGCGACCGCGCCCAGCAACGCCACCCCCAGCCCCAGTACCACCAGGGGCAAGGCCAGCAGCAAGCGCAGGCCGAGGCCCGCAGCAAGGCCCGGTGTCCAGCGCGCCAACAGCCCCATCAGTACCGCGAACAGCAACGCCACCAGCGGTGGCGGAATCCGGTTGTGCAATCCTCCCATGGGATTTTTCTCCTGCAGGTTGGCTGGCCCTTTATAAAAGCGGGCATCGGCTGCAACAATACCCGCCCCGCCCTATTGGAAACAGGCACATGCACCCTCCCCACCAAGGCAGCTGCCTGTGCGGCGCAGTGAGCTATCAAGTCGATGGCGCGCTGAAAGCCGTGACCCACTGCCACTGCCACAAGTGCCAGAAAGGCCATGGCGCAGCCTTCGCCACCTATGCCAGCACCCCGCGCAGCCACCTGGTAATCCGTGATCCCGGTGCCGTGCTCAAGCACTACGAGTCGTCTCCCGGGGTGCTGCGGCAGTTCTGCTCGAACTGCGGTTCATCACTGTTCTGGAGCAGAACCCAGGGTGAATTCGCCGACTGGATCTCGATTGCCGCCGCCACCCTGGATACGCCCTTCAGCCCGCCCAAGCAGAAACATCTCTGCGTGCAGCAGAAGGTCGCCTGGCATCAAATTCTCGATCAGCATCCGCAGGTTGAATGATCAGGCCCAAGCGCAGTTCACCAAAAGACCGCACCAAGATGGATTCAAGCTTCAGTCCTGTATGGCTGCTACCCCTGCTTGAGCAGCCCTTCGCCGAGGTCAGCACCGACCTGGCTGGCGCCCTCGCCAGTTTGAACTTCGCCGCGCCAGCACCCGAAACGGTGTGCTTGCGTCAGTTGCTGCTAAGCGCCCTGGCCAGCGACTCCGAGTATTGGGCGCACTGCGCAACCCACTGGCTGGAACAGGGCTTCCCGCTGGACCTCGAGCTCTGCCAGACCCTGCTGCAGCATTGCTCGGACAAGCGCTTCACCCAGGCCATCCGCCACCGACTGCAACCGCTGGCCAGGCGCTGGCTGCGCCTGAACGCCCCTGCCCCGCACTAGCGTGCCGCCACACTCTTGGGCTTGTAGAACAGGAAACTGCCGATCTCGGCGGTCTTGATATAGACCCGGGCCCACTCCGGCGAGACGCTGCGATCGTGGAAATACAGGGCCCCGTCGGTGCGGTCCGCCAACTGCTGGTTCAACGCCTTGCGCGCGATCTCCTTGGCGATGGTATAGCGACCCTCCTCCTCCACCTGATCGGGACGGCCATCGCACCACCAGGAGAACTGACACGGGCTTTTTTCCGAACCCTGCTTGACCACTTCGCACACCGTGCCGGGAAAACCCTCATGACCCAGGCGATTGATCACCACATTGGCCACGGCTTCCATATCCGCCGACTCGCCGCCCTTGGCTTCCCAGTAAATGGTTCGCGACAGGCAGGTGATGGCGTCATCCACGGGCGCCTGGCCGGCGGGGTCCACGGCCTGGACTTCGCTCTTGGTGATGGGCGCAGCCTTGGGTTCGACCTTCGGGCTCTGCTTGTCCGCGGCCTTCTGCTCCAGGGCCTGGGCCTTGTCTTCGGCAGCGGCCTGGGCGGCCGGTTGCGGGTCCGCCGCCCAGGCCTGGGCGCTGAGCAATAACAGGGTGCAACAAAGAATCCGGGTCATATGGCACATGATCTATCCCTTCCAGTCAGCCTATGGGGCCCCATGGCCACGAGGGGCCTTCTGTGTCGACCATGGCGCAAGAAAATCATTCCCGGGGCGCTCAAGGCGTCGAACGGCCTGGCCTGGAACGACGGCCAAGCGCTGAAGCTACAAATGTGCTGGTAATGATAAGAATTCTCATTAGAATGCCGAGCCATTCACCCAGGTGCCGCATCAGGCAGTGAGGGCCGTGGCCGATGGAAACCGCAGACAACCAACAACAACTCAGCGCGCTGTTTATCGCCCAGCGCGGTGGGCTGATCCGCATGCTGGCGCGCGTGGTGGGTTGTGCCAGCCTGGCCGAGGACCTGGCCCAGGAAACCTACCTGCGCGTGGCCAAGGCCCTGAACAGCCGTCCCATCGAGCATTTGCAGCCGTTTCTCTACCAGACCGCCCAGTACCTGGCCTTCGACCATCTGCGCAGCCAGCGCAGCAAGCGCCGCTTCGAGTACCAGCCCAGCGACGACAGCCAGCTCAACCAGGTGGCCACGGCCGCCCCCGGCCCGGAAAGCCACGCCCAGGGCCAGCAGCAGCTGCAACTGTTACAGCAGGTACTGGCCAGCCTGCCCAAGCGCCAGCAACAGATCCTGGTTTTGCATAAACTGCACGGCCTTGCGCAGGGCGAGATTGCCCAGCGCCTGCAGGTTTCCCTGAGCACGGTGGAAAAAGACCTGCGCCATGCACTCAATGCCTGCATCAAGGCCACCGACCGGCAGAACCCCGATGACTGAACACCCCACAGCCCCTTCCAGCGACGCCCTGCGCGATCAGGCGAGCTACTGGTTCACCCAGCGCGAGGCCATGGCTCACAACCTGCTGCTGCGCCAGCGTTTCGAACAGTGGCGCAGTGCCGATGGGCAACACGCCGAGGCCTACCGGGCCGTGGAAAATCTGTGGCAGGCCAGCGCCTTCGAACAAGCCCTGGAACACCTGGCGCTAGACCTGGACCTGCCCGCCGCGCCCCCGCGCAAGGTTCGCCGGCCCGCGCGCTGGCTGGCCACTGCTGCGGCGCTGCTGCTGATGCTTGGGGTGGCCTGGGTTGGCGACCTGCCGCTGCGCCTGCAAGCCGATCACCTGACCGGGATCGCCCAGCTCGAACGCTTCGACCTGGCCGACGGCTCGCACATTGTCCTGGGCAGCGACAGCGCCATCAGCAGCAACTTCAGCGCCAGCCACAGGCGCATCCGCCTGCTGCGTGGCGAGCTGTATATCGAGGCCTTCCACGATCAGTCCCGACCGCTGACCATCGAGGCCGGCAGCGCCACGGTGACCGTGGTCGGTACCCGTTTCAGCGTCAGCCGCCAGGCCGAGGGGGTCACAGTGGCAGTGCGTGAGGGCCGGGTCCGCCTGGCCGAACAAAATGGCCAACAGAGCCTGCTGCAGGCCGGCAACTGGCAGCGTGTGCAAGACCATCAGCTGCAACCCCTGAACCTCGAGGGCAGCGAGCGGCAGATGGCCTGGGTCAACGGCCGCCTGTCCTTCCAGAACACCCCCCTGGCCGAGGTGCTGGGGCAAGTGCGGCGCTATTACCGGGCGCCGATCCTGCTGTTCAACCCCCTTGCCGGGCAGCAACAGGTCAGTGGCAACTACCAGCTCGACGACCCGCTGGCCATAGTCCAGGCCCTGAGCAAGGTCAGCGCTATCCAGCTCACCCGCCTGCCGGGGGGCATCCTGCTACTGCGCTGAGCAGCGGCCCGAGGCCAGGCGAAAAATGTTTTACGGCTTTGCCGAAGCCAACCCGTCAGGGTGTTTGCCTTTGCAAATCATTCCTATTCGTACGGGACTTCCATGCACCTTCCAACACTGACCCCGGCCCGCAGCATTCTCGCGCTGGCCATCTGCCTGACCTGCAACCCTGTGGCCGCCGTCGAGCCCGCCGCGGCCCCCGGCACTCAGGCTGCCGCCCTCCACAGTTTTGCCATTGCCCGTCAATCCCTGGCCAATGCCCTGGACCAACTGAGCAACCAGAGCGGCCTGCAGATCGCCTACGCCTCGAGCATGGCCCAGGGGCTGGAATCGCCGGGGGTCAGCGGGCGGATGAGCGCGGAACAGGCGCTGAGCAAACTGCTGGCCGGCACCGGCCTGGGCTTCGAACGCAACGGCAACAATGCCGTGCTGCTGACCCGCCTGGCACAGAGCGGCCAGGCCATGGAACTGGAGGCCACGCAGATCACCAGCAACCAGCTGGGCACCGTCACCGAGGGCAGCGGTTCCTACACCCCCGGCACCATCGCCACCGCCACGCGCATGGTGCTGACCCCGCGGCAGACCCCGCAGTCGATCACCGTGGTCACTCGCCAGCATATGGAAGACTTCGGCCTCAACAACGTCGACGACGTGATGCGCCATACCCCGGGCATCACCGTTTCGGCCTACGACACCGACCGCACCAACTACTACGCCCGCGGTTTCTCGATCAACAATTTCCAGTACGACGGCATCCCTTCCACGGTGCGCAACGTCGCCTATTCGGCGGGCAATACCCTCAGCGACATGGCCATCTACGACCGGGTGGAGGTGCTCAAGGGCGCCACCGGCCTGCTCACCGGCGCCGGCTCCCTGGGGGCCACCATCAACCTGGTGCGCAAGAAACCCACGGCCGAGTTCAAGGGCCATGCCTCCCTGGGCATGGGCTCCTGGGACAACTACCGCAGCGAACTGGATATCAGCGGCCCGCTGACTGAAACCGGCAACGTCCGCGGCCGCGCAGTGGCCGCCTACCAGGACAAGCAGTCGTTCCTCGACCACTACTCGCGCAAGACCTCGACCTACTACGGCATCCTCGAATTCGACCTGTCCCCCGACACCCTGCTGACCGTCGGCGGCGACTACCAGGACAACATCCCCAAGGGCTCCAGCTGGTCCGGTACCTTCCCGCTGCTCAACGCCACCGGCGATCGCAACAGCATGCCGCGCTCCTACAACAACGGCGCGACCTGGAGCGGCTGGGAACAGTACACCCGCACCGCCTTCGCCATGCTCGAGCATGACCTGGGGGATGGCTGGGTCACCAAGCTGCAGCTGGACCACAAGATCAACAGCTACCACGCCGAACTCGGCTCGATCCAGTTCGACGAACCGCAGACCAACGGCACGGCCAAGGTCAATGCGCAGAAATACACCGGCGACACCGTCAGCGATTCCGCCGACCTCTACCTCAGTGGGCCTTTCAGCCTGTTCGGCCGCGAGCACGAACTGGTGCTGGGCGGTTCCATCGCCAACTCGCGCTGGACCGGCAAGGGCTACTGGTCCCCGGACTTCCCCGGTGGCAACGGCAATGTGGTGGACTTCTATCAATGGCGCGGCAAGCTCCAGCGGCCGATCTGGGGCCAGCCGGCCCAGCGCACCGACGACACCGTGCGCCAGACCGGCACCTACATGACCACCCGGCTGAACCTGATGGATGACCTGAACCTGTTCCTGGGTGGGCGCGTGGTCAACTATCACCTCACCGGGCTAACCCCGTCCTACAAGGAAAGCGGACGCTTCGTGCCTTACATCGGCGCGGTCTACGACCTCAACGACAACTTCTCGGCCTACGCCAGCTACACCGATATCTTTATGCCCCAGGAAAGCTGGAACAAGGATCGCAACAGCACGCTGCTCAATCCGGACGAAGGCCAGAACTACGAGCTGGGGCTCAAGGGTGAGTTCTTCGAAGGCCGCCTGAACAGCAGCCTGGCCTACTTCGAGGTGCACGAAACCAACCGCCCGGTGCCGGACGACGCCTACAACAACCAGACCCCGGCGCCGAACAACTATGCCTTCAAGGGCGCCAAGGCGGTGACCAAGGGCTACGAGCTGGAGGTGTCCGGCGAGCTCAGCCCGGGCTGGCAGATCCAGGCCGGCTACACCCACAAGGTGGTGCGCGACGACCAGGACCAGAAGATCTCCACCTTCGAACCCGAGGACCAGGTCAACCTCTACACCAGCTACAAGCTCAAGGGCGACCTGGACCAGTTGACCGTCGGTGGTGGCCTGCGCTGGCAGAGCGTGGGCTGGTACTCGATCTACAATTCGCCGCGGCAGATCAACCAGGACATCTCCCAGGAGGCCTACTGGCTGGTGGACCTGATGACTCGCTACCAGATCACCAAGAACCTCTCGGCGACCCTGAACGTGAACAATATCTTCGACAAGTCCTACTACACCAACGTCGGTTTCTATAACTCGGCGGCCTACGGCGAACCGCGCAATTTCATGCTCAGCACCCGCTGGGATTTCTGAAGAAAACGCTGCGCCGGGCACCCGTGCCCGGCATGCTAGCGAGCGGCACCAGCCGCTTCAACCCAGCAACCCGGCCTGCCTCAGCAACCCTTCCAACCCCGCAGGCACCAGCGGCGTTTGCTCGGTAAAGCTGCTGCTGTCATGCCAGCGGGCCACGAAGGGCGCGCCATCGCTTTCCGCGGCATCGAGCTGGGCCCGCAGGTAGAGGCTCTCATCGTCGAAGCGCGCGTCGTACACCTGAACCAGCTCATGGCCGGGTTTGCCGGCGAAGGTAAACAGGCTTTCCAGGGTGCCGATCAGGCGCAGGCTGTTGATCGACTGGCCCAGTTCCTCCTGCACTTCCCGGACAATCGCCTGGGCGCTGTGCTCGCCAAAGTCGATGCCGCCGCCAAGGGGGCGAAACAGCAGCTGCTGGGTGTCGGCATCGAGGAATTGATTGACCAGGATCTTGCCCTGGTGATGGAAGACACAGAGCGCAAGGGCGCGAATACGGGGTTCAGGCATGATCCGGGAACGTCCATTTAGCGGGAAAAAAGGCGCGGGATTAGAGCACGACTGCAGGCTTACTCGCCAAGGTAAAAGTACTTCACCGCCAACGCCGGAATCTCCTCCATCGCCTTCCACAGTTGCTCATCCAGCTCGCCGCTGATCAGTTCATGCTGCTCGTCGCTCAACAGCCCGGGAATGTCCCAGCGCTGCTCCAGTTGCGGATGATCCACAAGGTGCTCGATCAACCGCCGCTGGCGGCTGACCAGCGCCCGGGCGCCGCGCGCGCCTATGGCCTGCAGGGTATCGAGCGCCAAGCCGCAGGTCTGTTCGCCCCAATTGCAGAAGAACTGCAGAAAACCGCCGTTGTAGCCGTCCGCCTCCAGGCGCCAGAGCGCGACTATGGCTTGATCGTCTGCCGGCAATGACTCCAGTTGCCAGTCCAGGGCCTGCAAGCGGCTCATGGATTCGTTGCACAGCGAATCCCAGATCCAATCGATGGCATCGACGTCGGCCGCCGCTTCACCCAGCTCCGGCCAGGACACGGAGCGGCCTCGGCGATCGATGAGAAAACCCGCACGCTGCTCGGGCGTGGCCTCTTGCAGCTGGCGGTGACGGGTCAGGGGCTGACGCAGCTGCAAGCCGTCGGCCCAACCCAGGCAAAGCATTTCATCGTCAAAACTGACGTGGATGATGGGGCTCAGGTTCATCAAGCAAGACCTTCAGGCAAAGGCATCGACCCAAGCCTTATCTAGTGGTGGTTGGCCAGGCGGGGACGCCGGCGAATTTCGTTGAAGAGGCTGAACAGCAACCCGCCCAGCAGCCCGAGCAGCAGGAACGGAAACACCCCGCGATTGAGCAAGGGGATCCAGTAGTCCAGCCCGCTGGCCCCTTTCAGGGAGTGAATATACAACCCCGGCGCCCCGCTCAGCAGCCAGATCAGCAGGCCACTCAGGCCACCGCCGAGCACATAGCGCCAGCGCGTGGCGAACAAGCGCTCCACCAGCCAGAGCATCGGCCAACCGACCAGCATGCCGATCCAGGCGCCGACCATCCCGCCCATCAACAGCACCGGCAGGCTTTCCGAACCCTTGGGATACAGCGCCACTGCCACTGCGCCCAAGGTCAGCGCCCCGGACAGCGGCACCGCCAGCAGCCGCCCCCAGCCTCGGGACTGGCCGTGATCAGGCGGTGCAGGCAAGCGCTCGATGCCACGCAGCACCAGGCTCGACAGGGCCCCGAGTGCCAAGCCGCCGAGCAACGCCAGCAGCAAGTGCCGGGGCGAAGGCCCCAACAGCAGCCCGGCCACCAGGGCCTGCAACAGGCTGCTGCCGAGATGGCGCCAAGGGGCCCCGGGGCAACGCCGGTCACCCCACAGCAACAGCGGAATGCCCAGGAGCATGGCGATCACACTGCCAAACAGAAAGCCGGAGAACAGCTGCGAGGCCGCCCAACCGTTGACCAGCCCCTTGATCAGCGCATACACCAGCGCAGCGCACAGCGGTACGGCAAACAAGCGAAGTTCGGCATTGCGCGGCATCGGGTTCCATCCTGGACAGGCACAGTGAAGCGGGCTGAATGATCGAGGCTTTCTACAGCACTGCGGCCTGTCGATCCAGCACTGGATGGCGCCAGCCCCAGGCCGCGAATGAGGATGGCGCATGCACCGGCAAACAGCTGTGGAGCGTCACCGCCAGGACCACTTAGCGTCACTCACTGCGCCGCCGGCAGCTGCACCTGCGAAAGCGGCTTGGGCAGCACCACGCGGATTTCGGGAAACATGGTTTCCAGGTCCTTGATCAGGCCCAGCGGGGTTTGCAGCGGCAGGGTCCGCGGGGCGGCGGTCGGGTCGTTGCCGAAGAAGTTTTCCCAATGCCCCACCAGCACCAGCCTGGGCTTGAGCACCTTGAGCAGCGCCTGGGGATAGAGCGACACCTGATCCCGGCTGGCGGCGCAGATAATCGCCACGTCAAACGCCTTGGCGTCGGCGATCATCGGCGGAAAACCGAAGGGCGGGTCTGAGGCGCTGTCCTGGTAGTGAATACGGTACACAGGCCGGCCATCATCGCCCAGCAGGTCGATGACCCAGGCCAGGGTCGGGTAACCGGGCTTCCAGTCCAGGGTGTGGCTCGGCAGTTGCTCAAGATCATGGCCGTAAGCCCCGGGAATCAGGTTGGTCCGAAAGATATGCCCGGCATGCATGCTGTGCAGCGGCATGGCCCTGATCCGTCCGGTCGCCGGGTGACCGGAGGGCCAACTGACGGCGCCATCGCGAACCTGCTCGCCGGAAGAATAGAACCAGGTCCCGCGGTAGGCGGGGTCACGGTGATGGGACAGCTGGTCGATACTGGGCACCACGATCCGCTCGGCCGGCAGTTGCGCCCGCAGGACATGGCCCACGGTCTGGTTGCCGTAGACCTTGGCCCTGGGCGTGTGCACCTGCATCACCCGCGACACGTCCATCAGGTGATCGTAGTGCGCATGGCCCACCAGCAGCATGCTCACGTCGGCGGCCTCGGGCATGTAGCGGTCGATCTTCTGCGCATCGACGGCCACCCCCAGCGGCGGCAGGCCCTCGACACCCAACAGTGCCGGGTTGCTGAAGGACGGCGCCAGCAGCAAGGATTCGCCCCGCCAGTGCAACAGCCAGCCGCCAACGCCGAGAAACTCGATCCTGGGTTCTTGCAGGCCATGCTCGTCGCTGACCTTGAGTCCGATGCGCTGGGCATCCTGGGTGCAGCCGGCCAACAGCATCAGCCCGGCCAGCAGCACCCCCTTGGCCCGCCCCCAATGGGGAGAGTGAGCAGTGGCTGGCGCTGATGGTCGATCGATGGGTGAAACCAATAGGGTCATCCATGGCATGGGATTTCGCTCCTGAAACCTGGGCCTAGTTCAGTCAAGAAATCCGCTTTGCGCCACTGTCGGCCGAGTATTTCTGTAGCCGCAGCCGGGTCAACATCGATGAGTACCGAGAACCCTGATGGCACGGGGAAGCGCAACAAGGTATACAGCAGGACGAAAACCACCACGGTATCCACCGCAAAGGATCATGCCCCGATGTTATCTCCACAGCAGGCCTGCAGCCTGGTACTCGCCATGCATGACGGCACCCTCCGCGATGGCCAGCCGGAACGCTTTGCCATCCAGTCTTGCGAGCTGACCGCCCATGGCGATTACTGGGCGGTGTGCAGCAACAGCGAAGACTATGTGCTGCGCGGCATGACACAGTACTGCTATGTCGGCGTCAGTGCCCACCTGGTCAATGTGCACAGCGGTGAAATCGAGACGGTCGCCAACTGCTTCAGTGTTGAAGACTACCTGCAAGACAAGTACGACCTGCGCGCCGCGGCAGGCCAGTGCTATGTGCTGACCCCCGCATTCGGCCGCGACGACAAGCCGGCGATGATCAATCTGCGACGCAAGCTCGGCTGCTCCTACCCCGAGGTCATCCGCATGCTGTGCGCCGAGCAGCGCCACTGGCTCACAGGCCTGCGCCGGCACCTTGAAGCGGTACAGCGACTGCTCGGGCAGCAGAACATCGCGACCCAGGTGGAGATGGTGCCTGAAGCGGCCGGGGCGTTTGCCATAGGGGTGGAGACCTGGTACCAGGACGCCGCCCTCAAGGCATTGCGTGCCAGACTGCAGTGATCGCCCCTTCCTCCTTCTGCAAGGCCGCTGCCACCAACGCCTGCATTGCCTGCCCGGGCGCACATAGTGCAGTGCTGCAAGACCTGCCCCAGCGCGAGAGGTCTTAGCCGCCCATCACCTGGCGCAAAACTCCGCCCGCAACAACGAGTACTGCACCAGATCATGATGGGCACCCAGCCAATACCCCGCTTGCCGTGCAACCCCTTCGCGCACAAACCCCTGCCGCTCCAGCAGCTTCAGGGACGCCAGGTTCTGCGGATGCACCTGTGCCTCGATGCGGTTCAGCGCCATATGGGCAAAGCCCCAACCGACAATGGCTTGCAGCGCCTCCCCCATCAGCCCCTGGCCCTGCGCCGACTTCGCCAGTTCGAAGCCGACGGCGCAGCTGCGCCACTGCCGATGCCATTTGAACAGGCCACAGGTGCCCAGCAGGCCCGGTTGATCGTGGCGCTCGATGCCCCAGCGGGTGCCGGGGTTGGCCAGGGTTCGCCAGCTGGCGAACAGCGCCAGCAGTTGCTCGGCCTGTTGATAGTCGGTGATCGGCTCGGTGCCAAACCACTGCATGGCCTGGGCATCACTGTGAATCGCGAACAGCGCCGGGACATCGGCCGGGCCCAGCTCCCTGAGGATCAGGCGCGGGGTGCGCAGCACGGGAAAGTCACTCATGTCGATAGCCGCCCTAGCCTGCCCGCTGCTTGCCCATGATGTGCGCATATTCGTCCTTGATCTGCTCATAGCCGTACTGCTGCTCCAGGCGCTTGACGATGAAATGCCCGCGGGCCATGTCCTGGTAGAAATCGGTGAACAGCGCATTGATCGCAGCGCCGGTCACGGCGCCGATCACCGGCACCGCCTGGGCCGCGAACTTGGCGGAGATGGTCACGCCAAAGCGCGTCGCGACCTTCTCGATGAGCAGCGCCAGCCACTTGCCCAGTTGCCCCGGCGACAGGCTGCCGAGCGCTCCGGCACCCTGCTTGGCGGCCATCGCCGCCAGCTCCTTGGACAGCTGCTGCATGGCCTGGGTGGTGAAGCTGCGGGTGATGTAGTAACCGGTTTCCGTGGCGCCGTCGGCCTGGCTGTTGCCGCCCATGGCGAACACCTCGATGCAGGCCTGCTTGGTGGCGAAATCCCTGAGGTCGAAGCCTTCGCTGCGGGCCACATCGGCCACCGAGCGCATCATGATGGTGGTGGAAATCGGCAGCTCGATAAACAGCGTGGCAAAACCGAAGGCCCCACCCAGCGCCCCCGAGGTGGCGGCATAGGCCTTGTGCAACCAGGTCGATGCGGGTTTCTTCGGGCTGTTGTCCAGGCTCCACAGCGCGGCATCGGCCGAGCTGTGCAGGGCCGCCGCCACTGCGCCGTTGATCTTCTTGGCCACCACATCAGGCAGGGCCTTGATCGCGGTCTCCACCGGCGAGCCGATCAGCCCGGACAGCCGCGCCGTCAACGCCGGCGACTCCAGCAGGCCGACGGCGCGCTTGAGGTCCTGATAGTCCTGGGGGTGGTCTTTGATATTCACAAGCTTACCTGCGCAGTGCACCGTTCAAGGCCTGCAAGTTAAAGGGTTTAGGCCGCGCTGAAAACTGTCCATGTCGAGCCACTCGCCCCACGCGCAACCCAGGATGTCAAAAAGTTCATGCACCGGGGAACCGCTTGCCAGGCCCTGCACGTCAGTATCAGCCCAAGCCCGCCCTACCGGCGCCGGCCAACACCGACTCACGGAGACTGACCATGAATACCCTCAAATCCCTTTTGCTTCTGACCCTGATGAGCGCTTCGGTGGCCGCCCTGGCCGAAGGCGGTGGCGACACCGTGATGGCACGGATGGAAGCAGCCAGAGCATCGTCGGCAACCCACCAGGAGCAGGCACAACAGGCCACGGCTGTTGCCAGCAACCAGAAGGCGGCGGCCAGTGATAGCGCGCGCTCGAACTGAGGCCAAGGGCACTTGCACCCAGTGTTTGGCAGCCAGCAGCGCAGGCATGGACTGTAAGCCCATGCCCACTCGCCGGGCCCACTGCCGCAAGGATGCACCCACCCAGTCGCCGGCTCGCCGTGGTGCAACGGGACTGTCCAGCGGGTCGAAATTCACGACCCAGGCCCCGGGTGGCGGAGTGTTCCGCCAGCCCGAGTGCTGCCATCAGCACCGCACGCTGACAACGGCATGCAACACCCGCCCCTATGCTCCGGGCGTGCTGCTTTCCTCCACCAGGCAATAACCGGCGCCCGGGACAGTGACGATCAGTGGCAGGCCAAAACCCTCTTGCAGTTTGCGCCGCAAGCGATAGATATGCTTGTCGATGACGTTGTCGTTGGGGTCGAACTCATAGTCCCAGGCACTTTCCAACAACATGGCACGGGTCACCACCTGGCCATGATGGCGCATGAGCTTTTCCACGATCAGGGCCTCACGCGGCGCCAGGCTGACACTGCGCCCCTGGCGGCTGAGGGAACGTGCGGCGCTGTCCAGCGCTAGCCCACCCACGCGCAACAGGCCCGACGTGCCCGGGCGCGGGTCGCGGCCACGCATCAGGGCCTCGAGCCGCGCCAGCACTTCGACAAAGGCATAGGGCTTGCCCAGGTAGTCGTCACAACCGGCCTGCAAACCCTCGACGCGCTGGCGGGTCGAGGCCAGCGCACTGAGCATCAGCACCGGGGTCGGCACGCCGCTGCGGCGCATCTCGCGCACCAGCGCCAGGCCATCCATCCCCGGCAGGCAGCGGTCGACGATCAGCGCGTCGTATATCCCCTCCTGCGCCATGGCCAGCCCGTCACGACCGTCTGCGGTGGTGTCCACCACATGCCCGCTCTCGCTCAAGCCGCGCGACAGGTAGGCGGCGCTACGCGCATCATCCTCCACCAGCAGAATTCGCACCTTGACCTCACAGCCCGTGAATTAAACTTTTGTTCATCTTGCCGGCAGCCCAGTGTAAAAATCGAGCCGGCACACTATGCCACCAACGCCACCGCCAACGCGCGCGGGCGCCCTGTTTTTTCATCGGCGAAACAGTCAAGCACACCTATGAGCCACGTACTGGTTATTGAAGATGATCCTGTCACGGCCCGGGAGATCGAGGCCGCCTTGCAGGATCACGGCTTTGCCGTGACCCGGGTGGACAACGGCCGCGACGGCCTGTTGAACGCCATCAGCGAGCCTTTCGACGTCATCGTTCTGGACCGCATGCTGCCCGGCGCCCTCGACGGCCTGGGCATGCTCACCGCCCTGCGCGCTTCTGGCAACCACACCCCGGTGCTGATTCTCAGTGCCTTGGGTGCCCTGGACGAACGGGTGCGCGGGCTGCGCGCCGGCGGCGACGACTACCTGACCAAGCCCTTCGAGTTCATCGAACTCACCGCCCGGCTGGATGCCCTGTGCCGACGCCGGGCGCCAGCCGGCACGGTGGAAGTCGACAACCGACTGCGGGTTGGCAACCTGGACATCGACCTGCTGCGGCGTACGGTGCGCCGTGGCGAACGCAAGGTCGAGCTGCTGCCCCGCGAATACGCGCTGCTGGAATACCTGGCGCAGCATGCCGGGCAGGTCGTCACCCGCACCATGCTGTTCGAGGCCGTGTGGAACTACAGCTATGACGAGCGCACCAACGTGATCGATGTGCATATCGGGCGCCTGCGCCACAAGATCGATGCCGAGGGCGATACGCCGATGCTGCACACCATCCGGGGGTCGGGTTATGTCCTACGTGCGCCTGAGTGAGATTCCACGCACCACCAGCTTCCGCACCGCGCTGCTGTTCCTGGCCCTGTTCGGCTGTTCGTTCTTCGCATTGTTCGGCTACATCTACTGGCAGACCACCGGCTATCTGCTGGCCGAAGTCGACACCGCCCTGTACCACGAGGTCGAGCGCCAGAGCGCCCAGGCACCGGCCTTGCGCCACCAGGAAATGCTCGAGCACGCAGCCCAGGACCCCGAAGGTCGGCACCCGCAGGGCCTGTTCGACGCCAGCGGCAACCCGCTGGCAGGGGCGATCCGGCAACTGCCCGCCTCGGGCGCTGACGATAAGCCCGCGGAGTTCATCTGGGACAAGAGCCACGGCCATGATCGGCCGATCCGCTACCTGCTGCGCCGGCTGGACGATGGCGGCACCCTGTTGCTGGGCCAGGATATCCACGACATTCGCGAGTTCGACGAACTGCTGGTCAACGCGCTGATTTCCGGCGGTTCACTGCTGTTGCTGGTGGGTTTGCTGGGCGCCATTGCCCTGGGCCTGTCCGCGCGCCGACGCCTGGAGGTACTGAGCCGCTCGATCCGCAAGATCGTCGAGGGCGACCTCAGCGGGCGCCTGCCCACCCGTGGCAACAATGACGATATCGACCGTATCGCCGAGGTGGTGAACGGCATGCTCGACGCCCTCGAACGCTTGATGAGCGAGGTCAAGGGGGTTTGCGACGATATTGCCCACGACCTGAGAACCCCGCTGACCCGATTGATCGCCGGGCTGGAACGGGCCCAGCGCCGCAGCCTGTCACCCCAGGCCTGTGGCGCCACCATCGACACCGCTCTGGGCGAAGCCAAGGGGCTGATGCAGACCTTCAGCGCACTGCTGCGCATCTCGGAAATCGAGGGCAGCGCCCGGCGCAGTCATTTCACCCCGGTGGACTTCAACCAGATCGCCGCGGATGCCGTGGAGCTGTTCGAGCCACTGGCGCAGGAGCGTGGCATCGGCCTGGCGTTCCACCCCAGCGCGGACGCCTGCAGGCTGCTGGGCGACGCCCAGTTGCTGTTCGACGCCACCTGCAACCTGCTGGACAACGCCATCAAGTTTTCTCCCGAGCAGAGCACGGTCACGGTGAGCATCAGCACCCGCGAGCAGCACTGCACCCTGAGCATCCGCGACCAGGGCCCGGGCATTCCCGAGGCGGAACGTGAAGCGGTATTGCGCCGCCTCTATCGCGGCGAATCCAGCCGCCATACCCCCGGCAACGGCCTGGGCCTGAGCATGGTTTCCGCAGTGGCTCGCCTGCACGAGATGCGCTTGCAGATCAGCGACGCCCACCCCGGCTGCCAAGTACAGCTGAGCGGTGCGCTCCAGGGCGCCTGAGCCCTCTCCGGTATGACCTCGCAGCGCACGGTCCCCGAGGCCGTGCACTGGCAACCGAGAGCGCCAGCTCCTGGTGCCGGCCTAACCCCTTCCATATCCGCCCCGCCAGCCAACGCGGCTGACCGCAGCCTTCAGGCCTCGGGCCAAGCGGCAAACCTGTCAGAAAATTTAACCGGCGGGGAAGCGGCTGAAAGTTTGCCTTGCGCACAATCGACCTCAATTCGCAGCGCTGCGCCTGCTGTCGGCAACCCACGACACAGGCCCGCACCGCGCCAACTCTCGACCCACACAGAGCAGACCGAGCATGAGCCCATCCGCCTCCCGCCAGCCCGACTTCAGCATCGCCCTGGTCAACTACAAATCCCTGGAGCTGACCAGGACCTGCCTGGAACTGCTGCAGCGGGCCCTGCAAGGCCGCGAAGTGCCGGTCTTCGTGATCGACAACGACTCACGCGACGCCAGCCTCGACTACCTGCGCAGCCTGAGCTGGATCCGCCTGATCGAACGTCGCCCCAGCGCCCCCGAGGCCGGCCATGTCGCCCACGGCCGGGCCCTGGACCTGGCGTTGGAACAAGTCCAGACCCCCTACCTGCTGCTGTTGCACAGCGACACCTTTATCTACGATCCGCGGGTGTTCTCGCTGCTGCTCGAGCACTGCGCCGGGCAACCCGAGGTCGCCGCCGTCGGCTGCCTGGAACAACTCGACCGCGGCCTGCTGCGCTCGCTGTGGCGCCGGGTGTCCCGGTGCTGCAAACATTACAGCCGCCGTAGCCGGCGCGCCCTGGGACTGCCCGCGCGCGCGCCCAAGCCCTACAAGGAAACCCACCTGAAGAGTTTCTGCACGCTATGGAACGCTCGCCTGATCAAGGACTATGGGCTGCATTTGCAAATGGACCAGCGCAACCCCGGCTACGAGCTGCAAGACCGGCTCAGCGCGTTGCAACACCCGATCCGCCTGATCTCGCCACGCAAGCTGTTCACCTACCTGGACCACATCCAAAGCGGCACGGTGTCCGCCCAGGGTGGTTATTCCACGAATCATCGACGGCAGAAGATGTACCAGCAGATCACCGGCGAGCTGCAGGCACTGCCGCGCTGATTGAGCCAGGGCAAGGGCCCAGGGCCAAGGTGCTGCGACACTGGGCACCTGTGCGTAAAAGGAGCACCCACATGGCGATACCGCAAGATCAGGAGCAGCTGCTGCAGGCCATCGAACAAAACTTTGCGGCACTGACCCAGGCGCTGCAGGCCGTTCCCCCAGGGCGCATCGACAGCTGTCGCCTGGAGGGCCATGTCAAGGGCTCGCAGATTGGCATTGCCGACCTGCTGGCCTACCTGCTGGGCTGGAATGAACGGGTACTGGACTGGCTGGACAAGGATGCCCGCGGCGAGCCGATGGCGTTTCCCGCCGCCGGTTTCAAGTGGAATGAACTCGGCCGGCTGGCGCAGAAGTTCTACCTTGCCTATGCCGCTCTCGACTACCGGCAACGGCTGGAGCGCCTGCACCAGGTCAAGGAGCAGATCGTGGCGCACCTGCGCCTGCGGGACAATGCCGCGCTTTATGAACGCCCCTGGTATGGCAAGTGGACCTTGGGGCGCATGGTCCAGCTCAACACCGCCGCCCCCTATGCCAATGCCCGACAACGCCTGCGCCAGGGGCTCAAGCATGAAAACCCCTGATCGGCACCCGACAAGCCCCTTCCTGCAAGGCCGCGACACCAGGATCGGTGCCGCGGCCAGGGACCTTCTGCGGCTCAGCTCTGCAACCAGACCCGCGCCGCAAACCCCTCAGCCTCGATCAACACCAACTGCGCCACCTGCCCGGTTTCGGCAAGGTCTTGGCGGACCGTCTCCAGGTGCCTCAGGATCGGCGCCTGGTGCTCCACCTCGAGCCGCTCGACCGCGGCCTTGAGCGACTGCCGCGCATCGCTCTTGGCCTTGCGCAACGCCGCCAGCACAGCGCTGAGCGCCTCCAGCCAGGGCTCGACCAAGTCCTGCGCCGGATCACCCTCGGGCCAGGGCGCCTGGTGCACCGAACCCGGCTGCCAGGCATGCCAGAGTTCTTCGCAGACAAAGGGCAGAAAAGGCGCGAACAGCCGCTGCAGCACATGCAGGGCGCGGGCCAGGGCATTGCGTGCCGAATGCCCCTCCTCCCGATAGGCACGGCGCTTGACCAGCTCCACATAGTCATCGCAGAACCACCAGAAGAACGCCTCGATGCGCATCAGCGCGCTGCTGTAGTCATGCTGCTCCAGGGCCATTCGGGCAGCCCCGCTGAGTGCCCCCAGGCGCTGCAGCATGGCCTGGTCCAGGGGCTCGTCCACCGGCCCGGCCATCTCTCCCGGCAGGCCGAGCACCAGCTTCGACAGGTTGAACAGCTTGAGGGTCAAGCGCCGCCCGACCTTCATCTGCTGCTCGTCGAATGCGGTATCGCTGCCGGGGCGCCCAAGAGCCGCCCAGTAGCGCACCGCATCGCTGCCGTATTGCTCCAGCAGGGCTTGCGGGGTGACCACATTGCCCCGGGACTTGGACATCTTCTTGCGGTCCGGATCGAGGATCCAGCCCGACAGCAGCGCCTGGCGCCAGGGTACGGCGGCGTGTTCACAGTGGCTGCGCACCAGGGTCGAGAACAGCCAGGTGCGAATGATGTCGTGGCCTTGGGGCCGCAGGTCCATGGGGTAGACGCGCGGCATCAGGTCCTCGGGTTCTTCCCAGCCGGCGGCGATCTGCGGGGTCAGGGAACTGGTGGCCCAGGTGTCCATGATGTCCTGCTCACCGATAAAGCCCAGGGGCTGGCCACGTTGCTCCCCTCGGTAACCCGGTGGCGTGTCCTGGCTCGGGTCCACCGGCAGCGTCGCTTCATCGGCGACAATCGGCCGTTCGTAGTCCGCTTCGCCCTGGGCATCCAGGGGATACCAGAACGGCAGCGGTACGCCAAAAACCCGCTGGCGGCTGATCAGCCAGTCGCCGTTCAGGCCGCCCACCCAGTGCTCGTAGCGGCTGCGCATATGGGCCGGGTACCACTCCAGGGCCCGGCCGCGCTCCAGCAGTTGCCCGCGCAGCCCGGCGTCGCGCCCGCCATTGCACAGGTACCACTGGCGAGTGGCGATGATTTCCAGGGGCTGGTCGCCCTTCTCGAAGAACTTCACCCCGTGGCGAATCGGCCGCGGTTCGCCAAGCAAGGCGCCGCAATCGCGCAGCAATGGCAGCAGCAACTGGCGCGCCCGGGGCAGGCGGCTGCCGGCCAGGGCCTGGTAGGCGCGGCGCGCGGCCGGGGTGCTCAGCCACTCCGGGGTCTGCGCCAGCAGGCGCCCGTCCTGGCCGATGATCGCCCGGGTGGGCAACTGCAACTCGCGCCACCAGAGCACATCGCTCAGGTCGCCAAAGGTACAGACCATCGCCAGCCCGGTGCCTTTCTGCGGGTCGGCCAGGGCATGGGCCAGCAGCGGCACTTCGACCTCGAACAAGGGCGAGCGCAGACGCTGGCCGAAGCGCGCTTGGTAGCGCGGATCGTCCGGGTGCGCCACCAGCGCGACGCAGGCCGCCAGCAGTTCCGGGCGCGTGGTGGCGATGCTCAGGTCGGCACCCTCCAGGCCCTGGAACAGCAGGTCGTGGTAAGCCCCCGGCACTTCCCGCTCCTCCAGCTCGGCCTGGGCCACGGCAGTCTGGAAGCTCAGGTCCCACAGGCATGGGGCCTGCTGGCTGTACAGCTCGCCGCGACGGTAGTTGCGCAGCAAGGCACGCTGGCTGACCCGCTGCGCACGCTCACCGATGGTGGCGTAGGTCAGGCTCCAGTCCACCGACAACCCCAACTGCATGAACAGCCGGCGAAAGGCCTGCTCATCGATGGCGGTCAGTTGGTGGCACAGCTCGATAAAGTTGCGCCGGCTGATGGCCAGATAATCGGCGCGGCGCTCGGCCACCGCCGAAGGTGGCTGGAACTCTGGGTCATAGGCCTGTTGCGGATCGCAGCGCACGCCGTAGTAGTTCTCGACCCGGCGTTCGGTGGGCAGGCCGTTGTCGTCCCAACCCATGGGGTAGAACAGGCTCTTGCCGCACATGCGCTGGAAGCGCGCGATGATATCGCTGTGGGTGTAGCTGAACACATGGCCCATATGCAACGAGCCCGAGGCCGTGGGGGGCGGTGTGTCAATGGAGTAGATGGCGTGCCGTGGGGCACTGCGGTCGAAGGCGTAGGTGCCTTGCTCCAGCCAGCGCTGGGACCAGCGTGTTTCGAGGTGTTCGAGCGAGGGTGTGGCGGTGGGGTTGTGCGTCAGGCTTTCACGTTTAACGGTGACATAGCTTCCTCCTGTAATCACCAAGGGGCGCCGCAATATCGGCGCCGAGGAACAGATTTATAGAGCAAGGCCGGGCATTAGTAAATCCCTCTCTAGCGTGTGGGTGTCAGCCCCATCGAGGCACTGCGCAACGGCTTCGCTGCTCACTCGAAGCTGAGCTGCGTCGCCCACTCGGGGTAGTCGCGGCGCAAGCGTTCAAGGCTGCGCTCGAGCTGTAGGGCCTGGTCCGGCAAGCGCTGGGCGAAGGCTGCCCAGCCCTGCAAGCGCAACTGCCGGGGCAGCTCCACCAGGCCGCTGATGGCATCCCAGAAAGCATCCCAGTTGCAGCCGTAGCTGTCGGGAAAATTCAAGGCGTCACGCAGCAGTCGCTGCAGTTGCTGCGGGTCGTTGATGTGCTGCAAATCGATATTCAGGCACTGCAGGCGGGTCATGTGTCACGGCCTTGGGTCGGGGTCGGCGGCGCACAGCATAACCCAAGCCCTGGGGCTTGCAGAGCAGCGGCGGCGCCAGGGCTGGCGCCGCCGCTGCACCCTCTCACAGATGCTGTTTGAAGAACGGCACCAGGCGCTCCATGGCCAGCGCCACGGGCTCAGTACGGTCGTACAGGTCGTAGTGCGACCAGCCTTCTGCCACCACCAGGTGCTTGTCCCTGGACGCTGCACGGCCATAGATTTCACAGCCATCGCGATAGGCGCCGAAGCCGCCCGGCTTGTCGCCGACCACCACCATCAGCGGCTGGGTCAGCAGCACCTCGGCCTGGAGGAAAGCATCCCAGCCGAACGCCGCGCTGTTGAAGGAAAACAGCCCGCTGGTGGCGCCATTGGCGCTCTGGCCACGGGGCGATTTGTAGTAGTCGGTGGCTTCCAGCACATCGATATCGCTGATGCCACTCTGCTGCGCTTCGACCACGGATGGCGGCAGGTAGTTGATCACCTGGCGCGCCCCGCCCTGGGCTTCGGCGCCGCGCTGGGCAGCCATGGCCTGCAGGGCGGCGACGGGGTCGAAGTTGCTGAAGCCTTCGCGAATCAGGCGACCGAAGTTGACCCCGGTGATGGAAACCAGGGCCTTGATCCGGTAGTCGGTCATGGCGGCGTGGATGGTGTAGGCACCGCCACCGCAGACGCCGATGGCACCGATGCGCTGGGGATCGACATAAGGCAGGGTCTGCAGGTAGTCGATGGCGAAGCGGATATCCGAGACGCGCATCGCCGGGTCTTCGATAAAGCGTGGCTGGCCGCCGCTGGCGCCCTGGAAGCTGGCGTCGAAGGCGATGGCGACAAAGCCGGCCCGGGCCAGCCCGGCGGCGTAGACATTACCGGAGGTCTGCTCCTTGCAACTGCCGATGGGATGGGTGCTGACAATGGCCGGGTAGCGTCGATTCGGGTCGAAATCGGCAGGCAGGTAGATATCCGCTGCGCTGTCCCAACCCAGGTTCGGATAAGTGACGTGCTGGATGCTGATGCTCATGGGGCGTGCTCCTCTGGCGGCCCTTGGCCGCTGGCAGTGACGGGCTTGCGGGGGCGTGGATCACCCGGCAGATAGGTGCGTTACAGGTGCAGCCTGAAGAAAGGGCCGAGCTTGTCCAGGGCGATATCCACCTGCGGGCCGTCATAGAGGTCCATATGGGCCGCGCCCTCGATGATGAACAGCTGCTTGGGGCCCTGGGCCTTGGCATGCAGTTCCTGGCTGTGCCACAGGGAGCCCGCGGCGCTGCCGGCAATCACCAGGGTTGGCTGGCTCAGCAGTTGCTCCACCAGGTCGAAGGCGTCGAAGGCCACCCAGGCGCCGAGGCCATTCATCAGCATCTTGTTCTGCGCATTGGGGTGCCGGGCCCGAGCGGTGAGGTAGTAGTCGGCGGCTTCCTGCAGGTCACGGGGCGCGCTGCTGTCGCCCAGTTGCGGAACATAGGGCGCGTACGCCGCCTCGGCACCGCCGGCCTCGGCGCTGCGCTGGGCGGCCAGGGCATCGAGCACCGGCAACAGGTCGTTGATCGAACCCTGGCCCTCCCAGCCCTTGCGGGTGGCGGCGCCGACATTCACCGCGCTGGCCGTGGCCAGTGCCTTGATCCGCCGGTCCACCGAGGCCGCCTTCGCGGCAAAGCCGCCACCGGCGCAGATGCCCAGTACGCCGATACGTCCGGCATCGACAAAGCCCAGGGTGGTCAGGTAGTCGACGGCGCTGTAGATATCCGCCACGCGGTTCATCGGCTCGTCGAGAAAATGCGGCTGGCCGCCACTCTCGCCCTGATAGGAGGCATCGAAAGCCAGGGTCACGAAGCCCTGCTCGGCCAGGCGCCTGGCGTAGGTGCCGGCGGTCTGCTCCTTGACCCCGCCACCGGGGTGCACGCTGATGATCGCCGGATACTGCCGCCGCCCGTCGAAGTCGGCGGGGGTATAGAGATGGCCAGCCATCTGGATCTGGCGATTGTTGAAATGCACTTTTTGCATGATCTGCTCTCCACTCGTAGCCGGTGATGCGCCACGGACAACCCGGGAAGTAGGCCCGAACCACCGTTGCTGCACGCTGCAGGTAACGAAACCGGCCGGGAGCCCGCTTCGTCATTGAGCACAAGTATAGAAAAGCAGCGCACCGGAACCTTGCCTATTCCAAGCTCAAACTTGCCTGTTCCGCGGTTCATGCACATTGCTTGAAATGCCTGCCGGCCGTCGGTTGGGTGCCTTGCAACCAACACGCAACAAGCGCTGATGGGCAGCCGCAAGCGTCACCAAGAGCAGTCGTGGCTTGCAGCAGTGTCGATATGAGTTTGCCTGTTCCAACAACAGTGGCGAAGCGTCAGCCCGCCTGGCGCATACGGCGGATATCCCGTTGCGGCGGCGCGCCGAATACCCGGCTGTATTCGCGACTGAACTGTGAGGCACTTTCATAGCCCACCAGCCCGGCCGCGCGACCGGCGTCCAGGTGCTGGTTGAGCATCAGCTGCCGGGCTTCCTGCAAGCGCAGCTGTTTGTGGAACTGCAAGGGGCTGGCGCCGGTGATGGCACGGAAATGCTGGCGGAAACTGGACGGGCTCATATGCGCCTGCTGTGCCAGGTCATCGATGCGCAGCGGCTGGGTGTAGTTCTGCTTGAGCCAGGCCACGCTCTTGAAGATTTGCTGGGTAGGCGAGCCCACCGCCAGCAATTGCTGCAAGGCCAGGCTGTGTCGCCCGGCCAGCAGGCGCACGACGATCTCTCGCTGGATCAGCGGCGCCAACTGGGGAATCAGTGCCGGCTCGTCGAGCAGGCCCACCAGCCGCTCCAGGGCACCCAGCAGGCCCGGCTCCAGCTCTTCGACCACGACCGTCTGGTAGGCACCGGCCGGAGCGGGCGCTGGCGCCGGCAACTGCGCAGCGACGTCGAGGATCTGGTGCATGTCCAGGGTCAGCATCAGGGCCAGGAACGGCTCGGCCACAGAGCCCTGGGACACCCGCGCCACCACCGGCTGGTCGATGCTGGTGAGCATGCCCTGCCCGGCCCGATAGTCGAGCACCGCATCCTGCAGCATCACCTGTTTGCCGCCCTGGGCGATCACCCCCAGGCCCAGGCTGTAGATGCAGGGAATGGGCGCCGTGGCCGCTGTGCGCCGGTGCAGCGAAAGGTGCGGCACTGCGCTGACGAAATCCCCGGAAGCCCTGGTGTGGCGGCTGATCAGGTCGGCCAGGGCGGCCAGTCGGGAGGCATCGGGAGACTGAGGCATGGGGCTGGGGCCGGGCGATTGAATGTTGGGCGATTGTGGCGGCAGGCGGCGCTGCTCTTCAAGCGCAACTGACGCCAGGCACTGCCCTGAGTGGCAATGCCCGGCAACCACCCTGCCCGTCACTCGGCGCGGTTGATGTACTGCCCCTTGGCCTGGTCGTAGACATAGCTGTAGTTATCAGCCGTCACCAGCGGCCGAACCTTGCCCGGAGCCTGGACCACGGTGCCGCTGACCTGCACCGTGACCTGGGGCATGGCGCCCTGGCCGGGGCTGAAGTGCAGCACGCCGTCGCTGTCGGCGCAGGTCATCACGGCGCCGCCGTCACAGGCCGCCGAGTTTTCCTCGCCGGTGCGCAGTTGGCCGACAAAGGACCAGACCCAGCCATCGTCCTCGGGCTGCTTGTTCGGGTTGAACAGGAACAGGGTATAGCCGCGGGTGGTCACCCCGCTGTCGAAGGTGGCGGTGGGCACCGCCAGCAGCAGGCGTCCATCGGCGGTGGTGTGTTCCAGGGGCGGGCGCTGGAGGTCCACTTCCTCGGGCTTTTCCCGGCCACCGAAGAAGCCGATCCGGTGCTCGATATTGCGCAAGGTATAGGCCTGGGTCTGGCCCGGGTGGGTGCGTTCGAAGGTCGCCTCGGCCAGGCGCACCTGGACCTCGGGCGCGGCGAAATCCTCGCCCTGGCGGGCAGCGGCGTCGCGGGTGTGCCAGACAAACGCCGAATAGTAGTGCTTGCCCTGGAAATCCAGTTCCCGGCCATACCAGAAGGTGGCGGTGACGCCGTCCTCCAATTGCACCTCATCCTGCTGGTCGGGCACCTCGACATTCTGCATCACCGCCAGCACCGCTCCCGGCGGTATGGGCGCGGCGGCCTGGGCTTGCGCGGGCGCCATGCAGGCCGCTGCGGCAAGCGCCAGGCACGCCAGCAGCGGGCCCATCCCGGTCTCGGAGAGTGCCGCGCGGTTGATCCTCTGCTTCATCGTTGCAACTTCCCTGTGAGTAACGGTCACGCATCATATCGGCAGGGTTTTGCCTGCGACAATCCGCTGGCCCATGGCTATCGCAGCGAAGGCTGATGCCGTCCCAAAGCCTCTGGACCCTGCCCCGGCGAACCGGCTAGCATCCGCGCCTGGCGCCGCAAGCAGCCGCTTCTGAGGTCATTCCGGCGAGCGCTCGCCATCACAGCAAAAGGAAATGCACAGGGTGAAATTCATCTGCGCCGGCAACAGCCTCCCCCCCTATGCGGTCGCCTGCCGCGAGCTGGGCTTCGGCGAAACCCTGAAGGGCGTGGCAAACCCCTATGAACTGAGCCTGGAGGTCAGCGAGCTGAGCCCGGACTTCGTCATGCTCGCGGATATCTTTATCGCTGAATGCCGCTGCGACGACCTGGCTCAAGGTTATGTCGATATCCCCGAGCTGGCCGCCCTCGACTACCCGAGCTTCGACGAGCTGTGCCAGGAGCACGGGCCAGTGGCCGTACTGTTGATCAAGGACTACCTGTATTTCGAGCTGTTCTTTTCGCTGTTCCCCTACTCCCCACAGGTCAAGGCGGTGATCAACGACATTGCCAGCATCAGCCTGCAGGGCAGCACCTTGTTCATCAGCGGCCAGACCTATCCGGTCCGGCGCGGGCCCGGTCTCCCGGGGTAGCGCCGGACTATTAAGGGTCAGACGCTGACCACCACCTTGCCAACCTGCTGGTTGGCTTCCAGGTAACGGTGCGCCTCCTGGATCTGCTCCAGGGGGAAGGTCTTGGCGATGATCGGGCGCAGCGCCCCCGATTCCAGGCCATCGAGGATAAAGGCCTTGGCCCGCTCCAGGGCTTCGGAGTCGGCGACGATTTCCGCGTAGAGATAGCCCTTGAGGGTCAGGCTCTTGCCCAGCACGGTGAACAGCGGGAATGGCGTCGGTTCCGGGCTCAGCGCACCGTATTCCAGCAGAATGCCGCCACGGGCCATGCTGCGGGTCAGCGCATCGAAAGCCGGGCCACCCACCGGGTCGAACACCACCCGCGCGCCCTGGCCGGCGGTCAGGGCCATCACCCGCTCCACCAGGTCCTCTTCATCGCTGACAATCACCTGGGCCGCGCCGGCATCCAGCAAGGCCTGTTGCTTGCTGCGGGTACGAGTCACGGCGATGGCCGTGGCGCCTACTTTGCGCGCAACCTGCAAGGCCGCCAGGCCAACGCTGCTGGAAGCCGCGGTCACCAGTACAAAGTCCCCCGGCTTGAGCCGCGCCTGATCGATCAACGCGCCCCAGGCGGTAACGTACTGCATCCAGGACGCCGCCGCCTGCTCGAAGGACAACCCCGCCGGGTGCTTGACCAACAAGTGCCCCGGCACATTGGCCAGCTCGCCGTAGGTGCCCCAGCGGGCGATATCCAGGGGCGGAATCAAGCTCACCGCATCCCCCGGTTGCACGCCACGCACCGAGCTGCCCACGGCCTGCACCACCCCCGCCGCTTCATAACCCAGGCGGCTGGGGAACTCGGCTTCCTGCAGGTAGGCGTGATTGCGGAACATCACTTCGGCACGGTTCAGGCCAAAGGCCTTGACCGCGATCTGCACCTCGTCCGGGGCCGGGGCCGGCACCTCCAGTTGCTCCAGCTTGAGGACGCTGGCGTCGCCGTATTCATGGATTCTGACAATGCGTGGCATGTGCGATACCTCTGGGTCTTGGGGCCGGGCGCAAGTAGCGCCGACCGGAAATGGGTGGACTGGCGTCGCCCCGCAAGTCGCCGGGGCTGACGGCATGCCAGGCAATTTAGGCGTTGGAAGCCGTGGAATAAAGACCTAGGATGGCCCAACACTAGAAACAGGGTGTTTGTAATGGACCGATTGACCCAGATGGCGACCTTCGTCAAGGCCGTGGAATTGGGCTCGTTCAGCGCCGCCGCCGACGAGCTCAGGCTGTCGCCGCAACTGGTGGGCAAGCAGGTGAAGATGCTCGAACAGTACTTGGGGGTATCGCTGCTCAACCGTACCACCCGGCGCCAGAGCCTGACCGATTTCGGCCGCGCCTTCTACCAGCGGGCCAAGCTGATCCTGGCGGATATGCAGGCCGCCGAGAACCTCGCGGCGGTGACCCGTGGCGTACCCAGCGGGCGCCTGCGCATCAACGCCCCGGTGACCTTCGGCATGCACAGCCTGGCCCCGCGGCTGCTGGAGTACATGGTCCAGTACCCGCAGGTGGCGGTGGACCTGACCCTGTCCAACGAACTGGTGGACCTGGTGGAGGACGGCTACGACGTGGTGCTGCGCATTGGCGAGCTGCCCGACAGCGGCCTCAAGGCGCTGCGCCTGCAGCCCTACCAGTTGCTGCTGTGCGCGGCGCCCTCCTACCTGGCGCGGCGGCCGCCGCTCACCAGCCCCTGGGATCTGCAGCAGCACGACTGCCTGGGTTTTGCCTACGCCGATGGCCGCACACACTGGCAGTTCGAAGGCCCCGAGGGGCTGATGGAAGTGCCGATTACAAGCAGATTGACCATCAATCAGGGCGACCCGTTGCTGGCCGCCGCAATCGCCGGGCTGGGGGTGGTGTTGCAGCCCCTGGAGCTGGTGGGCAATGCCTTGCGCGCTGGCACCCTGGTCAACCTGCTGGCGCAGTACCGAGTGCCACCCTCGCCGATGCACCTGCTCTACGCGCCGGACCGGCGCCTGACCCCGAAGCTGCGCAGCTTCCTCGACTTTGCCAGCGCCACCTTTGGCGAACGGCATCCGCCTGCCCTGCCCTAGCCCTTGCGGTACTGGCTCAGGCCCTGGCCGGTGAGGCGCTTGAAGTACTTGCCCAGGTAGGAGGCGTCGGCAAAGTGCAGGTCGTCGGCAATCTGCTGCACCGAGCGCGAGGTCTGCGCCAGCTGCTTCTTGATTTCCAGCACCACTTGGCGGTCGATCAGGGTCTTGGGTGCATCGTTGAAGTATTTGCGCGACTGCTGCGCCAGGTAGTAGGGGGTGACGTGCAGCAGCTCAGCATAGAAGGCCACGTCGCGCTGCTGCCGGCAGTGCCGGGCGATCAATTCCCAGAATTTCCAGCACAGCGCCTCCGGCCGGCTGCAATCGTTCTGCGCCCGGGCATCCAGATCCAGGTGCGCGCAGAGCCAGAGAAACAGGTTCTGCAGATGGTTGATCAGCATCCGCCGTCGGTACTCCGCGCCCTGCCCGTCGAGCATCGCGGCCTGAGCTTCCCAGGCCCGCAGAAAGCCCCGCAACGGCCCGGACGAAGGGTACAGGGGCGAGTGATGGAGGTAGGCGAACAGGCTGTTGGGCAACAGCGCCGCCACCTCCGCGGCCATCGAACGATCGAGCAGGTAGCGGTGGCAGGCAAAGTCCGCGGACTGGCTGCTGACCCGTACCACGGAGTCCTCCGCCAGCACCAGCACATCGCCCCTGGCCAGGCGATACGGCTGCAGGTTCACCTGCAGCTCGGCACGGCCCCGCTGGCCGATCAGCAGCACCACATAGGCCAGCTCCAGGGGCTGTTCCTGGGGCTCGGCGAAGCGACCGCCACCGATGAAAAAGTCCTCGCGAGTATTCGCCGGAAGCTTAAAGCCGCTGTGCATTGGCCCTGACCTTGAACAAATCGCTGCCCCTCGGGTGTTTTCAAAATCACCGATTTTGCGCAAAAACCTGCGTTGCCGCCAGGCCCCGCACTTTCGACAATGGCCGAGTCATATTCAACCCGCCAAGAGTATTTATGTTAAGCAGCGAACGCCTGATCATGCGGCCCTGGCAAGCCAGCGATGCACCCAGCCTCTATCGTTACGCCAGCGACCCAAGAGTCGGCCCCCGAGCCGGCTGGCCGGTGCACCGCAACGTGGCGCAAAGCCTGGAGATCATCCACAGCGTCTTCGCCCACCCCGAGGTCTATGCCGTGACCCACCGCGACGAAGGTGTCGCCATCGGCATGGTCGGCCTGCTACAGGGCCGGGACAGCAACTTCAGCATCGCCGACGACGAAGCCGAGGTCGCCTACTGGATCGGCGTGCCCTATTGGGGCCTGGGGCTGATTCCGGAAGCGGTGCAGGCGCTGATGCAGCATGCCTTCCACACCCTGCAACTGAAGGCCCTGTGGTGCGGCTACTACAGCGACAACCAGCAGTCGTTCCGGGCCCAGGCCAAGTGCGGCTTCCAGTACCACCACACCGAGGAAAACAAGTTCAACCCCTTGATGAACGACTATCGCACCGAGCACATCAGCCGCATCGGTTACCAACAATGGTTGCAGGGCCAGGGCCGGGCGCATTCCTAGGTGCCACTGAACGGGGTCGATGCTGATGATCGGCCCCGAACTTGTGCGTCGTTTTTGAAGCGGGATCAGGCCAGCAACTGGTCGATCCAGCGCACCTCTTCGGCCAGGGCGCGGATTTGCTCCTCGGGCACGGCCTGGCGGGCCTGGGTGAGCTGGCCCAGGGTCCGCTGTTTGAGCCGCAGCCGGCGCTGCCACTTGGCCAGGAAGGCCGGGCTGCGGGCCTGCAGTTGCAAGGGGCCGAAGTACAGTTCCTGCTCGCTGTAGCGCACCGGGCCGTCGGGCTCGGCGACGATGATCTCGTAGTCGAAACGGTTCTCGCGCAGCACCTCTTCATGCTGGATGCGGTAGCCATGCTCCATCAGCCATTGGCGCAGCGGCCGCTCGCCGCCATTGGGCTGCAGGATCAGCCGTTCGCGGCCGCTGAGGCGCGCCCAGTCGCGCTGCAGGATGTCGCGGATGGTTTCGCCACCCATGCCGCAGAAGCTGATGGCGGTGATGCCGTCCGCGGCCTCGATAGCCCCCAGGCCATCGGCCAGGCGCACGCTGATATGCGCGTCCAGGTGGTTCTCGCGCACCGTGCGCTGGGCCGCCTGGAACGGCGTGCGCGCCACCTCCCCCGCCACCGCCCTAACAATCACGCCACGCAGCATCAGCGCCACCGGCAGGTAGCCGTGGTCTGAGCCGATATCGGCCAGCCGCGCCCCGGCCGGAACCTGCGCCGCCACGCGCTCAAGGCGCATGGATAATGTCTGTTGATTCAACTGCTACCCCTTTTCACCAGCAGGCTCCGGCCCCCTGGGGCCAGATCGGCAGCGATTCTGGCGAGCAATGCCGGGCATTTCAAATTTATCCGAGCGGTCCCGGGTGCGTGCCAGGCTGAGGGCTACGGCATACGGCCGAACTGCGACTTCCCGCCCCTTGCGGGCCATCTCTTATAACGGCGGCAACGGACTAAGCCTGAGAACAAGGCGAACATTCGAACGCTACGGTAACGATACTTAAGCAACGCGGTTGCACGGTTTAGGCTATTGAAAACAGTTTAACCACGTTGAATTCAGGACCTATAGAAAACACCTTCGACAGTCAAAAAACCTGAGCAGCCACTGGCTAAATCAACTCGTTGGCGAAGGCACTGCCTGCCCATGAAAACATCCGATTGAGTCATTCAGCATGTCAGCGCGGTTTCCATGAATGGATGCAGAGGAAATTGATGTCATGCCGGACCCCAAAACCAAGCGCCCTGGTCAAGAGTTGGTCGCTTTAGCTGAAGTAGAGTCCGCCAGGAAACTACTTCTAGCCAGTACAGCCTTTAAAAAGTCGCCACGCATGAGCCGTTTGCTCAACTATCTTGTCGAACAGGCGCTTCAGGATTCAGCTCGCGACACCAGCGAATACGCGATCGGCATCGGCGTCTTCGACAAGGACCCCTTAGCCTACAGCACCGGAGATGATCCGATTGTCCGGGTCCAGGTTGGGCGATTGCGCACCAAACTGAAGAACTACTACGCCTCCGCGCAGTGCAATGCCAGGGTGGAAATAGTCATTCCCCTGGGCTGTTACATGCCGGTGTTTCGTTACAAGCCTTCCAGCCCCCATACCGTGCAGCAATCCGCGGGGTTTTCTATCTGTCCGTTCAAATGTGTATCCCAGCAAGTGCCGTGGGAATACTTCACCCAGGGCCTCAATGCAGAACTGACCCACCAGCTCTACAAGAACCTGGGGCGCAAGATATTTGTCGAACCGGCCACGATAAGTGACCGCCATGACAGCCCGGGTAAAACTCTGGAAGCGGTTTTCCCAGCGGCTGTCGGGCACCGCCTGGAAGGCAGCGTGCATGTTGATGCGCACTGCATCAGAACTTCCGTGCGCCTTATCGACCCGCTAACCGGCTGCGTTGTCTGGTCCGAGCAGTTCCAACGAACTGCAAACATCACCCTTGCCCACCCGCAAGAACTTGCAGCCGCCATTTGCCAGGCATTGCACAGTTTCCTGCGCATTAACGAGAGCAACTTCCGAGAAAAAACGCTTCCCGAAGCAAGCATAAAACATGAACAGCAATGCAAATAACGATATGACACCTGGTTACCGTATCGATACTTATCCTATTACCAGCACCGCATTAGTCTTTAAATCGAGCCACTGAACTTGACCAGCAATCAACGACGGCCAACCTGTGGTTCAAATAGCCAGTCGAAAGGATCGAACGACTGGCAAACTTTAATGCGTTAAGGATTAACAGGTGAAAAAATGACTACCTTCGTTATGGACTTCGACTTCACTTCGGCCGATCAGAAAGCCGTGCTCAGCTCGCTGCAGGCCCAGGGCTACAGCCTGATGGGCTACAAAGGCGCCGTGGGCCCCAACCAGCTCACCGTCGGTGTGCCTACCTGGTTCTCGGTGCCCTTTGGCACCATGTTCGGCCTGGTCGATATCGACTACACGCCACAATACAAGCTGTATGTCACCACCCAGAGCAACATCGCCGCCAACACCACGATCCAGATGCAGTCGATCTCCGGTCAGCTGCCCCTGGGCAGCGCGCAGACCTTCAACAGCGATGGCAGCTTCGTCGCTGGCGGTGTGCAGAATGTCCCGGCAGGCAGCCTGGGGCTGTTCAACAACCGGCCTGCGGGCACCCCGCCGCTGACGGTCGGCCTGGCGGGTTTGGTCAGTACGCCAGCGGGAGTCAACTACCTGCCGTTTTGTGCCTTCACCCTGAACCCCCAGGGTTCGATCATCATGACGCCGCTGGAAACCATTCTGCTGGTCGCTGCGCAGCAAGGCCTGCAGTCGGGTAATGTGCAGGCCACCGTCTCGGCACCTGGCTGTACCTTCGAGTTCAACTCCAGCACCATCGAGTACGACCTGCAGATTCTGCCCAGCACCTTCGCCATCACCAATCGCCCCAATACGCCGTCGGTGTTGCCGGTCAGCTCGGGTTCGACCATCGGCACCATCATCAACTCGGGTTCTTGATGGCCTTTGAGTAGCGCAAGAACACCCGTGTCCGCCTGGGCGGACACGGGTGTTTTCCATTTGGCCGGAGGAGCCCAATGTCTCGACATGCCTTGATGACTGTGCTTCATGCATGGCTGGCGTTCTCCCTACAGGGCCAGATAGCCGCTGCCGACCCGATGCAACTGACCATCGAACTGGATGCCTACGCGAAGCAGTTCCTGAGTGCCAATCAGCAGAAGATCGTCATTGTAGTGCCCGACCCCGAGTCCGCGGATGGCTCGACAGTGGTTGCGGCCATTACCCTGCAGCCCATCGCGGATTCGACGAAGCTGATATTCGAATCTGACGCCGTACTCTACATCTCCAACGGCCCTGTAGAGCCCCTGGACACCCTGAACATGGCCATCAGCAACCCGGTGGCTTACGGCTACACCTACAGTTTCAATGGTGTACAGATCAATGGCGACGGCAGCGGTTGGAGCGACCATGTCGGCATCTATTATGCCGCCCCAAGCAATGCACAACCCGTTGTAACCGGCTTGGCCGAGTTCATCTACGAGAGCGGCAACCCGAAACCGGATACCGCACTGCCGATCAACTACTACGCGCTCAACCCCTTCGAAACTCAATACATCAAGCGCCCCGCGCCTGTAGTGTGGATATTTGTAGCCAGCACGATCGATACCGGCAGCCTATTGCCAAGTAGCACCCTCAAGCCGGTGACCACTTCATTGGCTCGCGCACGATCATTGGCGAAAACCAGTTCACAACTACAGATAGGCCGTTACCTGGCAGTAACCCTGGATTCATCGACTCAACCAATAGTGCACTTCTCCAGTGCTATCAATGCATTTATCGATGGCCCCTACCCCAGTACGGAATGAACTTTGCGCCATACCTAAAACACCGCAGGCAAACTTCCCCGCGCTACTGTAACGACACTTACCCGCCCTCCCCATGCACGTCATCATGCAATCGTAGCCTGTTGAACAGTGTCGTCCGGTTTATTGGCCAACACTCGAATCCAAGGCTATTTCCTTAAACCAGTTCAGGTAGATAGCAAAATGACACAAGTTTATAGCTCGGCCTCAAACACCGTAGTTGCCAATGGCGGACCCTATGTAAAAGTCGGCGATCACCTTTGGGACGTACCCAATTGCCTGCCATTGAATGGCCCTGAGGTGAATGAACGCTACATGCTGCGAGACGGCAACCGCCCGCAGATCTCCGTCAAGTGCATCGCCCAGGGTGCACCTGGAATTCAGACAGCTCGCTTCCAGGAGGTATAAGCCAAAACCCACAGGCACCGCGCAAAGCGGTGCCTGTGGGCAAGCAACGCCGGTAGCGGCAAAATGACAAATCAGGCCAGTGCCTGCTGCACCTCCAACTCCAGGCTTGCCTCCAGCTCCAGCGCGGGCCGCGTCCATGCTGCGGCCAATGCCGGGTTGGCGCTTATCTGCTGTTCGATGCGCTGAGTCTCGCGGTACTCACGGGCCTTGGCGCTCATGGTCCATTGGGCTTGCACGCCCAGTTCCTCAAACGCCCGGCGAATGGCCGGCAGCGCGATGCGGAAGAACTCCTTGCGCGGGTTGACCTTGTTCACCTGCTCGCGGAGGAAATGCCGGTGCAGGCGTTTTTCCAGGCCCGGGGCGTCGTTGCTGAAAATCATCGCGTGCACGTCGTACTCGAAGGGCACGCTGGCATCCCCCAGCTCACGCACCCGGTCCAGGGGCTCCAAGCGGCGGGTCATGCCGATCTTGAACACCTGCTCGCCAAACGAGCCGACATTGGAAATCACATAGACATGCCCGGCCCGGGTCTGCTGGGCCATGGATCGCGCACGCTGGTTCTTGTCCTCGGCGCACTGCAACTGAGCCTCGAGCTGGGCCAGTCGCGCTTCGAATTCGGCACGCTGCGCCGCACTGGCGGCCAGCACTTGCTCCCGCGCCTGCTGCAGCGCCCGGCGCAGGCTGGCTTGTTCGTTGAGCGCCTCCTGGATCGCCCGCTCATAGTCACGCCGGGCCTTTTGCTCTTCACCGATCTGCTCATGCAACTGGCGCTGTTCATCCCGCGCCTGCTCTTCGAGCCGCTTCACCCGCGTCGCCCAGTGCAGTTCATCCAGGCGCGCCTGGAGGTAGTGCTGGCTGATCCGGGCATTGCCGAAGGCGGCGCCATTGAGGTTCACCCGCGCCGCCGCGTCATGGATTTCCTGTGCAAGCGGGTCGGGGTTGCCGGCCCCGGAGCGCAACAGGGCCCCCTCTACCCTGCCGTTGAAAGCATCGACCACCAAGCGCACGACCCTCTCGCGCCGATGCGGGTCGGCATCGTCACAGATCGCCGCCTGGCCCGTCCTGAGCATCTGCCGGCTGCACTCGCGAGCCTCCTTGAGTTTCTGTCCGCACGGGCTGTAGCCGAACGCCTCGGCCAGCTCATCCAACTGGCTGCAACTGGGCAGCGTGCAGGCATCGCCGGCCAGCACTACGGCGCACTCCCGGGCCTCGGCGAAGACCCGTTCGGCTGCGGCCTTGGCCTGCTGCAGTTGTTGCTTGAGCAAGGCCAGCCGCTGCTGGGCCGACTGCAAGTCCTGTTGCCGCTGATCAAGCTGTTGCTGCAACCTGTTGATCAGGCCCTGGGCCCTGACACTCCTGAGCATGAAAACGAACGCCGCGATCCCTGCGGCTACCGCCATAAACCCCATGAGCCACTGTTCCATGTGCTTTTTTTCTGGTGGGGGATCCTACAACGTCGAGATGGCCAGGCGCTATCAGGGGAACCGGGACAAAAACCGCCAAGACCCCGGATACCGGGTAAGATCCGCCATCGCCGCCTGGCCGCAACAAGCCTTGCGGGGCGCGACAAAACACCACGGCGCGACCTGCGCGCGCAGTGCTTCGAACTCTCGGCCAATGCTGCTGCGGCATGACGAACAAGGATCGACCCACAGTGACTTTCAGCCAACAGATGGCCCGTGCCTTCCCCCAGAGCAACCCGCTGCCCAGCGCCTTGCACCAGGCCCTGCAACTGCTTGAAGCCCAGGGCTGCCTGCGCACCCGCCGCGATGGCGTGCGCTATATGAGCCTGCACCCCGAAGCCGAATTCAGCGCCATGGCCACCTGTGCGTTCTACCTGCCGGAACCGGCCGATAGCGCCCTGTGGACCGCCAGTGACGACCCCGAGGTAAACCAGCGGCTGGTGATTTTCCTCCGGACCGGCGGCGACGGATCCTGGGCCGGCCTCTGGCGGGACGACGCCGGGCAGCAGCGGGTGGTGCACCTGGGTTCGGGCTCCGGGTCGCTGCTGCTTGGGGTGCTCACCGACAGTGCCGAAGACCTGCTGCGCCTGCTGGCGATAGGTTACGCCGAGCTGTGCTGGCCGGAGCAGTTCCCGCTCACCCCCGAAGAGGTGCGCGAGCAGGACTATGAGGATGACGACTACCCGCCGCCGCCCCGGCTGCTGCGCGAGCATGTGCAGCAGACCCTGGGCTTGACGGTTCCACCGCGGGCCGCAGAGCTGGTGCAGAGCACCGAGAGCATGGACGCCGAGCAGTCCAGCGATCCGTTCTGGAACTGGCTGAAACAGGTGCGCGGGGACTAAAGCGCCCCGCGCCCACGCCCTAGAACTTGGCCTGCATGCCCACCCGCAAGGTGCGCCCCGGCGCCGGCATGAAACTCTGTGCCAGCGGGTCCAGGTAGTAGCGGTCGGTGAGGTTCTGCAGCGACACGTTGAGGCTGGCGTCTTCCTGCAACTTGTAGTTGAGGAACAGATCGAACAAGGCCACCTCGCGGTAGTTCATCTGCGGCGTGGTGGCACCGGTCTGCCAGGGTTTGTCGGCGGTCACCGTGGGCCCCGAGGTGTAGGTGATGCGGGTGCCCAGGGTCAGGCTCTGGTCGAAGAAGCGCAGGCCGGTGGTCAGGTTGCCGGCAAAGCGCGGCGGGTTCTGGGTGTTGGTGTAGGACCCCATAAAGCTGCCCGGGGTGCAGTCCGGGGTGTCGGCGGTTTTGCGGTAGGGGTTACTGGTGGCGCGCAATGTGGCGGCAAAGGCGGCGTCGCAGGTTTCGGTCTTCAGGTAGTAGGTGGACGACAGGTCGGCAAACACCCGGCCGGCATCGTAGTGGCTCTGCAGTTCCAGGCCGCGGGTGGTGTAGCTGTCGGTGTTGCTGAAGCGCATCAGGCCCCACAGGCCCGGGCTCGGGTCGTAGTAGCGGGTGATGTAGTGCTTGATGCTGTTGTTGAAGTAGGCCACCTTGAGCGCCGCCGAATCGTCATCGAACAGCAGGCCTTTGTGCAGGGTGCTGGCACCGATTTCCCAGTTGCGCGAACGCTCGGGCTTCAGGTCCTTGCCGGGGGTAGTCTGCTGCACGCCGTGGCCGGTCTCGAACAGCGAGGGCATGCGAAACCCCTGGGTGTAGGAGGCATAGACGAAGGTGTCCGGCAGCACTTCGAAATTGATCCCGAAGGACGGGGCAAAGGCCCGGCCGCTGTTGCTGGCCTTGCCGGAGTAGTTGTAGCCGGTGACCACCCTGCCCACCTGCGGATCGTCGACCTCGGTACTGGTGGCGCCGAACTGGTTATAGGGCGTGCCCTCGAAGGGGTAGTTGGTGTTGTTGAAGACAATCCCATTGTTCAAGCGAGGGTCGGTAGCGTCGGTGTAGAGGCCGTTCTGGTCCGGGAACCACATTAGGTAGCCGTAGTCCCCCGGCTTGTTCACCGTCACATAGCGATGCTCGCGCACCTCTCGCCGCGCCGTGGCCTGGGCCACATGGTCCTTGCTGTGGAAGTAGGTGTAGCGGCCGCCACCCCACAGGGTCAGGCTGTCCACCGGCTGGTACTCCAGCTTGCCGTTGAAGCTGTATTCCTGCCGCGAGCCCTCGCGCAGGCTGCGGTTGGCGTTGATGTCGTCCTGGGTGGTGACCACGCCTTTCTGCGGGCGCAGTTCCTCGAGTTGGAACGAACCGCCCAGGTCGAGTTTCAGGTCACCGTAGTCGGTGGCAAAGCGCGAGGTATTGGCCAGGCCGCCACCGGTGCGGCGGTTGGCCTGCCGGCTCCAGGCACGGTCGCTGCGAAAGGCCTGGGAAGCCGGGGCCGACCAGGCGCTCAACTGGCTGGTCTGGGCATCGGTGAGCCATAGGTCGGCGGTCAGGTCCAGCAGCGGGTTGTCCGCCGGCAGGTAGTTGTAACGCGCGGTGTAGGTGTCGATCTGGGTATGGCCCAGGGGGTACTGGTAGATGCCGCCGGTGCCGAAGCGGAAAATGTCCGAGGGCATGATCTCGCCGATCCGCCCGTCGTAGCGCCGGTAGCCGAGGTCGAAGGTGTGGCCGTCCGCCGGGCGCAGGGTGGTCTTGAGCAGCCAGGATTCAGTGCGCGACGACGAGTTCAGCACTTCTTCGCCGGCGTTGTAGGTGGTGGCCACGGTGGTTTCCTCATCGCCGTAGCGATCGAAGGTGCGGTAGCGGTCCTGGCCCTTCTTGCCGGAAAAGTAGTTGCCCTGGTTGCGCTTGGCATAGGCCGCCACCACATCGAACAGATCATGGCGGTAGGCAAAGGCCAGGCTGCCGGCCTCGGCATCGGAACCGAACAGGCCGCCACGGCTCTGGTGCGGTTCGCTGTACAGGTCCTCGGTTTTCGAATGGACATCGCGCGAGGCCGGCGCCACGCCGTTGTTCCAGACATCGCCCTTGAGGCGCAGGCCGATGTTGTGGCCAGTCTTGAGGATGTCGTCGACGCCGAGGGTGCGCATCTTCACCGTGCCGCCGATGGCGCTGGAGGTCAGGCTCGGGCCCTTGTCGATGACGACATCGCTGATCAGGTCCGGGTCGACGTAGCTGCGCTGCTGGGTGCCGGCATAACCACGATAGACATCCAGTGCCTGCTGCGCGCCGTCCACGGTCACCGCCACCCGACTCTGGCCCTGGATGCCGCGAATGTTCACATCCAGGCCACCGCCGTTGCGGCTGTCGCCCACCTGCACCCCGGGCTGGCCCTTGAGCATGTCGCCCACCGAGATCGCGCCGAAACGCTCTAACTCATCAGCGGAGATATGCACTGACGAACGCGGTGCCCGGTACACCTCCTCGTCATCGGGGTTGTCGCCCTTGACCTTCTGCGCCGGCAAGGCCACCGACTCCTGGCGCAGGCGCAAGGCATAGCCGCCGCCGGGCTGGCGCTGGAAGCTCAGGCCGGTGCCGGACAGCAGCCGATTCAGGCCGGTTTCGGTAGTGAAATCCCCGTGCAACCCCTGGCTGGTCTTGCCGACGGTGAGCAGCGCATTGCCGGCCATGCTGATCCCCGCCTCGGCGCCGAAGCGCGACAGCACCTGGTCCAGCGGGCCGGCCTCGATGCTGTAGTGACGTTCCCCGGCGGCCAGCGCCAGCTCGCTGTAGAGCGGCGACAGGCTGAGCAGCAGCAGGCCGAGGGTGTGGGTTCGCAAGACACGAGCGGGGAAAATCATGCAAGGCTCCTAGGGATCGAAACCCACCTGTGCCGGTGGGTAATACCTGAAGGCCAAGCCAGATCGAAAAAACTATCATTCTCATGAAAAAAGTTTCAGGCCGCCACCAAGGTCACCCAATAACGGGTTCGGCGCTCGATCCGCACCGGCAAGGTGGTGGCCAGCAGGGCCAGGGCGGCATCGGTGTCGTCCAGCTGGAAACTGCCGGTCACCCGCAGGGCCGCTACCTGTTCGCTGCAACGCAGGAAACCCGGACGGTAGCGCGAGAGCTCGGCCAGCAACTGGTCCAGGCGCATGCGCTCGGCGGGCAGGATGCCCCGCAGCCAGGCCTGGGCCAGGAAGCCGTCGACCGGGGTCGGCTGGCCTACTCCTCGGGCGTCGACCCGGGCTTGCCAGCCGGCCGGCAACGCCAGTGGGCCGGGCTGCTGCCGGGCACTGACCTGCGCCAAGCCGCGCAGCACCGTCACCAGGGTGCCCTGGCGATCATGGCGCACCAGCAAATGGGCGCCGCGGCTGTAGAGCAGCGCATCGGCGGTCAGCAATTGCAGCGCGGCGGCATCGGCCGGGGCATCCAGGGCCAGTTCGCCCTCGACCAACTGCAGCCGAGACTGCCCATCGCTCGACTCCAGGTTGACCGCGCTGGCGGTGTTCAGCCACAGCGAACTGCCATCCGCCAGGGCCCAGCGCCGGCGCTCGCCGATGCGCGTGCGGTAGCTGGCCAGGGCCGAACGCACCAGGGTGGAGTCCGCCCCCTGCCAGGACATCCCTCCCAGCAACCCCAGGGCCAGCAGGTACTTGAGCACCTGTCGTCGCCGCTGCGGATCGGCCCCCGCCGCCTGCAAGGCCCGGCGCGCGGTGGCGTCGGCCAGCAGATTGGCCCCTGGCTGCAACAGCAACGGCAAACTGCTGACCCGCTGCCAGGCCCGTTCATGCTCGCTGTTGGCTTGGCGCCAATGCTCCAGGGCCTGCTGCTCGGCGGCACTCATCAAGCCGGATTGGGCGCGCACCAGCCAATCGATGGCCGTGTCCCGCACTCGGGGATCGACAACGGCTCCACTCATTCGAAACGGCTCGCATAACAGACGCTGAAGGCCTTGCCCATGTCCCGCTGCACCTGGGCCACGCTGAGGTTCAACTGCGCGGCGATCTGCGGGTAGGTCAGGCCATCGAGCTGGGACAGGAAGAAAATCTGCCGCACCCGCGACGACAAGCCCACCAGCAGCGAATCCAGCTCCAGCAGGGTTTCGATCATCAGATGGCGCTCTTCGGGCGAAGGCTCCTCCCCCACCGGCCGCGCCGCCAAGGCGTCCAGATAGGCGCGCTCGATGGCCTGCCGGCGCCAGCGATTGATCAGCAGGCCATTGGCGATGGTGGCGAGAAAGGCCATGGGCTGGCGCAGCTCGCGCACATCTTCCTGGGAGCGCAGCACCCGGATAAAGGTGTCGTGGGCCAGGTCCTCGGCATCGGCACGCTGCCCCAGGCGCCGCTGCAACCAGCCGCGCAGCCAGCCGTGATGGTTCGCATACAACTGGGCGACGGGCGAGGCGGTGCTGGAGTTGGGCATGGGAAAATCGCACTAATTGATAATGCTTCTCATTTTATTGTTTGAGGTGGGGAGTTGTATAGAGGGAAATCAGCTGCAAGCTGCAAGCTGCAAGCTGCAAGCTGCAAGCTGCAAGCTGCAAGCTGCAAGCTGCAAGCTGCAAGCTGCAAGCTGCAAGAGCATGGGGCACTGGCAGCGGAATGTGCTGGATTGGTTCACTTGCCAGTCTTTGGCCGCCGAGCTCGATAGGTTTTATAGATCTGCTGGATTTGCGGGTTGTCCAGGCTCTCGTAGGTAATGCCGTCTTTATCAAGCCCATCGAGACCGCGGATGCCACCGATAATTTGTGGCCACTCTTCACGGCTCTTAATACCAATGATGAAGGGCTTCAGGTAGCGGTCGAGGTGTTTCTCGGAGGGATCGCGAATCTCTTCACTAAGCGCCTGCAGATAGTCATTTTTATTGGTTCTGGACCAGTCGATGGCAAACCCTGCCCGGTAGCACAACTCCATGAAAACCAGCAGGAGGGTACGACCGTTGCCGTCCAGGAACGGATGCGCGAACGCCAATTGCCCCATCACCTCACCCGGCCTTTCTCGAAATCGATGCTTGTCTGCCGCAAGCCGAAGCCCATAGTCGATCGACATTTTAAGGGCGTCAGGATGCTCGAAGAGCACATGGTGCGGGTCGTCGTATGCCCCTTTGAATACGGCCAGATGCGGAACCAGCTGATATCGGTCCTGACCCGCCCAAGGATAAAAGCCGCCAAACAGGAGCCTATGCACCTCAAGGATCGCGTCGTAATCAAGCGGTCGTTTTTTTGCCAGATAAGCGAGTGCTTCTTCGATACTCAGTTCGAAGATGAAGTGCTCGGTTTCTTTGACCTCAACAGGATCTTTAAGGCCTTGGACATTTCGCAGGTAGCCAGCGGTTTCGAAATCACCGAAAGGATCAAAACTCATGCGCTGAGTTTCTTTTTCGCCTGCCTCTTTTCCTCCAGATAACGCCCCTGGAGTGCGAGGCTTTCGGCCTTGCTCAGCACGCCCTTCTTCTTGAGGTTGATCAGCAACTGCTCAACGCCATCCAACTCGACCAGGTCACCCGCCAAACGGGTGATGGTGACAGCCATACGGCTCATGTTGTCTGGCTCGGCAGTCACCTTATGGGCCCTGGCAAGCTTGCGAACCTCTCTGGCGACACTGACGGTTTTGCTCATCGAATAGCCCTCCATTAGCTGAGAAATCATAGCAGCAAAGCCCTGCCGTTTGTGTTGGCACCCACCTGCGCAACTGGGCGTCCAGGGCTGCCAGACGCAGCGACCTGAGCAGTTGGAGGCAAGCACTCGAACAACCCTGATACCGCAAGAACAGCAACAAACCTCACCCATCCTCGGCAACATATCAATTGCGAATCACTCGCATCTTCTGCTAGCGTGCGCGCTCCTGAACGAGCCTCGATCAAGGTAGTGCTGTGCCCTCCTGGAATAAGCAGATTGCGCGCCTGTTCACCGAACAGAAGAAGGCGCTCGAAGCCTTCGTCACCCGCCGTACCGGCAGCGCCCAGGTGGCGGCCGACCTGACACAGGAGTCTTTCCTGCGCCTGGCCCGGCTGGAGTCCGGGCAGAAAATCGATAACCTGCCGGCCTTTCTGTTCACCATCGCCAGCAACCTGGTGCGTGACCATCAGCGCCAGGCCATGCGCCGCGAGCGCCTGGAAGTGGGTGAGCCCAGCGAAGAGTTGCCTTGCGACAGCCCCTCGGCCGTCGAGCAGTTGTCGGCCGATCAGGAGCAAAGCCTGATGCAGGATGCGATTCGCGCACTGCCCGAGGCGACCCGGCAGATATTCCTGCTTTATCATGTCGACGAATATTCCTACCGGGAGATCGCCGAACGCCTGGCCATCAGCCCGCGGAGTGTCGAATACCAATTGCGTCGCGCGTTGATCGATTGCCGGGCCTTTATCCAGGCTCGGCTGGCGGGCGATGTTCGAGGTTCGCGGCCATGAATCGCGATCCCGCTGCCGTGGAACCCCTGATGACCGACCCCCTTGCCTCATCGCCCGACGACGATCTGTTTGCCCAAGCGTCTGCCTGGTACTTCCGCCTGCAGGCCGAAGACGTGAGCGCCGCCGAACTCGACGCCTTTGCCGATTGGCTGGCCCTGGGGCAGGCACAGGATGACGCCTGGCAGGAAGTGCAGGCGCTGCTGGGGGCCCTGCGCCAACCGGCGCGGGCCATTCGCCAAGAGCAACAGGCGCGCTGGCGCCGACCGCGCCAGCGGCAATGGCGGCAGTGGGCGTGCGCCGCGGCGGTGCTGTTGATGGTCGGGCTGGCGGCCGGGCAAACACCCTGGCTGGACCGCATGCGCGCCGACTACGCTACCGCCACCGGGGAAAAGCGCCAGGTGCAACTGGCCGACGGTTCGGTGCTGCAGCTCAATACCGACAGCGCCGTGCAGGTGCAGATGAGCGATAGCCTGCGCCAGGTTCGCCTGCTGCGCGGCGAGGCCTGGTTCGTGGTCACCAAGGACCCGGCCCGACCCTTTGTCGTCGAGTCCGGCGCCGGGCAGGTGAAGGTGGTCGGCACCCAGTTCAGCGTGGCCAGGCGCGATCAGCAGACCCGCGTGCAGGTTGCCCAGGGTCGGGTCGAAGTCAACGCCGGCAGCGGCGAGCCGGTGTACCTGGAACCCGGGCGCGCCGTGGAATACCAGCACCACAGCCTGAGCGCGGTGCATGGTTTCGAACCCGCGGTGGGGCTGGCCTGGCTGCAACGCCAATTGGTGTTTCGCCAGCAACCGCTGTCCGAAGTGGTGGATGAGCTGAACCGCTACTGGCCCGGGCGCACCCTGGTGCTCGGTGACGAGTTGCGCAATCGGCGGGTGTCCGGGGTGTTCGATATCGACAAGCCGGACGCCGTGCTCAAGGCGCTGACCTACACCCTGGGCCTGCGCGCCGAGCATTACACCCCGTATCTGCTGGTGCTGCGGGAAGGCTGAAGCTGCCCCGGCGATATTTGTAAATAATTCTCAAATAGTTTCAGGGTTTTCCCCAATGCCGTCGTCCTTGATCACTGAGGCGCAAACAATAAGCACTCTCAAGTAGTGCCGCGCCGCCACATCGACTTCGATCATTGGGGAACATCCATGGGACATCCGATTGCCACCCGGCGCCTGCCCGGCGTACCGACCTTGTTGACGCTGGCCCTGGGCCTTGCCGTCGCGGGGTTGCCGATCTGCGCACAGGCCGCGCCTGCGGCGCAGGTTCAGCTCTACCCCTTCGAGATTCCGGGGCAATCCCTGGACGCGGCCCTGGCGGCCTTCTCGTCGGTGACCCGGGTTCAGGTGCTGGTTTCAGCGGAAGTGACCCAAGGCGCGCACTCCCCCGGCCTGCACGGCAGCTATGCCAAGGATGAAGCCCTGGCTCGCCTGCTGGCCGGCACCGGGCTGGAAGCCAGCTTTATCGAGGCGGACAGCGTGACCCTAAAAAAGCCTCAGCCCGCCGGTTCCGCGGTGAACCTGGCGACCACCAAGATCAGCGCGCAACGCCTGGGGACCACCACTGAAGACAGCGGCTCCTACACCACCGGCGCGGTGACCCTGGGTAAGAGCACGCAAAAACTCAAGGACATTCCCGAGTCGGTCAGCGTGCTGACGCGCAAAGCCATGGATGACCAGAACATCTCCAACCTGACCCAGGCCGTGGAAGCGGTGGCGGGCCTGGCTTCGGTCAAGTCGCCAGGGCCGGGCATGTTCATGTTCGCCCGGGGTTTCGAGATCGAGTCGCTGCAATACGATGGCGTGCCAGTGGCGCGTAACGTCTACGCCCTGGGCAGCTACATCAGCGAAGACATGGTGATCTACGACCGCATGGAAGTGCTGCGCGGTTCCGCCGCGTTGCTGCAGGGCGCCAACAGCCCCGGCGGCGCCATCAACATGGTGCGCAAGCGTCCACAGGCAGTGCCCACCGCCACCTTGAGCGCCAAGGCCGGCAGTTGGGACCGCTACAACTCCCAGGTGGATGTGGGCGGCCCGCTGAATGAAGCCGGCACCCTTCGCGGCCGGGCGGTGGCCAACTACAAGAAAGGCCATTCGTTTTCCGATTACGTGTGGAACGAAGAACAGACCCTGTACGGCGCCCTGGATTTTGACCTGAGCGACGACACCGTGCTGGGCGTTGGCTTGAGCAACAAGAAAAGCCGTGGCCGCCCGTACTTCATCGCCATGCCGCGCTACAGCAACGGCAAGGCCCTGGACCTGCCGCGCTCGACCTTCACCGGCTCGACCTGGAACCGTTCGATGAACGACCAGACGGCGCTGTACCTGGACCTGGAACACCGCTTCAACGACAACTGGAAGCTCAAGGCCACCGCGCTGGCAATGAACGAATCCAACGAGGCGACCTACCAGTTCGTCGCCGGTGCCGTGCAACCGGGCACCACCCGTGGGCCTAACTATTCCGACTTCGCCACCGACTTCTATGGCAAGAATCGTGGCCTCGACCTGTTTATCAACGGCGACTTCGAAGCCTTGTCGTTCAAGCAGAGCCTGCTGCTGGGCGCCAACTATTCCAAGTACACCAGCGACGACGGCTATGCCCGCGCCTTCACCCCAGGGGTGGACATCGCCAACATCGATCATCACCGCCCCAACCAGAGCTTCGACTCGATTGCCGACAAGGCCAACCTGGCGCTCAGCACTTATGACGTGCGACAAAAAGGCCTCTACGGCTCCTGGCGGATCAACCTCACCGATCCGCTGACGCTGATCCTCGGCGCGCGCAGCAGCTGGTACGACTTCAAGTTCGACCAGGACAATTACAGCGCCCGTAAACTGCAGGAAGGTGGCGAGAAAAACTCGGTCAAGACCAGCGGCAAGGTCACGCCATTCGCCGGCCTGGTGTATGCACTGGATGACCAGTGGTCGGTGTATGGCAGCTACGCCGAGGTGTTCATTCCCCAGGTGCAGTTGACCAAGGAGAAAACCGCTTTGCCGCCCGTGGAGGGTAAGAACTACGAAGTGGGGATCAAGGGCGAGCTGATGGACGGCCAGCTCAATACCGCGCTGTCGCTGTTCCGCTACATCCACAAGAACCGCGCGGTCAACGACCTCACCACCGACATTGAAAGCACTGATGCTTGCAATGGCTGGTACTGCTCCACGGCCTCGGGGAAAGTTCGCAGCCAAGGGCTTGAAGCCGAGGTCAGCGGCGAGGTTGCGCCGGGCCTGCAACTGGCCAGCAGCTATACCTACAACACCACCAAATTCCTCGAGGACACGGACAAGAAAGGCAAAGTATTCGCCACCTCGACGCCCATGCATATGCTGCGCATCTGGGGTGATTACCGCCTGCAGGGGGATTTCAACAAGGTCAGCCTGGGCGCCGGCGTCAACGCCCAGAGCAGCACCCTGAGTTTCGACCGGGCCTTCAAGCAGCCCGGGGTTGCCATCTGGAACTCGCGGGTGGCCTATGACGCCAGCGACGAGGTGACCCTGGCGGTGAACCTGAACAATGTGTTCGACAAGAAGTACTTTATTTCCTCCTACAGCCAGGTAACGGGTAACAACTACTATGGCGACCCGCGCAACTTCATGTTCAGCGTGACCTACAAGCCGCAGTTCTAAGCACAGGCATTAAAAATGCCCTGTGGCGAGGGAGCTTGCTCCCGCTGGGCGCAAAGCGCCCCCCAAAATGGGACGGCTACGCCCCAGAGCGCCGGCCGGCCCCACGGGAGCAAGCTCCCTCGCCACAAGTACAGTGCTTGCCCTTGACCGATTGGCATCAATATCTACCGGGGTATTTTTTTGCCTCCGGGTAAAAAAATGCCGGCTTCCAGGCTGCTACACTCCCCTCCCCGAACTCACCTGAGCTCCCCTTCAGGTGCTGCCTCATTGAAAGGACTCCCCCATGAGCAAGCTGGCCTACAGCCTTTTCGCCACCACCCTGGCACTCTCCCTCGACACCCACGCGGCCACGGTGGCCGAGGTGTTCACCGGCGATATGCTGGGCACCAATCAGCGCTACTTCGAATCCGTGGCCGGCATTCCCCGGGAGTCGAACGGCGACGTGCATAGCTTCAAGGTCCAGGGCTGCGATATCAGCGCCACGGTGCAAGGCGGCAAGGTCAGCACGCTGCGCATGGAGCTGACGCCCAAATGCCAGGCCGACCTGACCCAGTTCGTCGGCACCTTTGCCCCGGCGCCGGGCAAGCCCCTTACCGTGGGGGCCTTTGCCGCAGCCTCCGGCGGCGACCTGAGTTTCAGCGCCGATTGCCTGAGCATGTGCGGCAACGCCGCCGACCCTTCGGTGTATGCCCATTGGGAAGGCCCCCATGCCGTGGGTTTCCGCGAGGTGCAACTGGAAGTGATGCTGGTGTCCGATGCCGCCATCAATGCGGCGAGCCAGTGGGAATCGCAGATGAGCAAGGCCGAAGGCGAAGACTACGTGATAGAAACCCGCTTCAACTGCGACACTAAACACTCTGCCGTGGCGCAGAAGGCCTTTGCCAATGTGCCCGTTACCGCCGTCACCATCGGCACCGAACTCAAGGGCCCGGGCTGCTGACACTCAGCAGCGGGTGACCCACGGCAGCCGGAGGTGCACCGGCCCGGCTGCCACAACCGCAGGCGCTGCTGCAGCTGCCACGCCCCCAGGGATCAGGCGCAAGCTGGTATCATTCGCGCGCTTCCACCCCGGGTAGAGAACGATGAATCGTCGCAAGAAAATCAAGCAGCTGTTGGACGCTCACGCGAAAAAGGCCAAAGCCAAACTGGCACCGAAAAACAAGCCCAAGTACATCTGCAAGGCCGACCGCTTGAAGCTGGCCGAAGAAGCTGCGCGTGAGGAACAGGCTTCGACCCAGAGCTGACACGCCGGGTTCGATGGGCAGGGCTGGCGGCGCCATCAGGAAACCCCATAGGAGATGGAACTCTTGCCCACCCCAGCAGCCACGCGTCGCCCCTGGTATCTGAAATTGCTCTGGATACCGCTGCTGTATGGGCTGCTGGCTTACTGGCAGGTCGCGCTGCCAACCGTCACCGTGCACTACTCGGCAGAGGGCCGGGAGGAGCTCAGGTACATCTGGAATGTCCAGGACCGGATTGCCAAGGGTGGAATGCTGCCCGGAGGCGGCGCGACCGATCATGGCGCGCTCTTCCCCGACGACGAATTCTTTATGGAGTTCTCCTGGTGGAGCAAAAACACCGGGCGCAATCACTGCATCAGCATCACCCCGCAATGGCCCCATAGCGCTATCTACCTGAACGCCGAGGGCGACCTCGACCTGGGCAAGACCAGCGCAACGGATAGGCGCAGGGTGCAAGAGTGTCACTGGGATCGGGCCAGGCCTTAGGTCTGTTTCACCTGCAGGTTCGGCAGGCCTGGCGCGTCCAGATGTGATTGGCGCACGGATAGCCGACATTGCACTGCATCCGCTGACGCAGTCGGATCTATGGCACCGAATCCACTGTATCGGCCGCCAAGGAAGCGAACATTTCAGCGCGGCATACCTCAAGAATCTCATCGGCCAGGACGGAATCATCCGGGCATGCACGGGACAGCACAATCGCGCCGACAGCACGAGACAGCAGGTCGAGCATTTTCTTACGCCCCTCACCCGCCGCGGCATCCGGCGCCGTCGGATATTTCTCGCCCAATGTTTGCAGGATGCGCTCGATCCCTTCGGCAAACGTCGCCTTCACATCCTCCGATTGACGCGCCGCGTCGCCACACAATGCGGCCATGGTGCAACCGCCACCCCGTGCGTCGCGGTGGTCCCTCGTTACATAGGCATCGATAAAGCCTGGAACATCGAGCGATGCAGCACCTGCCAGGGATTTGGAAAGGCTGCAGGCCGAGGCTTCGGCCATCAGGTCGGCCTTCGAAGCGAAGTGCTTGTAGAACCCTCCGTGGGTGAATCCGGCTGCCGCCATGAGATCCGCCACACCGACGCCGTCGAAGCCGCACTCACGGAACAGCTCAGAGGCCTTTTCAACAATGTGCTCCCGATTGGCCTGGGCCTGGGCCTTGCTCACTCTCACCTGTCATTCCTCACGTCCGCTGGGAAAACCTGTTGCCGATGATACATAGATGTTGGTCATAATCAAAACCGTTGACAGTTTAGATTTCGATCATCATCCTAATTGCACGCACCACCGACCTCCACCCAGCGCGTTTTCTTGTTTTCACCCATTCTGAAAGAGAGATGACCCCCATGAGCACTCGCCCTACTGTTCTTATCACTGGCGCCTCCACCGGCATTGGCGCGGCCTACGCCGAACGTTTCGCGCAACGCGGCCACGACCTGGTGCTGATTGCCCGAGACCAGGCGCGCCTGGACGCACTTGCAGCCCGTTTGCGCAGCGAACACGAGATCGCCATCGATGTGATGCGGGCGGACTTGACCCAACTGGACGACCTGACCAGTGTCGAAGCCCGCCTGCGCGACGACACCCGTATCGGCATCCTGGTGAATAACGCCGGTAGCGCTCTGGCCGGCAACTTCATCGAGCAAAGCACCGAGAGCATTGCGCAACTGGTCGCCCTCAACACCACGGCGCTGGTACGGCTCGCCAGCGCCATCGCCCCACGCCTGGCCAAGGCCGGCACAGGCACGATCATCAACATTGGTTCGGTGGTCGGCCTGGCGCCAGAGCTCGGCATGACGGTCTACGGTGCCACCAAGGCATTTGTGCTGTTCCTTTCCCAGGGCCTGAGCCAGGAGCTTTCGCCCCAGGGCGTGTACGTGCAGGCCGTGCTGCCGGCCGCCACCCGCACCGAGATCTGGGATCGCTCCGGCATCGACATCAACACCTTGAACGAAATCATGGAAGTGGGTGATCTGGTGGATGCGGCGCTGGTCGGCTTTGATCGCCGCGAACCGGTGACTATCCCGCCGCTGCACGAGGCTGAATCCTGGGACCGCCTGCAAAGCGCGCGTCAGGGGCTGCTGCAGCAACTCCGGCAGTCTGCGGTTGCCCAGCGCTACCAGCCCCAACACTGATCATCTTGGCGCCCGCCGCCGTGCAAGACTCGATGCAGTCGAGCAAGGCGGCGCATCCAATGCGGCCCCCTGAGCGCAGTAGACATGCCCACCATGAGTACCAATAGCCCCGCTGCTGCGCAAACGTCCTACATCGATGCGCAGAACCGTTCGATCACGGTCAAGGGTATTTCCGTGGCCAGGGCCCTGGCGTTCCTGGATGCCTGACAAGGCGATGCCGCCAACCCTCCCTCCAACCGACAAGAGCCGTACCACGATGAAGGCATTTCTAATTGATCGCTATGGCAAGAACAGCGGGCGCATTGGCGAAGCCCCCATGCCCACTGTGGGTGCCCACGAGGTGTTGATTGAGGTTCACGCCAGCAGCGTCAATCTGCTGGACTCGAAGATCCGCACAGGCGAATTCAAACTGATCCTGCCCTATGCATTGCCGTTGGTGCTGGGCAACGACCTGGCGGGCGTCGTGGTGGAGGTCGGCTCGCAGGTGCAACGCTTCAAAGCGGGAGATGAAGTCTACGCGCGCCCGCCCGAAGCGCGGATCGGCACCTTCGCCCAATGGATCGCCGTGAACGAAAACGCGATTGCCCTGAAACCTGCCAACACCAGCATGGCGCAGGCCGCGTCGATTCCCTTGGTCGCCCTGACCGCCTGGCAAGTGCTGGTGGAAACCGCCCGCATCAAAAAGGGCCAGAAAGTGCTGATCCACGCCGGCTCCGGCGGTGTTGGCACCCTTGCCATCCAACTGGCCAAACACCTCGGCGCCTATGTCGCGACCACCACCAGCACTGCGAATGTCGAATGGGTTAAGGCGCTGGGGGCCGATCAGGTGATCGACTACACCCGGCAGGACTTCAACAGTGTCTTGCACGACTACGACCTGGTGCTGAACAGCCTCGACGCCGACGTACTGCACAAGTCACTCAAGGTCCTCAAGCCCGGCGGCCAGCTCATTTCCATCTCGGGCCCACCTACTGTGCAATTCGCGCAGGAGCAAGGGTTGTCCTGGCCGTTGCAGCAAGTCATGCGCCTCTTGAGCTTCAATATCCGGCGCAAGGCACGCCAGCAAGGCGTGAGCTACGCGTTCCTGTTCATGCGGGCCAATATCGCCCAGCTGCAACAAATCACCGCGCTGATCGAGGCCGGAATCATCAAGCCTGTGGTTGACCGCAGCTTCACCTTTGAAGCAACGGCAGAGGCGTTGAAGTACGTCGAGCAGGGACGCGCCAAGGGCAAGGTGGTGGTTAGGCTCAAATGACTGCGCCCATTCATGCGTCAACCGCAGAGGTTGCAGAGGTTGTGCAGCATCAACCGGCATCATCCGGGCTGAACGAGGTGACTTCGCCAGGGCCGCAGAAACCGCAACAGCGCCAACCGGGCGCGGCGGCTGTTGAGCCGCCAGTGATCGTTTGGCGCAGTTTGCTGCTTGAACAGTAGGAAAGCGCTGGTATGGACGGGGGATCGGGCATGGCCATAGCCAATGGCATTCCCTCGCCTCCTGCACCGCCCGATAGCCACAGCACGCAGCCCGCGAAAAACCGCGTCATCAATAGCGGCATTTTAATGGCCATGCCATGCTCCCGGTGTTTATGATGCGACCCATGCCCCGGTGCAATGACACCAGGGCAGGCCCATTTTCCAGGACAGAAGCAGAGGGATGCTGTGAGTCGAGTGATCAATCGTGTGATTCAACAAGCCGCGGAAAACTTTTCCGATAGCTTGAGTGCGTTCTACCCCTCCTACGGCCGCAATGGCATAAACGAACGCAACCTCACCTTTCAATTGGCCAACGCCTTTGGGGCACGTAACGGCGCCCATGCCTTTATGGAAGTGCCGTTTCTTAACCCACTGACCCAACGCTATGAAAATCGTATCGACTGCATGCTGTTCGACAAGGAACGGGTGTTCTTTGTCGAGGCCAAGCGTTTGTTCAGGCTAGAGAAAGCCGAACAACTGCGTAACGACTTCCAACGCATGAATGCGGAAACCCTGGCACCGATACTGAAAAAATTCGTCTCCCCCACCACCCGGACACGCAGTGTCTATCGCTTGATGCTCGCCGAAACCTGGCACTCCAACATTGTTAACTGGTGGCAGAAGGAAGACACCGCCCGGGGCTGGGACCACAGCTGGCTGCCAGACAATAGCGGCGTGGTCGAGGTCAAGACCTTCGATAACCAAAAAAAACTGCATTGGCTATACGCCTATGAGCAGTTGGAGATGCCTGACTAAAGGTTAGGGATCTGGAAGCTTGAGAGTCGCGCCTGCAAAGCACACAACTGGAGCCTTACTGGACCTGTGCCCCTGCCGCAAGGCTCTATCACCCAAGGTACGCAGCGTCGGCACGACTCAGTGAGCCTTGTGGGCCAGGGACTTCTACAACTGACCACCCGCCGCATCATGAACAGGGCTAAAGAATTTCTGAAATCAATTCATTTTCTCTCATTCAATGCCTCAGCATAAAATGCCGCTAAGTTAGAAACAGCATGAAGCTTATCAAGCAAACCAGAAAGTAAATTGGAACCCGCTAAAATCCAATGAATAAGTTCTGGTTTGCCTCAGCAACTTAGGGCCTCAGAACACAATGAACAATGAGTTTGCATTCACCCTCAAAAACATCAGCTTCGATGAGAACTATCAACCCTCCGAAAACACCCGCATCACCACCAACTTTGCCAACCTGGCCAGAGGCAAGAGCCGCCAGGAGAATTTACGCAATACGTTGAGGATGATTGACAATCGTTTCAATGCCTTGGCTCATTGGGACAACCCCAAAGGCGATCGCTATACCGTCGAACTTGAAATTATTTCTGTCGAGATGAGTATTGGCACAGAAACCAGCCGCACGCCTCTGCCACTGATTGAAATATTGAAGACCCATATCATCGATCAAAAAACCAATGAGCGCATTGAAGGCATTGCCGGCAACAACTTCTCGTCCTACGTGCGAGATTATGATTTCAGCGTGCTGTTGCTGGGGCACAACAATGGCCAGCCTGGCTTCAGCACTCCGGAAAACTTCGGCGAGTTGCATGGCAAGCTATTCAAATGTTTTGTAAATTCAAGCACCTATAAAGACAACTTCAATAAGCCACCGGTTATCTGCCTAAGTGTTTCGAGCAGCAGGACCTATCATCGGACGGAAAACCAGCACCCGGCACTGGGTGTTGAATACCAGCAGGATGAATACTCCTTGACCGATGAGTACTTCAATAAAATGGGGCTGAAGGTTCGCTACTTTATGCCGCCAAACAGTGCTGCGCCTTTGGCCTTCTATTTCTCCGGTGATCTGCTGGGTGACTACAGCAACCTTGAGCTGATCAGCACCATCAGCACCATGGATACCTTCCAGAAGATCTACCGGCCTGAAATCTACAATGCCAACTCCGCGGCCGGAAAATCCTACCAGCCAAGCTTGAAGAACCAGGACTATTCATTAACGCGAATTGTCTATGATCGCGAAGAACGCAGCCGGCTGGCCATTGAACAGGGGCAGTTTGTTGAAGAGCACTTTATCAAGCCGTACCAGAGCATTCTTGAGCAATGGTCCGCCCACTACGCTCTTTGATCAATAAAAAGTACAAGGTCATCCATCATGAAAAAAATGCTCCCCACTTCAACTGCCGGCAGCCTGCCTAAACCCGCTTGGCTGGCACAGCCCGAGACACTTTGGTCACCTTGGAAACTGCAAGATGAGGAACTGACTGAAGGCAAACAAGATGCTCTGCGCCTGTCACTGCAAGAGCAGCAACAAGCAGGCATTGATATCGTCAGTGACGGCGAACAGACCCGCCAACACTTTGTCACCACCTTTATCGAGCATCTCGACGGTGTTGATTTCGAGAAGCGCGAGACGGTTAGGATTCGTGATCGCTATGACGCCAGCGTGCCGACGGTGGTGGGCGCCGTTGCTCGCCAGAAACCGGTGTTTGTTGAAGATGCCAAGTTCCTGCGCCAGCAAACCCGGCAACCCATCAAGTGGGCGCTGCCAGGCCCGATGACGATGATCGACACGCTGTATGACAGCCACTATAAAAGTCGCGAAAAACTGGCGTGGGAATTCGCCAAGATCCTCAATCAGGAAGCCAGGGAGTTGGAGGCTGCCGGCGTCGACATCATTCAGTTCGATGAGCCCGCATTCAATGTGTTCTTCGACGAGGTGAATGATTGGGGCGTGGCCACCCTGGAAAGGGCAATCGAAGGCCTCAAGTGTGAAACCGCCGTCCATATCTGCTACGGCTACGGCATAAAAGCCAATACCGATTGGAAAAAGACCCTGGGTTCCGAGTGGCGGCAATACGAAGAAGCCTTTCCCAAGTTGCAGAAGTCCAGCATCGATATTGTCTCGCTGGAATGCCACAACTCTCATGTGCCCATGGATCTGATCGAGCTGATTCGCGGTAAGAAAGTGATGGTCGGCGCCATTGATGTGGCCTCCAACACCATCGAAACACCCGAGGAAGTGGCCAATACCCTGCGCAAGGCATTGCAGTTTGTCGATGCCGACAAGCTCTACCCTTGCACCAACTGTGGCATGGCGCCTTTATCTCGCGGCGTTGCCAGAGGCAAGCTGAAGGCGCTGAGTGCAGGTGCCGAAATCGTCCGCAGAGAGCTCTTGAATCAGGGCTGAGCGAAGGCCGAAAGGCGTGTTCGAGAGGGTGCAGTCGCTTGCAAATTACCGAGCTACTGCAGGCCCTCTTCGGCACTTTCGAGCTGCATTCTTTATTTAGGACCTGCCATGTCACTCCCCAGTACGGCTATCGAGCCATTGAGCTTTCGCCAGGCGCTCGGGCACTACGCCTCCGGTATCACGGTGATTACCTCCCACATCGATGGCGAGCCGATTGGCTTCACTTGCCAGTCGTTCTACAGCGTATCGACGAGCCCGCCGCTGGTGTCATTCAGCGTCATGTCCGGTTCGGCCAGCTACCCCAAGATTCGCCAGGCCGGCCGGTTCGTGGTCAATATCCTCTCGGGTGAACAAGTGAGGATTTCCAACCAGTTCGCTCGCCGAGGTACGGACAAATGGCACGGCGTCGACTGGCAAGAGTCCCCCCTGGGCAACCCGATTATTGCCGGCAGCCTGCACTGGCTTGATTGCGAAATTCACGCCGAACATGCCGCGGGTGATCACTTGATTGTGATTGGTGAAGTGAAAGCGCTGAACCTGCAACAAGCAGACGCCACGCAGCCCTTGCTGTACTTCAAGGGGCAATATTGCAACCTCGCCGCGCCTAGCGCGAAATTGCATCTCACTTGATCAGTCCTGACCAGCCAATTGCATTCGACTGACCACCCCACCGTTTGGCGGAGTGGTCGGCGCTCTTCAGCTTTTCCTGCGGGCTGTCTCCAGGGTGCCGCGCCGTTGCAGACGAGCACATATCGGGCACCATCCTCCCAGTGACAGGGCCAGTTACTGCATACCCTCAATACTTTTCAGCTGTTTTTGGTAAAGACCATCAGTCAGAAGCCCTGAGTTTTATAAAATGACTCAAAAATCCCAAGTTAATGCTTTTTCTTTTCAGCCAAATAAAAATCTAGATATTTTTTGGGTCTTTGCTTAAAGGCTCTTTCCTTGCCGTACTGATAGGCTTTATCCAGGCACCTATAGGATGCCTCATTATCCCCCAGTTCAAAGTACACCATCCCCAAATCAATTAATGGTGCAGTATCAACATCGGAGCCTTCTGCTTCAAGTTGGAGCTCAGCCCAATATTTTGCATTCTCAAAGTCAGACAAACCAAAATAGGCAGTATAAAATGATCCCGCCAGCCATGAACCAATCATTTCCCACTGCAACTTCGGCTCAGGCATCAAAGCCCATGCTTTTTCATACTCACGCAATGCGCTAGCATGATCTCTATCTGTATTCAGGCTGTTGCCAAGTTCTATAATTGATACTATTTTCTCTTCAAGCTCTGGATTCTCATCCGACAAAACACGCATATTAATCACCCTTGTTAAAATTACGTCCCTCGCCACGCATTCGCTCAATAACTGCCCGGCCGGTCTTGCTATTTATCCCTGGGGCTCTTCCCATGTTATCGAGACGACAGATTGTCCCCGCCCATCAACCCGATTGGATCTTGCGTGGCAAACCTCCCCCACCGCCGGGTCTTAGTACCTGAACCTGCTGTAGTACAGCCCGCTTTCCCGGTCGTGGTACTGCCCCAGGAAACGCAGATTCTGCGCCACCAGCTTCCAGCCCACCCCAGGCTTTGTAAGCCGTTTATCGATGCCGATTATGATACAGACAACTGGTTCGCACGCGCCAAAGGCATGGAGCATGAAGCCGACAACGGCATCCGCAGCGCACAAAAGTACCCGGGGCTCAGCTACCTGGCGCAAGGGTGGCGGCTCGGCGCGGATGATCGAAATCAGAAAAAGGCGACGCAGTGCGTCGCCTTTTTCATTTCCTCAGCACTCAACCGAATTCAAGCAGGAGCAACCGGCTCAGCCTGCTGCAAGCCTCTATCGCCCAAGGTGCACAGCAGATCGAAACCGTCACTGAGCAACAGGCCGATGGCCGCGCGGATCTGTGAGAGATCCTGCGAACCGGAAGCGCAGTCGAGGATTTCCAGCAGATGGTCTGCTTTTGGGCGGGAGGTTGTTCGGTTTATTGTTTCAAAACTATATGGGGGGGGTTGGTGTTATGCATGGATGCTTGCGACCAAAAGGAGTCACTCATAACATCTACTAAACTGGGGCGATTGATGTATTAATCAAAGGACGCCAAGGTTAGATGTTGATTTATTTCAGTAGGCTTTGACCCTCCGGGAGGGCTGGCAGCTGAAATGGAAGTCAAAATGTATATACCCATAGTTCATTAAATACATAATCAGGCTCAAGGATGTCGCTGAGACTTTCAAAGTCGTCAAGCTCTTCGGGAAGAGATAACCCAACTCCGCGAAGCTGGTCTACCTGAACAAAACCCGACCACGCCATTTGTGTTTTTGAGTTGGCCAGCACCTCTGAAACGGTAATTCCAGGCCATAATTTATCCATGTACTTTCCTTGGAATTTTTCATTGCATGATACTGCCGAAATTACACCTTCGCTGTCATGATATACGGTTATTAGTCCATTATTTATGACTAATGCATTCGGTGTTTTTTCAACAAGGTATTCGCTTTTTAATATTGCTCTGGCTATGTTCTCTATCTGCTCGCCAATCGATATTCCCCCAATGGATACTCCGGGGGTGATGATGTTGTTTATTTTCATGATTGCCCTATGTTTTGGCGAGTTAGCCAAGATTTCATTGTCCGCTTTTGGCCGTTTTCAGCCCATCCCAACAGGAACAAGTCGGCCAGAAGAAGACGCTCACCTAAGATAAATACCGATCTCAAACGCCCGCAATGCTTGACATGGGGGCCTCCGTAGCGGCGAGCGAAGCATGCAAACATGTCTGTTAAGACGTTGTACATTGACCTCTTTGAAGGAAATCTTTTAGTGCGGCTTGATAGAGCGTTAATATTTGATTGTCCGCATTGAGCAGGGCGAAGGGAATCATCGTGAGATGTGAGAACGACGTGGAGCTTATCGAATAAGTTTTTTGCCTACAAAAGCTGCGGTCCTTGTTCAACATGAAATCAAACTTGAAAATATTTGACCTTGTACACCAACTAGGAATCAAGCCAAGACTCAAGCCCGTTAAGTAGTCTTGTGTACAAGCACCGCCAGATGAACGTTCTGAGATTTTTATTTCTAATGTAGGGAGTGTCGAACCTGTAAGGCTGGAGCTAGTGTTTTGTGCGTTTGGAATAATCTTGAGTGTCGCTGCCCGTGCATCCTTGCCAAAGCGACTCTCTTTCCATGAAGAATAGATTTCGTAACTGAAGCTGGAGATATTTTCTTTTTCTTCGAATTCAACATGCTCATTGATTGTCGGCTGGGACGAATAGGATATGCAGCCACAACAAAATATCGCAATACTGCTAAAAACAAGTCCATTTGCTATTAAGCGGCGCATACTCAGCCCCCTCAAATTATTAATTAGCCGGCACTTCTGCCACTAGACAATTACAATTTTATTGAGTGCCGCATAGCGGCTCATCCATTCGCATGATTTTTGAATCAGAATAACAGGGAAGACTGTACGCACGACAAACAAAAAGCGGCTTTACAAAAGCCGCTCCAAATCAATCAAACACCCCCGCCCCACTCAGAAATTCGCCGGCGTATTCGCACTAATAATCTCCGCCTCATCCTGCCCAATATTCCTGAAGCTATGGGGCAAAGTGGTCGGAAAGTAATACCCATCCCCCGGATTCAACACACTCACCTGCCCATCCACCGTCAACTCCACGGTGCCGCGGGTTACCAGGCCGCACTCCTCGCCTTCGCTGTGCACGATCGGCTCTTCGCCGGAGCTGGCGCCGGGGGCGTATTGCTCGCGCAGAAAGCGCATCTGGCGGTTGGCCAGGGGCGCGCCGACCATCAGCAGGCGCAGGCCGTCACGGCCCAGGTCGGGCTGTTCGTTGGCGCGGAATACGTATTGGTGCTCGCGGGGCGGCTGGTCGAAGGTGAAGAAGTCGGCCAGGGACATGGGAATGCCTTCCAGCAGCTTTTTCAGGGAACTGACGGAGGGGCTGACGCGGTTCTGTTCGATCAGGGAAATGGTGGCATTGGTAACGCCGCTACGACGGGCCAGCTCGCGCTGGGAGAGTTTGTAGCTTTCGCGAACGAGTTTGAGTCGGGTGCCCGTGTCCATAACAGCCTTATGTGAGAGGAACTTAAGGGTATTGGGTGGCGGCCGGGTCGCGAATGGCGCGATTTGACTGCCCCTGGAGCCTGAAAAGGCGGCTATTTAAACATGTTTGACAGGCAAGCTGTAAAGGCTGGCGATGAGGGGCCAGACGGGGGAATTTCGGGCTGGGCTGGCGCGGGTTACAGCCACCTGAAACCCTGCCTTTGGGTGGCGAGGGAGCTTGCTCCCGCCCGGCTGCGCAGCGGCCGTAACCCGGGTGACCGGGTCATTGGGATTGATCGCGGTTGTCGAGTTTTGGAGGGCTGTACCCTCCAGCGGGAGCAAGCTCCCTCGCCACAGCAAGCTCCCTTACCACAACAAGCGCCCTCACCACAGAAGGCGCCCTGCCCTACAGGTTGATGAATCAGATGCCGAAGCGGTCGCGCAGGGCGTAGTACGCGGCGCCCATGGCGGTCAGCGGGGCCTGGAAGGTGCGGCCGCCGATCATCGGCATATGGGGCAGCGCGGCGAAGGCATTGAAGCGTTCGGCGTCGCCGCGGATCATTTCGGCGATCAGCTTGCCTGCCAGGTGCGAACAGGTGACGCCATGGCCGCTGTAGCCCTGCATGTAGTAGGCGTTCTTCTCGATACGGCCAAATTGCGGCATGCGCGACATGGTCAGCAGGAAGTTGCCGGTCCAGCGGTAGTCGATCTTCACGTCCTTGAGCTGGGGGAAGGTCTTGAGGATTTTCGGCCGGATCAGTTGCTCGATGTCATCCGGCTCCCGGGCACCGTACACCACGCCACCGCCGTACAGCAGGCGGTTGTCGCCAGTGAGGCGGAAGTAGTCCAGCAGGTAGTTGCAGTCTTCCACGCAGTAGTTGTTGGTGATCAGGCTGCGGGCCAGTTGCTCCGGCAACGGCTCGGTGACCACGATCTGCGAGCCGCAGGGCATGCTCTTGCGAGTCACCCGCGGGTCGAGGTCCTGCTGCAGGTAGGCGTTGCCGGCAATCAGCAGGTACTTGGCGCGGACCACGCCCTTGGCGGTGCGCACCACATTGGGTTCGCCGTAGGTGATTTCCACCGCCGCCGACTGTTCGAAGATCTTGCCCCCCAGGCCGATGATGGCGCTGGCTTCGCCCAGGGCCAGGTTCAGCGGGTGGATATGGCCGCCCTGCATGTCCAGCAGGCCGCCGATGTAGTTCCTGGTGCCGACTTCGCGGTCGATCTGCGCCTTGTCGAGCATCTTCAGGTTGTGATTGCCCAGGCGTTCCCAGTTGCGCTTCTGCTCGGCCAGGCCCTTGAGCTGCTTGTTGTTCAGCGCGGCGAAGATGCCACCGGGGCGGTAGTCGCACTGGATGTCGTAGTGCTGGATGCGCTGGCGAATGATCTCGGCGCCTTCGAAGATCATGCTGCCGAGCACCTCGGCACTTTTCTCGCCGTAGCGCTCTTCGATCACGTCCACATCACGGCTGTAGGAGTTGACCAGTTGCCCGCCGTTGCGCCCGCTGGCGCCGAAGCCGACCTTGGCCGCTTCAAGCACGGTGACGCTGTAGCCGGCTTCCGCCAGGAACAGGGCCGAAGACAGGCCGGTATAGCCGGCGCCGATCACGCACACATCGCACTCAACCAAGCCATCGAGTTGCGGGTAGTCGGTGGTCTGGTTGCGGGTCGCCGCGTAGTAGCTGTTCACGTAGGTTTGCATGAGAAATTCCCCAGCGGGTACGGGCCCAGGCCCGCCGCCGCTGTTGTTATAAGGGTTAGAGCTTGATCCAGGTGGCCTTGAGCTCGGTGTATTTGTCGAAGGCGTGCAGCGACTTGTCACGACCATTGCCGGACTGCTTGAAGCCGCCGAAGGGCGCGGTCATGTCGCCGCCGTCGTACTGGTTGACCCACACGCTGCCGGCGCGCAGGCCCCGGGCGAAACGGTGGGCGCGGCTGAGGTTGCTGGTCCACACCGCCGCCGCCAGGCCGAAGATGCTGTCGTTGGCGATGTGCAGCGCCTCTTCCTCGCTGTCGAAGCTGATCACCGACAGTACCGGGCCGAAGATCTCTTCCCGGGCGATGGTCATGGCGTTGGTCACACCGTCGAAAATCGTCGGCTGCACATACAGGCCGCCGCTGCTTTCCAGGGCGCGGGCACCGCCGGCCAGCAGCTGGCCGCCCTGCTCCTGGCCGATCGCGATAAAGCGCAGCACGTTGTCCAGTTGGCGCTGGTCCACCACTGCGCCCACCCGGGTGGCCGGGTCGAGGGCGTGGCCCGGTTGCCAGGCCTTGAGGGCCTCCACCAGCAGCGGCATGAATTGCTCGCGGATCGAACGCTGCACCAGCAAGCGCGAACCGGCGGTGCAGACTTCACCCTGGTTGAAGGCGATGGCGGCGGCCGCCGCCGCGGCCGCTTCGTGCAGGTCCGGGGCGTCGGCGAACACCACGTTGGCGCTCTTGCCGCCGGCCTCCAGCCACACCCGTTTCATGTTCGACTCGCCGGCATACACCAGCAGTTGCTTGCCCACCGCGGTGGAGCCGGTAAAGGCCAGCACGTCCACATCCATATGCAGGGCCAGGGCCTTGCCGACGCTGTGGCCGTAACCCGGCAGCACGTTGAACACGCCCTTGGGAATGCCGGCCTCCAGGGCCAGCTGGGCGATGCGGATCGCGGTCAGCGGCGACTTTTCCGACGGCTTGAGTATGAACGAGTTGCCCACCGCCAGGGCCGGGGCGAACTTCCAGCTGGCCATGATCAGCGGGAAGTTCCACGGCACTATGGCCGCCACCACGCCCGACGGCTCGCGGGTCACCAGGCCCAGTTGGTCGTGGGGGGTGGCCGCCACTTCGTCGTAGAGCTTGTCGATGGCTTCGGCGTTCCAGCGGATGGCGTTGGCCGTGGCCGGAATGTCGATGGCCATGGAGTCGCCAATCGGCTTGCCCATGTCCAGGGTTTCCAGAAGCGCCAGTTCTTCCTGGTGCTCGAGGATCAGCTCGGAAAAACGGATCAGGATGCGCTTGCGCTCGGCCGGGGCCAGGCCCGACCACACGCCACTGTTGAACGCCTGGCGCGCCACGGCCACGGCACGCTCGGCATCGGCCTGATCGGTGCTGGCAACGTTGGCCAGGAAGCGCCCGTCCACCGGGCTCAGGCATTCAAAGGTGGCGCCACTGGCAGCGGCGCAGTACTGGCCGTCGATAAAGGCACGGCCTTCGAGGCGAAGGGACTGGAAGTACTGCTCCCAGTCGCTGCGGGATTTAGTCATGACACATACTCGACACAGGGTGCAGCACGGTCATCAGACCGTGTGCAGGTACCAGTTGTATTCCAGGTCGGAGATGGAGTTTTCGAACTCCGCCAGCTCGCTTTCCTTACAGGCCACGAACACGTCGATGTACATCGGGTCGATGTACTTGGCCATCACCTCGCTGTCGTCCAGCACCCGCAGGGCGTCCCGCAGGTTGCTCGGCAGGCTCGGCTCGCTCTGTTCATAGGCGTTGCCTTCCATGGCCGGGCCAGGCTCGATCTTGTTGGTCAGGCCGTGGTGAATGCCCGACAGCACCGAAGCCATCAGCAGGTAGGGGTTAGCGTCGGCGCCGGCCACCCGGTGCTCGATGCGTACGGAGTCCGCCGAGCCGGTGGGCACGCGCACGGCCACGGTGCGGTTGTCGACGCCCCAGGTCGGCGAGTTCGGCACATAGAACTGGGCGCCGAAGCGGCGGTAGGAGTTGACGTTGGGGCAGAGGAAGGCCATCTGCTCCGGCAGGGTATCAAGCACACCGCCGATGGCGTGACGCAGGGCCTCGTTAGTTTCCGGATCTTCGCTGGCGAAGATATTGTTGCCCTGCTTGTCGAGGATCGAGATGTGCACGTGCAGGCCGTTGCCCGCCTGGCCCGGGTAGGGCTTGGCCATGAAGGTGGTGTCCATTTCATGGTCGTAGGCGATGTTCTTCACCAGGCGCTTGAGCAGTACCGCGTAGTCGCAGGCCTTGATCGGGTCGGAAACGTGATGCAGGTTGACCTCGAACTGCGCCGGGGCGCTTTCCTTGACGATGGCGTCGGCGGGGATGCCCTGCTCTTTCGCGCCTTCGAGGATGTCCTGCAGGCAGTCCACGTATTCGTCGAGGTCGTCGATCAGGTAGACCTGGGTCGACTGCGGACGCTTGCCGGAAATCGGCGAACGCGGCGACTGCGGGCGGCCATTCACGTTGTCCTGGTCGATCAGGTAGAACTCCAGCTCGAAGGCGGCGCAGATGGTCAGGCCCAGGGCGTCGAACTTGCTCACCACCTGGCGCAGCACTTCGCGGGGGTCGGCGAAGAACGGCTGGCCCTCGATCTCGTGCATGGTCATCAGCAGTTGCGCGGTGGGGCGCTTCTGCCAGGGCTCCACGCTCAGGGTGCCGGGAATCGGGTAGCAGATGCGGTCGGCGTCGCCGATGTCCAGGCCCAGGCCGGTGCTTTCCACCGTGGAACCGTTGATATCCAGGGCAAACAGCGAGGCTGGCAGGTTGATGCCCTTCTCGTAGACCTTGTGCAGGGCGGTGCGCTCGATGCGCTTGCCGCGCACCACACCGTTCATGTCTGCAATCAGCAGATCGACGTAGAGAACCTCGGGGTGTTTTTTCAGGAAGGCATTGGCTTCATTGAGCTGAATGGCACGCGGGGGGACCGACATGATGCACCTATTGTGTTAATTATTATGTTCACTGCTGTGACACGCCAGCAGTCAACCCGAAAGAAAACCCGCAGTCAATAGCCAACAGAGGCCGCCATTCGTCAATTATTTTGACCCGCGCAACGCACAAAGCGCCAGAAATCCGCGCCATTCGCGGGTTGCAAGCGAATAACGTTTAGAATTTTTTACATGGAAGTTGTCAATTAAAATCAACGAGGATAAGCTCTGGAAAAACTCGTTCCAGCGTGAATTTCGAGGTGATAAAAATGGCATTCAAGCCATTGATCGGCGTTACTGCGTGCGTCAAAGAGATTGGCCTGCGCCCCTACCACGTCAGCGGCGACAAGTACTTGCGTGCTGTCAGCGTCGCGGCCGAGGGCCTGCCCCTGATCATTCCTTCCCTGGCAGACCTGCTCGATATCGACGAGCTGCTGCACAATCTGGACGGGCTGCTGTTCACCGGCTCCCCTTCCAATGTCGAACCCTTCCACTACCAGGGCACGCCCAGCGAGCCGGGCACCGCCCATGACCCGCAGCGCGACGCCACTACCCTGCCGCTGGTGCGCGCCGCGGTGAACGCCGGGGTGCCGGTGCTGGGCATCTGCCGCGGTTTCCAGGAAATGAACGTGGCCTTCGGCGGCAGCCTGCACCAGAAGGTGCATGAACTGCCGGGCTACATGGACCACCGCGAAGCCGACGATCCACGGGTCGAGGTGCAGTACGCCCCGGCCCATCCGGTGGCGATCCAGCCCGGCGGCGTGTTCGCGGCCATGGGCCTGGCCGGCGAGATCCAGGTCAACTCGATCCACAGCCAGGGCATCGATCGCCTGGCCCCCGGCCTGCGGGTCGAGGCCGTGGCGCCGGATGGCCTGATCGAAGCGGTGTCGGTGGACTACAGCCTGGCCTTCGCCTTCGGCGTGCAGTGGCACCCGGAATGGCAGGTGCTGTCGAACCCGGCCTACCTGCGGATCTTCCAGGCCTTTGGCGACGCCTGCCGGCAACGGGCCGCGCAACGCCGCTAAAGGGCCCGCATCGGCCGCCAACTGAGCAACCCAGACGACTCATCACGCCCTGCCCCACGGCGTGCACCCCGGTGCGCGCCCGATCTTCGGTGTGAGCAGCAAACGGCAAGACCACAACAACAAATAGCGTCAGGCCGCCAGGGAGGCAGCGCCGAATCGGCCCGCCCCTGCGGGCTGGCAATCCACCTTTAGGCCCGGCCCCATTGGCCGAGCTGCTGACACCTGTTGGGAGTTTCACATGGCAAACGCCTCCAGCACTTACCGCAAGGCCCTCGAAGGCACCCCCTGTGCGCAGAAGGTCCTGGTCAAGATCGACCGGGTGACCAAGAAGTTCGATGAAACCGTGGCCGTGGACGATGTGTCCCTGGAAATCCACCAGGGCGAGATCTTCGCCCTGCTGGGGGGCTCCGGTTCGGGCAAGTCCACCCTGTTGCGCATGCTCGCCGGTTTCGAGCGGCCCACCGAAGGGCGCATTCTGCTGGATGGCGTGGACATCACCGACATGCCGCCCTACGAGCGGCCGATCAACATGATGTTCCAGTCCTACGCCCTGTTCCCCCATATGACCGTGGCGCAAAACATCGCCTTCGGCCTCAAGCAGGACCGCCTGCCAGCCAGCGAGATCGAGGCCCGGGTCGAGGAAATGCTCAAGCTGGTGCACATGACCCAGTACGCCAGGCGCCGGCCGCACCAGCTGTCCGGCGGCCAGCGCCAGCGCGTAGCCCTGGCCCGCTCCCTGGCCAAGCGGCCCAAGCTGCTGTTGCTGGATGAACCCATGGGCGCCCTGGACAAGAAGCTGCGCTCGCAGATGCAACTGGAACTGGTGGAGATCATCGAACGGGTGGGCGTGACCTGCGTGATGGTGACCCACGACCAGGAAGAGGCCATGACCATGGCCCAGCGCATCGCCATCATGCACCTGGGCTGGATCGCCCAGACCGGCAGCCCGGTGGACATCTACGAAGCCCCGGTAAGCCGCCTGGTGTGCGAGTTCATCGGCAACGTCAACGCCTTCGACGGCAGCGTCACCGAAGACCTGGAAGGCTACGCGATCATCGACTGCCCGGACCTCGCCCAGCAGATCTATGTCGGCCACGGGGTCAGCACCTCGGTGCAGGACAAGTCGGTGACCTACGCCATCCGCCCGGAAAAGATGCTGGTCACCACCCTCAAGCCTGAGTCGCGCTACAACTGGTCCAAGGGCAAGGTGCATGACATCGCCTACCTGGGCGGCCACTCGGTGTTCTACGTCGAGCTGCCTGGCGGCAAGATCGTCCAGTCGTTCATGGCCAACGCCGAGCGCCGTGGCGCGCGGCCGACCTGGGACGACGAAGTCTACGTCTGGTGGGAAGACGACAGCGGCGTGGTACTGCGCGCATGAGTACCTCGACCATGACCCTCAATCAGAAACTCCTGCGTGTGCTGCCCAGCGGTCGCAAGCTGGTGATCGGCATTCCCTTTGTCTGGCTGTTCCTGTTCTTCATGCTGCCGTTCTTCCTGGTGATGAAGATCAGCTTCTCGGAAGCGGCCCTGGCGATTCCGCCCTACTCGGAGATCTACAGCTACGCCGAACAGAAATTCCAGCTGCTGCTGAACCTCGGCAACTACGCCATGCTGGCCGGCGACGAGCTGTACCTGTCGGCCTACCTGGGTTCGCTGAAGGTGGCGCTGCTCAGCACCCTGATGTGCCTGGCCATTGGTTTTCCCATGGCCTACGCCATCACCCGCACCAGCAAGGAAGCGCAGAACGTGCTGTTGCTGCTGATCATGATGCCAACCTGGACCGCAATCCTGATCCGCGTCTATGCCTGGATGGGCATCCTCAGCAACAACGGCCTGCTCAACAGCTTCCTGCTGTGGACCGGGCTGATCAGCCAGCCGCTGGAAATCCTCAATACCAACACCGCCGTCTATATAGGGGTGGTCTACGCCTACCTGCCGTTCATGGTGCTGCCGCTGTACGCCAACCTGGTCAAGCATGACCAGAGCCTGCTGGAAGCTGCCTCGGACTTGGGTTCGAGCAACTTCAACAACTTCTGGAAAATCACCGTGCCCCTGGCCAAGAACGGCATCATTGCCGGTTGCATGCTGGTGTTCATTCCGGTGGTGGGCGAGTTCGTGATTCCGGAACTCCTCGGCGGCCCGGAAACCCTGATGATCGGCCGCGTGCTGTGGCAGGAATTCTTCAACAACCGCGACTGGCCGGTGGCCTCCGCCCTGGCGGTGGTGATGCTGGCGATCCTGATTATTCCGATTTTGCTGTTCAACCGCAGCCAGGCCAAAGAGATGGAGGGACGGGCATGAAACGCGTCGAATTTTCCAAGCTGATGCTGGTGCTGGGCCTGCTGTTCATCTACCTGCCGATGCTGATCCTGGTGATCTATTCGTTCAACGCCTCCAAGCTGGTGACGGTGTGGGGCGGCTGGTCGATCAAGTGGTACGTGGGCCTGCTGGATAACCAGCAATTGATGGGCTCGGTGATGCGCTCCCTGGAGATCGCCTGCTACACCGCGATTGCCGCGGTGGCCCTGGGCACTCTGGCGGCCTTCGTGCTGACCCGGGTCACCCGCTTCAAGGGCCGCACCCTGTTCGGTGGCCTGGTCACCGCGCCGTTGGTGATGCCCGAGGTGATCACCGGCCTGTCGCTGCTGCTGCTGTTCGTGGCCATGGCGCAGCTGATCGGCTGGCCCATGGAGCGCGGCATCGTCACCATCTGGATCGCCCACACAACCTTCTGCGCCGCCTACGTAGCCGTGGTAGTCTCCGCGCGCCTGCGGGAACTGGACCTGTCCATCGAGGAAGCGGCCATGGACCTGGGCGCGCGGCCATTCAAGGTGTTCTTCCTGATCACCATCCCGATGATCGCGCCGTCCCTGGCGGCGGGCGGCATGATGTCCTTCGCCCTGTCCCTGGATGACCTGGTACTGGCCAGCTTCGTTTCCGGCCCTGGCTCCACCACCTTGCCGATGGAAGTGTTCTCGGCGGTGCGCCTGGGGGTCAAGCCGGAGATCAACGCCGTGGCCAGCCTGATCCTGCTGGCAGTGTCCCTGGTGACCTTCCTGGTGTGGTACTTCGGTCGCCGCGCCGAGGCCGCGCGCAAGCGGGCCATCCAGGAAGCCATGGAGTTCACCGCCAATGAGTCCTGGCAGCCACCGGCAGCGAAAAAACCTGCGGCACGAACGCCGGCGACGGCATAGCCGCCGCTTCGCCAGCAAGCTGGCTCCTACAGGGTTTGTGTTGCCCCTGTAGGAGCGAGCTTGCTCGCGAAAGCGCCCCCCGATACCCACCTTGCACACGCAACAATCTGCAGAATAAGAAATGGAGTTGTACCGATGAAAATGCTTGGCAGGATGGTGTTCGCCAAAACCATGCTCTCACTGTCCTTGATGGGCGTAATGGCTACCGGCGCTCAGGCCAGCGACAAGGTGCTGCGGGTCTACAACTGGTCGGACTACATAGCCCCGGACACCCTGAAGAAGTTCGAGGCCGAGACCGGCATCCACGTCACCTACGACGTGTTCGACAGCAACGAAACCCTGGAAGCGCGCCTGCTCACCGGCAAGTCCGGCTATGACATCGTGGTGCCCTCCAACAGCTTCCTGGCCAAGCAGATCAAGGCCGGGGTCTACCAGGAGCTGGACAAGTCCAAGCTGCCCAACTGGAAGAACCTCAACCCGGTGCTGCTGAAGAACGCCTCCGCCAGCGACCCTGGCAACGCCTATGCCTTCCCCTATATGTGGGGCTCGATCGGCATCGGCTACAACCCGGACAAGGTCAAGGCGGTGCTGGGGGCCAACGCCCCGACCCACTCCTGGGACCTGCTGTTCAAGCCGGAGAACGCCGAGAAGCTCAAGGCCTGCGGCATCAGCTTCCTCGATTCGCCCACCGAAATGCTCCCCGCTGCCCTGCACTACCTGGGCTACCCGGCGGCCAGCAAGGACAAGGCGCAAATCGCCGAGGCCGAGGCGCTGTTCATGAAAATCCGCCCTGCGGTGACCTACTTCCATTCCTCCAAGTACATCTCGGACCTGGCCAACGGCAATATCTGCGTGGCCGTGGGTTATTCCGGCGACGTGCTGCAGGCCCGCTCCCGCGCCGAAGAGGCCGGCAACCGGGAGAAGGTCGCGTTCAGCATTCCCAAGGAAGGCGCCGGCAGCTTCTACGACATGATGGCCATCCCCAAGGACGCCACCAACGTCGACAACGCCTACCTGTTCATGAACTTCCTGATGCGCCCGGAGATCATCGCCGAGGTCACCAACAGCCTGGGCTACAGCAACGCCAACGCGGCGGCCACGCCGCTGGTGGACGAAGCGATCCGCAACGATCCGGCCTCCTACCCGCCCCAGGCCGTGCTGGCCACCCTGTATGCAGTGCCGGACCAGCCGATCCCGATCCAGCGGGTGATGAACCGCGGCTGGACCCGGATCAAGCTGGGCAAGTGATGCAAACTGCCCGTCAGCACGGCGGGCAGTGCTCCCCCTTTTTCCGTTCATGTCGCGCCTTACCACCGCGGCAGCACTTGCGAACGGCTTCACCCGGCTCACTCGGTTGGGGTGAATCCTTGGCGCCTTCGGGCGCCTTTTTTGCGTCAGCCAGCGCCTGCCCATTGCTGGCAAGCAGCCTCCTCGGCAGCAGCACCTTGCCCCCAAACAATGGTATTTTCCGCAGCTGCGCTGCCACGGAGCAACACGGCACCGGCACTGTCATTTTCCCAGGGAGCTGTAGCATGAAGACCGCCGTCCAGCCTTGTAGCTTGCCCACCCCTTCGAGCATCGCCGAGCTGGCCCCCGGCGCCACCTTTATCGATTGCCGTCGCACCCTGGCCCATCACCCCGAACGCAGCGCCCTGCGTCATCTGTTGAACCTGATGAGCCAGACCCCGGCCTGGATCGACCGCCTGATGGGCCTGCGCAATCGCGTGGTGCAGCTGTTCGGCCTCAAGGACCTGGGGCGCCTGACCCGCATCGACCTGGCGCGGGCCGATGAGGATTACCGCCCCGGTGAGCGGGTCGGCATCTTCACCCTGATTTCCCAGGCCCCGGACGAGGTGCTGGTGGTGGACCGCGACAAGCACCTGGATGTGTACCTGTCCCTCAACCTGCTGCCCGCCGACGCCGAGGGCCGGCGGCCGCTGGTGCTGTCCACCCTGGTGCATCCGCACAACTTGCTGGGGCGCCTGTACATGCTGCCGGTGGCGCCTTTCCACCGGATCATCGCGCCCATGACCCTGGCCAATATCAACCGTGGTTGAGCCCTCACTTTCCAAGGAACTTGCCGTGCCAACACCCGAATTCGATGTGCTCGTCGTGGGCCTGGGCGCCATGGGCGCCGCCACCCTCTATCAACTGGCCAAGCGCGGGGTGAAGGTGGCCGGCATCGACCGTTTCAGCCCGCCCCACGACCAGGGCTCCAGCCATGGTGACACCCGCATCACCCGCCAGGCAGTGGGCGAAGGCGCGGCTTATGTGCCCCTGGCGATCCGCTCGCAGCAGATCTGGCGCGAACTGGAGGCCGAGCTGGACGTGGAGCTGTTCGAGCAGTGCGGGGTGCTGGTGATGACCGCCAGCACCGACCCGCAACGCCCTGCGGATGCCCGGGATTTCACCGACAACAGTATCGAGCTGGCCCGGCGCTACGGCATCGAGCACCAGGTGCTGGATGCCGGCGAAATCCGTCAACGCTTCCCACAGTTCGCGCCGCTGGATGACAGCGCCCGGGGCTACTTCGAGCCCGGCGGCGGTTTTGTCCGCCCGGAGCGCTGCATCGAGGCGCAACTGACCCGGGCCCGGCAACTGAGGGCAACGCTGATCACCGGGCAACAAGTGCTGGAACTCAAGCCCGGTGCCGACGGGGTGGAAGTCATCTGCCAGGGCTCGCGGTTCAAGGCCCGGCAGGTGATCGTCAGCGCCGGCATCTGGTCGGCGCCGTTGCTGGGCGCGCCCTTCGACTCGCTGCTAAGGGTCTGTCGCCAGCAGCTGTACTGGTTCCGTCTCGACCAGCCAGCGCATTACCCGGCCCGTTCGCCGAGTTTCATTCTGCACAGCGCCGAAGACCGGGACACCTGCTACGGCTTTCCGCCGATTCCCGGCGAAGGCAGCGTGAAGATCGCCACCGAGCAGTACGAACAAGCCAGCCAGCCGGACAGCCTCGACCGCCAGCCGAGCAGCGCCGATGCCCAGCGCCTGTTCCGAGAACTGGTGGCGCCGCATATGGCCGGGCTGGCGCCGCAGCTGGTGAAAGCCAGTGTCTGCGCCTACACCGTGACCCCGGATTCGGGCTTTATCATCGACCGCCATCCGCACCTGGCCCATGTCACCGTGGTCAGCGCCTGTTCCGGGCATGGCTTCAAGCATTCGGCGGCGATTGGCGAGGCCCTGGCCCAGCAGGTGGTGGACGGCCGCAGTGAGCTGGACCTCGGCAGTTTTTCCCTGCAACGCTTCACTTGAGGGGCAGGCCCGGGAAAAAAATCCCCGGGCTGACGTTTTTCGCCGTTTATCTGCCGTTTTCAGCCTTGCCGGCTGGCCCAGTCTCTACGATTCTTTAGACACCCTCAGGGCGGCGTGTCGCCGCCCCACGTAGAACCACCGGAGCGCCCCATGAAGAGCGTCGCAGAGCTGCTGAAACTCAAGGCCAAGCACAACCAGCAAGTGCACACCATCGCCCCGCAGCAGATGGTCCTGGAGGCCCTGATGCTGATGGCCGAGAAAAACGTCGGCGCCTTGCCGGTGATGGAAAACGGCGTGGTGGTCGGGGTGATCAGCGAGCGTGACTACGCCCGCAAGCTGGTGCTCCACGGGCGCTCCTCGGTGGGCACGCCGGTCAGCGCCATCATGAGTTCGCCGGTGATCACCGTGGACTCGCACCAGAACGTGGAAACCTGCATGAGCATCATGACCAACAGCCACCTGCGCCACCTGCCGGTGGTGGAAAACGGCCAGTTGCTGGGGCTGCTGTCCATCGGCGACCTGGTCAAGGAAGCGATTGCCGAACAGGCCGACCTGATCCGCCAGCTGGAGCAGTACATTCGCGGCGAATGATTCGCCCACTTCGGTAGGAGCCGGCTTGCCGGCGAATGGGCCCGAAAGCCATGTGCCGCCCTGGCCGACGCCGCCCGGCCAGTTCCTACACAAGCGAGCTCCTACGCTAGTGGGTTGTTGGTTACATTGGCGGCGGTCGACACACCCTGCCCCTGGCCAGGCCCGGGCAAAAGCCTGATCCTTGGCCACTCCTGCCAAGCACGGACAAAGCCATGAGTACCCTGAACATCTGCCTGCCAGAAGCCCTCAAGAGGTTTGTCGACGATCAGGCTCGCCAGCGCGGCTACAGCACCAGCAGCGAGTACCTGTGCGAACTGATCCGCAAGGATCAGGACCGCCAGCAACTGCGCGGCCTGCTGTTGGCCGGAGCCGAGTCGACTCCAGGTGCACCCGTTGACGCTCAGTATTTCCAGTCGCTGCGCGCCTCGCTCACCGCTCCCCGCCAGCCGTAAAGAACTGCCGCCCATCGCGCTTGAGCAGGTCCAGCAGCGCCTGGGCCGCCGGCGACAGGTAGCCCTCGGCACGCACCAGCACCACGATGCTGCGGCGCATGCAGGTTTCGCCCAGGGGCACTTCCCGCAGATGGGCGATGCCCTTGAAGTCGTCCAGGGTTTCCCGGGCCAGGAAGCTCAGCAGCCCAGTACTGGCGATCAGCCGCGGCAACAGGGAGATGGTGTTGGTTTCGATCTGCACCACCGGTAGCGGCAGTTCGTGGCTCTGGAACACGTTGTCGATCCAGCGCCGGGCCGACACCCGGGTGCCCGGCAGCACCCAGCGGTAGTCGCAGAGGTCGCGCAGACGCATCGGCGTGTCGAAGATCGGGTGCTCGCGGCTGGCCACCACCACCGCCTGGTCGTCGAACAGCAGGTGATGGCTGAGCTGCGGGTCACCCTCGAACAGCGGGCAGATCACCATGTCCAGGCGCCCGCTGCGCAGCGACTCGCGGAGCATATCGTCCTGGCCGATCACCAGGTTCAGGGTGATATCGGGGGCACGCGCCAGCAGCGCCGCGGTCATCTGCGGCAGCAGGTGCTCGGCCATGCTGGCGGCGCAGCCGAGGCGGATATTGCCCAGCACGCCGCTGGCGAAATCCCGCACCTCGCGGTGGGTCTCGGCGATGTTCTGCTGCAACTGCCGGCTGCGCCGCTGCAACAATTCGCCCACCGGGGTCAGCTTGATGCCGCGCCCTTCGCGCTCGAACAGCTTGGTGCCAAAGGACTCCTCCAGGCGCTGGATGCTCTTGCTCAGGGCCGGCTGGCTGCGGTTGAGCTTCAGCGCCGCCCGGCCCAGGTGGCCGAGTTCGGCGATGGTGTCGAAATAGGTCAGGTCGCGCAGGTCCATGATCGATCAACAATAGTTATGAGTTGATCACAATTAGAAACTGGACGTGATTAATTGCGCTACTAATAATTTGCCTTGTCGCCGGTCTTACCGCTTCCGCAACAGAAGCGGCCAGCGCCTTGGAGTACCGTCCCTTGTCGCCATCACCTCGTCTCTTCCTCACCCGCTGGCCCCTGGCCCTGCAATGGCTGGCCTGGCTGCTGCTGGCCGCTGCCAGTGGCCAATCGCTCAAATACCTGGAGATTCCTGCCGGACAATTTCTCGGCCCCATGCTCAGCGCCATCCTGTTCGGCGTGTGCGGCGCGGCGATTCGTGTGCCACGCCTGGCATTCCGCCTGGGCCAGGGCGCGGTGGGCATGCTCGCCGCGCACTCCATCACCCTAGCGGTGCTCCAGGCCATGCTGCAGTCCTGGCACGTGATGCTGCTGGCAACCCTGCTGACCGTGGGCCTGAGCACCCTGGTGGGCCTGGCGCTGGAGCGCCTGGGGGGCATCGCCGCCAGCACCGCAGCCTGGGGCACCGCGCCGGGCGCGGCCTCGGCCATGGTCTCGATGGCCGACGAATTCGGAGCCGACTCGCGGGTGGTGGCCACCATGCAGTATGTGCGGGTGGTGTGTGTGGTGATGGTCGGGGCCCTGGTCAGCCACTGGATCGGCGCGCCGGCCAGCGCCAGCGCGGCCCCTGCCGGGGCGATGGCCGCGCACGGCCTGAACGCGATCAATGTCGGCCTGTCCCTGGCGGCCATCGCCGGCGGCGTGCTGCTGGGTTCACGGGTGCCGGCCGGGGCCCTGCTGGTGCCGTTGCTGCTGGGCGGGGCGCTGCAGGTTGGCGGGCTGCTGCAGATCAGCCTGCCCTCCTGGCTGCTGGCCTGCGCCTATTGCGCCATCGGCGGCTACATTGGCCTGCGGTTCGACGCGCCCACCCTGAAGTACGTGCTCGGCCACCTGCCGGCGATGATCGGCGGCGCGCTGCTGCTGATCGCCCTGTGCGCGCTGTCGGCCTGGGGCCTGGCGCACTGGCTGGGCAAGGACTTTCTCTCGGTGTACCTGGCCACCAGCCCCGGCGGCCTGGATGCCATGGCGATCATCGCGGTGGACACCCATTCCGATATCGGCCTGGTGCTGGCGCTGCAAACCCTGCGCCTGTTCGCGGTGATCCTCAGCGGAGCCTTCGTCGCCCGGCTGATCATCAAGTGGTCGCGCTGAGCCTTGAACGCTTTTTTAACACGCTGAAATAGTAAATCCCGTCACCCCTGTTTCTGGCCTCAGACGCCTGAATACGGGGCCTAAGCCAAATCTGAAGCACACTGAAAGCCAATCTCAGGCAACCCTGGATTTAATTCCCTTAACGAATAAGAAACGTCTGGCCATCAGCTCTTGTTACCATTGCGCACATTTGCGTGATGATTTGATGACAGGCAGGTTATTTGTGAAGTTTATCCGTCGTTGCCTACAGCACCCCCTCGCCCCCCTGTGCACCCTGTTCGGCCTGCTGTTGCTGGTGCCCATGGGCGCGCGCCTGGCCCTGGGCTGGTCCAACCCGCTGGGTTACCTGTCGGACCTGGCCAGCGCCAGCCTGCTTACCCTGCTGCTGTACCGTCGCCCCTGGTGGCTGGCCCTGCCGCTGCTGCTGGTGTGGAGCCTGCTGACCCTGGTCAGCGCCGAACTGGTGAGTGCCGTGGGGCGCATGCCCAACCTCGCCGACCTGCACTACCTGGTGGACCCGCAATTTGTCGGCAACTCCACCGGCGGCGGCCTGACCCACCCCGAGCTGGGGCTGACCCTGCTGCTGGGCCTGGTGCTGTGGCTGGTGGTGCAGCGCAGCAGCCGCGCGGCCGCCCTGCCGCCCCTGCCACGCAAGCTCTGGGCGCTGCCCTTGGCGCTGTTCCTGGGCCATGGCGCCAGCCAGTACCTGAAACCCAGCGAAGCCGATCAGTGGCAACTGTTCAACCTGCCGCACCAGGCCCTGGCCACCGCCACCGGCCAGGCCCAGATGCAGATTGAAGACTGGCTCGACGGCGATGTCGCCGATGTGCCGCCGCCCATGGCCGGCCTCACCCGCCTCGATCTCGAAGGCCAGCCACTGCTGCCCAGCGCCGGACGGGCGCGCAACGTGCTGCTGATCACCCTGGAAGGCATTCCCGGGGCCTATATCAAGACCAACCGCGAAGCCCTGAACAGCCACTACCAGGAAGACCTGATGCCCAAGCTCAGCGCCTGGGCCGAACGCGGGATGAACACCCCGGACTACGTGCTACACAGCCACCAGACCATCCGTGGCCTGTACGCCATGCTCTGCGGCGACTACGACAAGCTCGACAACGGCACCCCCAAGGGCGTCGAGATGCTCACCCAGAACCAGCGCAACCAGGCCTGCCTGCCGGCGCAGATGCACAAGTTCGGTTTCAACACCCACTACCTGCAAGGCGCCGGCCTGCGCTTCATGGCCAAAGACAAGATCATGCCGCACATCGGCTTCGATTCGACCCACGGCCTGGAGTGGTTCAACAACCCCAACTACCTGGAATTCCCCTGGGGCAAGGACGACAAGGCGTTCTTCGAAGGCGCGCTGACTTATGTCGAGAAGCTGAAGAAGCAGAAGCAACCGTGGATGCTCACCCTGCTGACCGTCGGCACCCACCAGCCCTACTCGGCCCCCGAAGACTACCTGGAGCGCTACGACACGCCGAAACAGGCCGCCGTCGGCTACCTCGACGACGCCATCGACCAGTTCCTCAAGGGCCTGGAGCGCCAGGGCGTGCTCAAGGACACCCTGGTGATCATCACCTCCGATGAATCCCACGGCATCGACGGCGTGCGCCTGGCTTCGTCCTGGGGCTTCAACCTGATGCTCGCCCCCGACCAGGCGCTGCTGCCTCATATCAAGTCCGGCACCTATGGCCACGTCGACCTCAGCGCCTCGGTGCTCGACTACTTCGCCTTGCCGGTGCCCGCCAGCCTCAGCGGCCGCTCGCTGTTTCGCGACTACGCCCAGGGCCGGGAGATCATGTCCTACACCAACGGCAAGCTGCGCTACCACGATGGCCAGGGCACCTTTACCGAGTGTGACTTCCAGCAACGTTGCCGTTATTACCAGAGCACCGGTTTTATCGCCGACAGCGCCAGCCTGAAGGGCCAGTACGGCGGCCAGCGGGCGCGGCAGATCAGCGCCCGGGCCACCCACCTCGACCGCAGCCTGCTGCAGTCACCGCTGAACCAGCACTATCAGTTCGGCAGCCCGGCAATCATCCCGCTGCAGGCGCAGATCAAGGATGACTGGGCCGACAACCTGATCGGCGCCCAGTACCTGGAAATGCCCAAGGGCTCGCAGACCCGGGTGCGCTTCACCGTGCGCTCGGCCGACCCGCAGCAGAACGCCTATATCCTGCTCAAGGGCAAGGAACTGGAGCAGGACGTGCCCCTGGGCCTGCCGGAGGAAATGCTGGTGACCCCCGACCAGCCGCTGCAGATGGATTTCAGCTTCGACAACCCGCAAACCCGCAAGGCCTTCTCCTTTCATCTGCTGGGCTATGGCCTGGGGGCCGTGGAAGTCAGCGACTTCAGCGTGGTCACCGAGCTGCCGGGGCAGGACGACAGCGCCGCGGAAATGCCCATGGAAGAAGAGGTCGAACACTCCAGCTGATGCCCAGCCCGACCTGGAGCCCGGCTCCAGGTCGCATCCGCCTTGTTCCCGAGCGGCCCGCGCGCCGCTATCGCCAGCGCACCCGGTGCCGATTTTCAGGCAAAACCCTGGCGTGCCAAGGGCTTTGCGGCTATTTCTGCTAAACCGCACCGGCCACTGCACACGAGCGCTGCCCATGATCGACCTCGCCACCCCAGCCCTGGACCAACTGGTCGCCGCCATGGGCGCCCAGCCCTTTGTGGTGCTGACCGGCGCCGGCATCAGCACCCCCTCGGGCATTCCCGACTACCGCGACAGCCAGGGCGTGCGCCGGGGCCGGCAACCGATGATGTACCAGGAGTTTCTCGGCCAGCCCAACGCCCGCCGCCGCTACTGGGCCCGGGCCATGCTCGGCTGGCCGCGGATCCGCCAGGCCCGGCCCAATGCCGCCCACCAGGCCCTGGCGCAATTGCAGGACGCCGGGCGGATTGCCGGGCTGATCACGCAGAATGTCGACACCCTGCACCACCAGGCCGGCAGCCGCGAAGCGATCGAACTGCACGGCAGCCTGCACCGAGTGCTGTGCCTGGACTGCGGCCAGCGCAGCCCGCGGGAGGCCATCCAGCAGCAGCTGGAAGCCGCCAACCCCTACCTGGCCGGGGTCGATGCGCAGCAGGCCCCGGATGGCGACACCCTGCTGGACCCGGCCTTCGAAGAACGCTTCCAGGTGCCGCACTGCCCCCATTGCGCGGGCGAGCGACTGAAACCCGATGTGGTGTTCTTCGGCGAGAATGTCGCCCCGGCCACCGCCGCCCTGGCCTGGGAAGCGGTGCACCAGGCCGGCGGCCTGCTGGTGGTGGGCTCGTCGCTGATGGCCTATTCGGCGTTTCGCCTGTGCCGCGCAGTGGTCGACCAGGGCAAGCCGTTGCTGGCGATCAATTTCGGCAAGACCCGGGCCGATGAGCTGCTGCAACTCAAGCTCGCCGAACCCTGCGACCAGCTCCTGCCGCAATTGGCCCAACGCCTGCTGCGCTAAGGCTCAAGCCGGGGCAAAAGCTTGCTCGCGGAGAATGTCGAACAACGCCTGGGCCGCGCTGGACAGCTCCTCGCCGGGCTTGGTCAAGACGCCGATGGCGCGTTCCACCACCGGCTCGCCCAGGGTCAGGCAATGCGCCCCCAGCTCACGCATTTGCTCGGCGCACAGGGCCGGCACCGCGCTCACCCCCAGGCCACTGGCGACCATCCGCCCCACCGTCGCCAACTGGTGGCTCTCGAATTCCACTGGCAGTTGCACACCGCGGGCCCGCAGGTGTTCTTCCAGCATCACCCGCACCGTGGACGGCCGCTGCAAGGTGATGAAGGGCTGCTGCAGCAAGGCTTGCCAATCGATCTCGGCGTGTCGCGCCAAGGGCGAATCCCTGGGCACCACGGCGACAAAACGGTCGATGTACAGCGGGGTGAACAGCAGGGAGCTGTTGTCTTGCGGCTCGAAGGCCACCCCCAGTTCCACCTCGCGGTCGCGGACCATTTCCAGCACCTGCTCGTTGATCACATCGTTGACCGTGACATTGACCTGGGGATAGCGCGCGCGAAACTGCTTGAGAATCGGCGGCAGCAGATTGCCGGCAAAAGACGGCATGGCCGCCAGGGTCACCCGCCCGCGCTGCAGGGTGAAACGCTGGCGCAGCTCATCCTCGGCATTGTCCCAGTCGGCGATCAGGCGCCGGGCCAGGGGCACCAGGGCCTCGCCTTCCGGGGTCAGGGCGACGTTGCGGGTATTGCGGGTGAACAGGCGCCCGCCAAGGCTTTGCTCCAGGGCCTTGATGGTCAGGCTCAGGGCCGACTGCGACAGGTGCAGGCGCTCGCAGGCCAGGGCGAAACTCAAACTGTGGGCCACCGCGAGAAAGGCGCGGATCTGCTTGACGGTCATCTCAGCCTCCAGGAGGCAACTATAAGAGGAGAGCTACAAGTTGCGAGCTTCAAGCTGCAAGTGCTTGCAGCTTGCAGCTTGCAGCTTGCAGCTTGCAGCTTGCGCTATTGTGCTGATTTTCTCATCAATCCACCTTAAAAATAAACTTAACAAATCAATCCACTGGCGCAACACTGCTCCACACACGGCTGGCCAGCCGCCAACGAACAAGAAAGAGGATGGTGCAAATGGCAGGTTTCGATAAGCGCGTGGCGTCCTACGAGGAAGCCCTGGAAGGTCTGCAGGATGGCATGACCGTGATCGCCGGCGGCTTCGGCCTGTGCGGCATTCCCGAAAACCTGATCGCCGAGATCAAGCGTCGCGGCACCCGCGACCTGACGGTGGTCTCGAACAACTGCGGGGTCGACGGTTTCGGCCTCGGCGTGCTGCTGCAAGACCGTCAGATCAGCAAGGTGGTGGCCTCCTACGTTGGCGAGAACGCCCTGTTCGAGAAACAGCTGCTCAGCGGCGAAATCGAAGTGGTGCTGACCCCCCAAGGCACCCTGGCGGAAAAAATGCGCGCTGGCGGCGCCGGCATTCCGGCGTTCTTCACCGCCACCGGGGTCGGCACCCCCGTAGCCGAAGGCAAGGAAACCCGCGACTTCAACGGCCGCACCTACCTGATGGAAGAGTCCATCACCGGCGACTTCGCCATCGTCAAGGGCTGGAAGGCCGACCATTTCGGCAACGTGGTCTATCGCCACACCGCGCAGAACTTCAACCCCCTGGCGGCCACCGCGGGCAAGATCACCGTGGTCGAAGTGGAAGAGATCGTCGAGCCGGGCGAGCTGGACCCGACGCAGATCCACACCCCCGGCATCTATGTCGACCGGATTATCTGCGGCACCTTCGAGAAGCGCATCGAACAGCGCACCGTGCGCAAGTGATCGCCCTTCCCCAGCCCGAATAAAAGGACAACAACCATGGCTCTTTCCCGCGAACAAATGGCTCAGCGCGTCGCCCGCGAACTGCAAGACGGCTACTACGTGAACCTCGGCATCGGCATTCCGACCCTGGTGGCCAACTACATCCCCGATGGCATGGAAGTGATGCTGCAATCGGAAAACGGCCTGCTGGGCATGGGCGCCTTCCCCACCGAGGACGAAGTCGACGCCGACATGATCAACGCCGGCAAGCAGACCGTCACCGCCCGTGTCGGCGCCTCGATCTTCTCCTCCGCCGAATCCTTCGCGATGATCCGCGGCGGCCATATCGACCTCACCGTGCTCGGTGCCTTCGAGGTGGACGTGCAGGGCAACATCGCCTCGTGGATGATCCCCGGCAAGCTGGTCAAGGGCATGGGCGGCGCCATGGACCTGGTAGCCGGTGCCGAGAACATTATCGTCACCATGACCCACGCCTCGAAAGACGGCGAATCCAAGCTGCTGAGCCGTTGCAGCCTGCCGCTGACCGGCGCCCAGTGCATCAAGCGCGTGCTCACCGACCTCGCCTACCTGGAGATCGAGAACGGCGCCTTTATCCTCAAGGAACGCGCCCCCGGGGTCAGCGTCGAGGAAATCGTCAGCAAGACCGCCGGCAAGCTGATCGTGCCGGACCATGTGCCTGAAATGCAGTTCGCCTGAGGAGCCCCACCATGCAAGACGTCGTTATCGTTGCCGCCACCCGCACCGCGGTGGGCAGTTTCCAGGGCTCCCTGGCCAACATTCCCGCCGTTGACCTGGGCGCCGCGGTGATCCGCCAACTGCTGGCCCAGACCGGCATCGACCCGGCCCAGGTCGACGAAGTGATCATGGGCCAGGTGCTCACCGCCGGCGCCGGGCAGAACCCCGCGCGCCAGGCCGCGATCAAGGCCGGCCTGCCCCACGCCGTGCCCGCCATGA